>JAADIK010000111.1 GCA_013151365.1 Deltaproteobacteria bacterium
TACGGTTTTCACGGCCTCTCTTATGAATATATTCTCGATGTCCTCGGCGAAGCGGCTATGGGCCGGACGATTATCGCCCACCTTGGCAACGGCGCCAGCATGGCCGCAATCCGGGACGGCCAACCCCTGGACACCACCATGGGATTTACGCCGACCGGCGGCCTGATGATGGGGACGCGCTGCGGCGACCTCGATCCGGGGGTTCTCATCTATCTGCTCAGGGAAGAGGTCCGAAGCGTTGCCGGGCTCGATGACCTCGTCAATCATCAATCGGGACTCCTGGGAGTTTCGGGAATCAGCTCCGACATGAAGACCCTGCTGGAGAGAAGAGACAGCGACCCCCGCGCCTCCCTGGCCGTCGAGATGTTCTGCTACCATGTCCGCAAACATATCGGGGCCTTGGCCGCCGTCCTCGAAGGGCTCGACACCCTGGTCTTTACCGGCGGCATCGGCGAGCAGGCCGCGCCGGTCCGCCGGAGCGTGTGCCGGGGGCTCGCCTATCTCGGTGTCCGGCTTGACCCGGCGCTCAACGAGAGCCATGCCGGGACGATCTCCGCTGCCGACGGTTCCTGCAAGGTCCGGGTCGTGCCGACGGACGAGAATCTCATGATCGCCAGGCATACATACAAGGTGTCTTCAGGTCAATAGGGGCAGGTCCGGCGCCCGGGAACAGCGCATCTGCTGCGTTAACAACTCGTTGATATCACACCAGAATAACCATCGCCGCCGCCTTGCATCTGCACTGTTCTCGAACGCTCACGAATTCAGGTATCCCCCTCGGTTTCATGTCGTCGGCGCTTTTATTCAGTGGTGTCACGTCGTTCCATTTCCAGTTGCGGATTTCAGGCATATCCTCGCCATGTTTGCGGATATAGTCCTTGTGATCCTGCAGCCTGTCGCGGAGGAACTGCTTGGCATAGGCGGCCCGGGAGCCCAGACTCGGCACCCGGTCGATCACGTCGCCAGCCAGGTGAAAACGATCCAGGTCGTTCAGGACCACCATGTCAAAGGGCGTGGTGGTCGTCCCCTCTTCCTTGTAGCCGCGGACATGCAGCTGCCGGTGATTGGTCCGGCGATAGGTCAGGCGGTGGATCAGCCAGGGATAACCGTGAAAGGCGAAGATAACGGGTTTGTCCGTGGTAAAGAGGACATCGAAATCCCGGTCGGAGAGGCCGAGGGGATGTTCGCTCTGCGGCTGGAGCGTCATCAGGTTTACCACGTTGATCACCCGGATTTTCAGGTCCGGGAAGTGCTGCCGCAGGATCTCGACGGCCGCCAGGGTTTCCAGGGTCGGGACATCGCCGGCGCAGGCCATGACCACGTCGGGATCGCCGCCCTCGTCGTTACTGGCCCACTTCCAGATGCCGAGTCCGGCCTGGCAGTGCCTGACGGCCGAATCCATGTCCAGCCACTGCAGCTCCGGCTGCTTGCCGGCAACGATGACATTGATTTTATCACGGCTGCGGAGACAATGGTCGGTCACGGACAGGAGGGTGTTCGCGTCCGGCGGCAGATAGATACGAATGATGTCCGCTTTTTTGTTCACCACGTGATCAATGAAACCGGGGTCCTGGTGGCTGAAACCGTTATGGTCCTGCCGCCAGACATGCGAGGTCAGCAGGTAGTTCAATGAGGCGACGGGCCGCCGCCACGGGATGTCGCGGGTGACCTTTAACCACTTGGCGTGCTGGTTGAACATTGAATCAACAATGTGGATGAACGCCTCGTAACAGGAAAACAGACCGTGGCGGCCCGTGAGAAGATAGCCCTCCAGCCATCCCTGGCAGAGATGTTCACTCAGCACCTCCATCACCCGGCCGTCGGCCGAGATGTGGTCGTCGGTTGGCAAAATCTCGGCGGTCGAGACCCGCTCGGTGATGTCGAAAAGATGGGTCAGGCGGTTCGAGGCCGTCTCGTCCGGTCCGACAACCCGGAAGTTGCGCTTTTCCCAGTTGAGTTTCATCACGTCCCGCACGAACGCCCCCATGATCCTGGTCGCCTCGGCCAGCACCCTCCCCGGCTGCGGCACGGCCACGGCATGATCCCGGAAATCGGGCATCCTCAAATCATGCAGCAGCAGGCCGCCGTTGGCATGGGGATTGGCGCCCATGCGCCGCTCACCCTCGGGCGCCAGCGCGGCCAGCTCGGCAACAAGCCTGCCGTTGTCATCGAACAGCTCTTCGGGCCGGTAGCTCTTCATCCATTGCTCCAACATTTTCAGGTGTTCGGGCTTGGTCGCCAACTCGGCCAGCGGCACCTGGTGGGCGCGCCAAGTGCCTTCCACGGGCAGGCCGTCAACCTCTTTGGGACCGGTCCAGCCCTTGGGAGTACGGAAAATAATCATCGGCCAGGCCGGCCGTTTGCTGAAGCCGTGAGTGCGCGCCTCGTCCTGGATCTGTCTGATCTCGGCAACGACCGTGTCGAGCGTTGCCGCCAGGTGCTGGTGAACCTCGAGGGGATCGCTCCCCTCGACGAAATAGGGCCGGTAGCCATAGCCGCGGAAAAGCTGGTCCAGTTCCTCGTGACTGATGCGCGCCAGAACCGTGGGATTGGCGATCTTGTAGCCGTTCAGATGAAGGATCGGCAGGACAGCGCCATCGTGGACCGGATTCAGGAATTTGTTCGAGTGCCAACTGGTGGCCAGGGCGCCGGTTTCCGCCTCTCCGTCGCCCACCACGCAGGCAACCAGCAGGTCGGGATTATCGAAGGCGGCGCCGTACGCATGCGCCAGCGAATAGCCGAGTTCGCCGCCTTCGTTAATGGAACCCGGCGTTTCCGGGGCCGCGTGACTGGGGATGCCGCCGGGAAATGAAAACTGTTTAAACAGTCTTTTCAGACCCTCGGCATCCCGGGAGACGTTGGGATATATTTCACTGTAAGTCCCCTCCAGGTAGGTATTGGCGACCAGGCCCGGCCCCCCGTGTCCCGGCCCGGCAATATAAATCATGTTCAGGTCATATTTTCTGATCAGGCGGTTCAGGTGAACGTAGATAAAATTAAGACCGGGCGTCGTCCCCCAGTGTCCGAGCAGGCGCGGCTTGATGTGCTCCAGCTGCAACGGTTTCTTTAACAGGGGATTATCGTAAAGATAAATCTGACCGACGGAGAGATAGTTTGCCGCCCGCCAATACGCATTCATTACCGCAACTTCTTTTCTGGTCAGTGTCTTGGTCATGATCTGATCCTCCCTGTCCGGCGGTCGGGCCGGGTCTGCTTTTTCTCTACCGTTATCGGCCGCCCCGCAGGGCGGCGTGGATTCAGGTCTACTTCTGCCAGAGAATAAAGTTGGCCTCCAAGGGAATGTGCGCGGCGCCATGGGCGGGGATAATCCGGGGCGTATAATCACTCGCCGGCCTGCCGGCCGGCACCGTCGCATGATACCGATAACCGGCTTTCGCGCCTGGAAGCAAATCGCCGCGATCCATGGTCATCCGCACGGGCCGGCTGTCCCGGCCCTGAGGTTCGGCATACAACTCGACCTGGACCGCCGCCGGGTCCAAGTCGCCCAGGTAAACATCAACCCCGAACAGGTCACCGGCCCCGGACTCCCGCACCCGGAATTCCCCGAAATGAACATGCCGCCAGTGACCGACCAGCCGATCATGCCATTTTTCCAGGCTGACCGCTAGGGCAGCATTGTTTGCCGCCCGCTGCCGGTATGCCGCCGCAGTCGGGATATAGTAGTTGTCGGTATACTCCCTCGCCATCCGGTTGCAGGAAAACTGCGACGTCAAACGGGCCATGCTCTGCCGCATCCGGCTCACCCACGCGGCAGGAATCCCGCGTTCATCCCGGGTATAGAAAGCGGGTAGTACCTCCTGCTCCAGAAGCGAGTACATGGCCTCCGCCTCCACCCCGTCCCAGACGGCATCGTGATCATGCTCCTGCCCGTCGCCAATGGCCCAGCCGACTTCCGGCGCGTAGGCCTCGGCCCACCAGCCGTCCAGTTCCGACAGGTTCAAACCGCCGTTGACCAGGATTTTCATGCCGCTTGTGCCGCAGGCCTCCCAGGGCCGGCGCGGGGTATTCAACCACAGGTCCACCCCCTGGACCAGGTCGGCGGCCAGGGCCATGTCGTAATCATCGACAAAAAAACCGTGCCCCCGGACATCAGGCTGGCGTAGAAAATCACTCCACCTGCGCACCATTTCCTTGCCCTCCGCGTCAGACGGATGCGCCTTGCCGGCAATGATAAGCTGGACGGGATGGTGCGGATTCAGGAGCAGGCACTTCAGCCGCTCGGGATCGGTAAGGAGCAGGGTCGAGCGTTTATAACTCGCGAAACGGCGGGCAAAGCCAATGGTCAGGACATTCGGATCAAGCATCATAACGTAGTGCTCCACCCATTCTCTCTCCCGGCCGGAGAGCGCCCCCTGGCGAACAAGACGCCGTTGCACCTTTTCGATCAGCCGCTGCCGGGATTGACTGCGCATTGTCCACAGGTCTTCATCACAGACGTTTTGCAAGGCCTGCTCGTTTCCCTCCATGTCGCCGAGCCAGCGGGGCTTCCCGCACTTTTGCGTCCACAGGGCATCAGCAGCGGCGGAATCCCAGGAGGGGACATGAACGCCGTTGGTAACATAGCCGATGGGAATTTCGCCGGCCGGCCACCGGGGAAACAAGCTCCGGAAGATGCGGCGGCTGACCTCGCCATGCAGACGGCTGACACCATTCACCTTGCCGCAGCCGCGGATGGCGAGATAAGCCATGTTAAAGAGCTCCTGATCACCGTCCTCGTCACTGCGGCCGAGCCCGAAAAAATCCTCCATGCCTATCCCCAGGCTATCGGCATAATTCGTAAAGTATTGAATCATCAGCTCTTGTGGAAAGTGATCAAAGCCTGCCGCCACCGGGGTATGAGTGGTGAAGATGTTCCCGGCCCGGGTACAGCGCAGGGCGACCGAAAACGGGTGCTTTTCCCGCTCCATGAAAGAACGAGCCCTCTCCAGAACGGCAAAAGCGGCATGGCCTTCATTCAGATGGCAGACGGGGCAGTCAATATCAAGGGCCTGCAACAGACGCCAGCCGCCGATTCCCAAGGCGATTTCCTGCTGCAGGCGCATCTCGATACCGCCGCCATAGAGCTCACCGGTAATGGAGCGGTCGCCCGGGGCGTTCAACAGGTCGTTGCTGTCCAGCAGGTAGAGGGGAATTCTGCCGACCTGGGCTCGCCAGCCGCGCAGGTGGAGAGTCCGGCCGGGCAGCTCGACACTGACCCGCAGCCACTCGCCATCCGGGCCTTGCAGCGGCATCACCGGCAGCATGGTTGGATTGTTATAGGGAAAAAAGGCCAACTGGTCACCGTTGCAGTCAATTGCCTGGTGAAAATAGCCCTGCTGATACAAAAGGCCGATGCCGACCACTGGGATATCCAGATCGCTGGCGGTCTTCAAAAAGTCGCCGGCCAGGATGCCCAGCCCCCCGGAATAAATGGGCAAGGCCTCACTCAGGCCGAATTCCATGCTGAAGTAGGCAACGGCCCCCAACGAGGAGTCCTTGTACGTTTCGCCGAACCAGGCCGGGTGCTTCATGCAGGTCTCCCTGTAGGTAAGCTGGCGCTGCAATTCCTCGAGAAAAGAAGCATCCGCCGCCAGGTCCTCCAGGCGTTTCCGGGAGATAGTTTCCAGGATCAGCCAGGGATCGCCCGTATCCTGCCACAACTCCGGGTCAACCATCCGCCAGAGATCATCGGCGCTGTGATTCCAATTCCAGCGCAGGTCAAGGGCCAGACTCGTCAAACCCTTGAGGGGTGCCGGTAAAGATCGGGGGAGATATCGTTCCGGATTCATAAACTGCCTCCTGAATATAAAAGAATACCGCTAGAATTTGAACTGTGGCGCCCAGCGGGGATGGTCTTTTCGCCCGATCTCCCGGGGGCTCGCGTGCTCGCTGACCTCGAAAAAAACCTCGTTTCCGGAACTCCGGAAGAGAAGACCTCCTCTTATCCGTTACCTTTTCATTGTATATTGTCAAGGCATCCAGGACAAGTTCCCGCATAAACCGTCACAGATACCCCATCTTCACGCGGTCGTCCCCGCCCCTCGGATTTTTCGAATTTTCCTGTCGGGAGAAGGATTGGGAGAGCACTAACAGGTCAGGAGCAGGTCGGTCAGTTCCTTGATCTGGTCGCGGTATCCTGCGGCCTCTTCAAAGGCCAGCTCGGCGGCGGCCGCGCGCATCTTTTTCTCCAGCAGACCGATTTCGCGGCGCAGATCATCGACGCTGTGATAGACGACCTCCGGTTCCGCGGCCTGCCGCCCCGCCTCTATGCCGCCTGTCGCATACCCTTCCCCAGTGGTCCGGAGGTGCTGCATCAGGGAATCCTTGACCGTTGAACGAATGGTCGTTGGTACGATACCATGTTTTTCGTTAAATGCCGCCTGCAATTTCCGCCGCCGGCCGGTCTCGTCAATGGTGTATTGCATGGATCGGGTGATCCGGTCCGCATAAAGAATGACGGTGCCCCTGGCGTTTCGGGACGCCCGGCCGCAGGTCTGGACCAGGGAACGCGCCGAACGGAGGAAGCCTTCCTTGTCGGCGTCCAGGACAGCCACCAGCGATACCTCGGGGATATCAAGACCCTCGCGCAGGAGGTTGATGCCGATGAGGACATTGTACTCGCCGTTACGCAGGTCCCGGATCAGTTCGACCCGCGCCAGGGTGTCGATATCCGAATGGAGGTACCTGACCGCGACCCCGACATTTTCATAGTACTCGGTCAGGTCTTCGGCCATCCGCTTGGTCAGGGTAGTGACCAGCACGGCCTCGTGACGTTCGCTACGCTGCCGGATTTCCTCCAGCAGGTCATCGACCTGGGTCGCGGCCGGCCGCACCTCGATTTCGGGATCAAGCAGGCCGGTGGGCCGGATGAGCTGTTCCACGACCCGGCCGTCGGCCCGCTGCATCTCATAATCACCGGGCGTGGCCGAGACATAGACCACCTGGTTGACCCGCTCCTCGAACTCGTCAAAACGAAGGGGCCGGTTATCAAGGGCCGAGGGCAGACGGAAACCGAAATTCACCAGGGTCGTTTTGCGGGAGCGGTCGGCGTTGAACATGCCGCCGATCTGCGGTACCGCGATATGGGACTCGTCAATGAACATCAGGAAGTCAGCGGGAAAATAATCGAGCAGGTTGGGCGGCGGCGCCCCCGGCTCCTTGCCGGTCAGGTGGCGGCTGTAGTTTTCAATCCCGTTGCAGTAGCCCAGTTCCTCGATCATCTCCAGGTCAAACATGGTGCGCTGTTCCAGGCGCTGATATTCCACCAGCCGGTTTTCGGCCTGCAGTTCGGCCAGACGCTCGCGCAACTCGTCCTTGATCGTGTGCATGGCCCGCTGCAGCCGGTCCCGGCCGGTGACGAAATGGCTGCCCGGAAACACGGTCAACTCCTCCATCTCCCTGATCACCACGCCGCGAAGGGGATCGATAATGGAAACGGCCTCCACCGTATCGCCAAAAAACTCGACCCGGATCGCATAATCATCTTCATGCACGGGAAAGATCTCGATCACGTCGCCCCGCACCCTGAAAGTCCCCCGGTGGAAAGAGACCTCGTTGCGCTCGTAGAGCATGACAACCAGGCGGCGCTGCATCTCTTCCATGGGATAGTCGGCGCCCACCCGCAGGAAGAGATGCATATTCCGGTACTCGTCCGGCGAGCCGAGGCCGTAAATGCAGGAGACCGAGGCCACGATCAGGACGTCCGGCCTGGTCAGAAGCGAAATGGTTGCCGAATGCCGCATCTTATCGATGGCATCGTTGATGGATGAATCCTTTTCGATATAGGTATCGGACTGGGGGATATAGGCTTCGGGCTGGTAGTAATCGTAGTAGCTGACAAAATATTCCACCGCATTGCCGGGGAAAAGTTCACGGAACTCGGAAAACAACTGGGCCGCCAGGGTCTTGTTGGGGGCCAGCACCAGGGTCGGCCGCTGGACCCGTTCGATGACCTTGGCCATGGTAAAGGTCTTGCCGGAGCCGGTAACGCCCAGCAGCACCTGGTCGCGCACCCCGGCCTCGATACCGCCGGCAAGCAGATCAATGGCTCGGGGCTGGTCGCCGGCCGGGGAGAATGCGGAGACGAGTTGAAAAGGATGGTCCATCGGCCGCCTCGGATGGGATTAACGGGTATTAACAAGTGGAGGGGCGCTGACCAGCCGCTCGATCTCCCGGAAGGCGATGCACCCTTCGCGGATACGGTGAATCCCCTGCCGCGTCACGGCCACCAGCGTTGACCCGGCGCGGCCCGGGGTGGCGCCGCCGTCGAGGACCAGATCGACCTCGGCCCCGAACAGGCGCCGGACCTCCTCGCCGGTGACCGCGGCTTCTTCACCAGAACGGTTGGCGCTGGTCGCGGTTAGCGGTGCGCCGAAGGCCCGGACCAGCTCGGTTGCCAGGGGATGCGGCGACTGCCTGACTCCCACGCTCGCGGTCCCG
>JAADIK010000124.1:0-2380 GCA_013151365.1 Deltaproteobacteria bacterium
CAATTGCCGTAACCAAATCCGACCCGAATATGAGCGCAATCTTGCCCATGTTATTTTCTTACAGGCCCTAAGCAGAGAGCAACCGCTCTCCGAACCTGGAGTGCAGCTGAATCGTTTACCTGAATCCGTGACGGCTTGAGGTGACATTCCATGCAATTGTGTAGATCTTATTGCATTATTGCTGAATAAAACCATTTTCCGGTCTTTCACCGCGCCGTCCTGCGGGGCGCCCGATAACGGCGCATCTGCTGCGTTGGCAACTCGTTGATATCACACCAGGATAATCAACCTCGTTGCCGCCTTGCATCTCACCGTTCTCGAACGCTCACGGATTCAGGTACTAATAATTCTGATCGGCATAGGCCAACCAGCCGCCGGCCTTGACCAGTTTCATGTCAAAGGGGTTGAGGGTGAAACCGCAGGTGACCGGCTCCCGGTTGCCGGCCGACCCGGTGGCGGTCACCTCTTCTTTTTCCGGGTCGACGGTAATGACCACCTCGCCCTGCAGGCTGAAAAGCCGCTCGATATCGGCCGGTTCCAGTTCAATGGCCATGATGCCGCAGTTAAACATGTTCTGCCGGAAGATCCGGGCGAAACTCTCGCCGATAACCACGTTGATGTCGTTGACCTCCAGGGCCCAGACCGCGTGTTCCCTGGACGAACCGCAGCCGAAGTTGGAACGGGTGACCAGGACGCGCGCCTGCCGCATGGCCTCGGAGTGCGGATCGAAACCGCCGGCTTCCAGGTGCAGGTCCTCGAGCAGATGGGCCTTGAGCGCCTGTTTTGAAATCTCGGTCAGATATCTGGCGGGAATGATCTCATCGGTATTGATATCGCTCCGGTCGATAAAAACGGCTGGGCCGCCGAACTCTTTCATTTTGTTTTCCTTTTTCTAAAAATAATTTCTCTTTTCAAGAGGGCTCACGGATTCAGTTCAAAAATTGCCGGGGGTCCGTGATCCTGCCGGTTATCGCCGCCGCCGCCGCGCTTAAGGGGCTCATCAGGTGGACCATGCCGCCCTTGCCCATACGGCCGTTGAAATTCCGGTTCGTGGTCGAGGCGCACACCTCTCCTTCGGCCAGGACGCCGTTGCTCATACCCAGGCAGGCGCCGCAGGTCGGATTGGACACGCAAAAGCCGGCATCCATGAAAATCCTGATCAGCCCTTCGTCCAGGGCCTGCGAGTAAACTTCGGGGGTTGCCGGCGTCAGGATGCCCCGGACATTATCGGCGATGGTCCGTCCCTTCAGGATGGACGCGGCGGCCCGGAGATCCTCGATGCGGCCGTTGGTGCAGGAGCCGATGTAGACCTGGTCCACGGGCCGGCCGGCAAGTTCGCCGATATCCTTGACCTGGTCGGGCTTGTAGTCAAAGGTGACCTGCGGTTCCAGTTTGCTGATATCGAGGCTTTTCGTTTGCGCGTAGACCGCGTCCGGGTCGGAGTGCCACCTGGCAAAATCCGCGGTCGCCGCGGCAACGGAGTCATACCGGTCCTTGATAAAAGGCCACAGGTATTCGGCGGTCACCCGGTCGGGCAGGCAGATGCCGCTTGTGGCCCCGGCCTCGACCGCCATGTTGCACAGGGTCATCCGGGCCGCCATGTCCATCTCCTCGATCACCGGTCCCCTGAATTCCAGGATGCGGTCGGTAGCCCCGTTGACGGTCAGGGACTTGATGATGAACAGGATGATGTCCTTGGCCGATACGCCGGGCTGCAAGGTCCCGGTTACCTCGATTTTCATGGTCTTCGGCGTCCGGAAGGCGCAGACGCCTTTCAATATCCCCACCTCCAGGTCGGTGGTGCCGACACCGGCGGCAAAGGCGCCGAAGGCGCCGTGGGTGCAGGTATGGGAATCGCCCATGATCACCGTGTACCCGGGCCGGATAAAGCCCTTTTCCGGAAACAGGGCGTGACAGACCCCGTTGCGGCCGACATCGAAGAAGTCCTTTATGCCTTGGCGGCGCGCCCAGTCGCGCATGATTTTGCCCTGGGTGGCGGTCTTGCTGTCTTTTGCCGGGTTCACGTGATCTATGACCGCCTTGATCTTGTCCGGATCAAAGACCCGGTCCCTGCCCTTGTCCACGAGATCAAGAATGGCTATGGGGGTAGTGATCTCGTGACACATCACGACATCGATATCAAGCACCATGTTATCCGGGGCAGGGGTGTCACGCAGATGCGCGGCAAATATTTTTTCGGCTATTGTCCGTCCCATTTTTCAAGTCCTTTTCGCTGTTGCAGGTCATCTTTGCACCGGCCTGCGCAGGTTGCATGTTCAAGGTTTCTTATTACCTGAATCCGTGAGCGTTCGAGAACGGTGCAGATGCAAGGCGGCAACGAGGTTGATTATCCTGGTGTGATATCAACGAGTTGCCAACG
>JAADIK010000124.1:2408-10077 GCA_013151365.1 Deltaproteobacteria bacterium
GCGGTGAAAGCCAGGGAATGCGCTTATTTGTCAATAATCCAATGAATTCCGCATATTGCGTGGAATATCACCTCAAGCCGTCACGGATTCAGGTTATTACACTGACCGGTGTCATGTCAAGCACCGGGTTCGGCAGTCGGTTTTTTAATGAATCAAGGTCGCCGTTTCGTTGTCGAACGCTCATTTATAGGCTATACAACCTTTCTATGAATTGAGAAAGAGGCGGGCTTCCTTTTGGGGACTGTAAATAACCTGAATCCGTGACGGGTTCAGGAATAAATCATGGGCATGGATATGGCTCGAGTCAAATTATTTTTTGTTTTTCTGCTGGTGCTGATTTCTCCCGGTCGGCTTTTCGCGGCCCACGGCGTCAGTATCGACGGCCATCTCAAATACCCGCCCGGTTTCAAGCATTTTGATTATGTCTCCACCCGGGCCGTGAAGGGCGGCTCCCTGACCCTGCACGCCCTCGGCAGTTTCGACAAGATGAACCCCTTTACCCTGAAGGGCAGCGCCCCGTTCGGACTCGAGGATTTTGTCTTCGAAACCCTGGCCGTCCCCAGCCTGGACGAGCCCTTTGCCGAGTATGGCCTCATTGCCAAGGATATCAAGGTTGCGGCGGATAAACTCTCGGTCACCTTTACCATCGACAAACGAGCCCGCTTCTCGGACGGTACGCCGGTGACGCCGGCAGACGTCAAGTTCTCCCTGGACACCCTGAAGAGCAGCAAGGCGCATCCTTTTTACCAGATCTATCTCCGGGATATCAAGGGCGCCGTGATTCTTGATCGTCACCGCATCCGTTTTCTTTTTGCCCGGCCCAACCGGGAGCTGCACATGATCGCCTCGCGGTTGCCGGTCTTCTCCAAGGCGTTTTACGAAAAGCACGGCTTTAACTCCCCGGGCATGACTCCGCCCATCGGCTCCGGCCCCTATGTCGTGGCCGAGGTCAACCCCGGCAAATCCATCACCTACAAGCGCAATCCCGATTACTGGGCCAGGGACCTCCCGGTCCGCAAGGGAATGTTTAACTTCAATACCATTACCGTCAAGTATTTCCGGGACCAGATCGTCAGTGTCGAGGCGTTCAAGGCCGGTGAATTCGATTTTATGGTCGTCAATATCGCCAAGCAGTGGCAGCGCGACCTGACCGGCAAGCGTTTTCAGAACGGGGAGCTGGTCAAAAAACTTTTTCCCCATAAAAACGATGCCGGGATGCAGGGCTTTGTCTTTAATACCAGGCGCCCGCTTTTCAAGGACCGCCGGGTTCGCCGGGCCCTGGGGCTGGCCTTTGATTTCCAGTGGACCAACAAGGTCATGTTTTTCGATCAGTACACCAGGTCGAACAGTTATTTCAGCAACTCCTACCTGGCGGCCACCGGCCTGCCCCATGGACTTGAATTGAAAATGCTGGAGCCCTTTCGGGCCCAGTTGCCGGCGGCGGTCTTCACCACCCCGCTGACGCCGCCGTCCACCGCGCCGCCGGCAAGCCTGCGCGGCAACCTGGAGAAGGCGGTAAAACTCCTGGCCCAGGCCGGCTGGCATGTCAAAAACGGTGTTTTGCAGAATCGGAAGGGAGAGCCGTTCGCCTTCGAGATCCTGCTGGTCAGCCCCTCTTTTGAACGGGTGATGGCGCCGTACGTGGAAAATCTGCGGAGACTCGGTATCAAGGCCTCGTATCGCACTATTGACCCGGCCCTTTATGCGGACAGGATCAAGAATTTCGATTTCGACATGGTGGTCAATGTCTACGGCCAGTCCCAGTCCCCGGGCAATGAACAGCGCGACTACTGGTATTCGACTTCGGCAAACCGGAAAGGTTCGCGGAACCTGGCCGGGGTGAGCAGCCCGGTGGTCGATCACCTGGTGGATAACATCATCTACGCCTCTACCCAGAAGAAACTGACCGCGGCCTGCAAGGCCCTGGACCGTGTTCTCTGGTACGGCTATTACGTGGTCCCCAACTGGTACCTTGCCAGCTACCGCCTGGCCTACAGCTCGCGTTTCAGACAGCCGCGGACCCTGCCGCTCTATTATAATCCCTACCAGTTGCTGATGACCTGGTGGGACGGCTCGGTAAAACGGCAGCGCCCGTGAGCGACAGGCAGACAAAGCGCCTGGTCCTGAGCCTGCGCAACCTGCAACAGACCGCTTTCCTGGGCCGTCTGCTCGGCGAACTGGCAGGCGCCGGCGACGTAATCCTGCTCCGGGGCTCCCTGGGAGCCGGAAAAACGACCCTCGCCCAGTCTATTGCCACGGGACTGGGGGTGCCGGACGAGTGCTACGTGACCAGCCCCTCGTTTAACTTGATGAATGAATATTCGGGCCGTCTGACGCTATATCATCTCGACTGCTATCGACTTGAAAATGAATATGATGTTGAAGAATCAGGGCTGATGGACTACATTGTGGCAGATGGGCTTACGGTTGTCGAATGGCCGGAAAGGCTGGGGTCCCTGACCCCGAAAGAGCGCCTGGAAATTGATTTTCAATCTTCCGGGGAAGAGGAAAGAACGCTTATCCTGACCCCGTACGGCAGGACATGGCACGACCGGCTGCGTTTGATCGAGACGGCCTGCGCCGACAGTTTTTAAGCAAATAGAGGTATGATAATGGAGAAAAAAACGATCAAGCTGAATGACTGCAGGAAGCAGTATACCTATGACCAGGACAAGGCCTGTACGCCGCAGAAAACCATCGACCGCTTCATGAAGCGGCTGGAAGAGGCGAATCTCGATATCCTGGAGGAAGTACGGCGGATCGATACCGGCCGTCTCGATATTCCCGTCTATTTCAGCGTTTGCGGCAAGGATGCCCTGGAAACCATCGGCACGAAAAAACAGATGGGCAAGGGCTCCACCCCGGTCCAGTCGCGGGCCAGCGCCTGCATGGAACTGGGCGAGCGGTTCAGCTTTTTCAGTTTCATCAAGAACCCTGACAATTTCGTGGTCGGCGATTACGACGCCATGATCGAGGCCGGCTATCCGGTTCTTGATATTGAATATCTCCTGACCTCGGTGCATGACGACAGCCACAGCCCCGAGCTGCTGCGGGAACTGCTGGCCGGCCTGCCCATGCAGTGGACCTGGGCGACCAACCTGACCCGCGAAGAAGATGTCCTGGTGCCGTTCAGCTGGTTTTACGCCATCAACGAATTCAACGGCCCGGCCGCCGGCAACACCTACGAGGAAGCCATCCTGCAGGGGGTCTGTGAAATTATCGAACGCCATGTCTGCGCCGTGGTCAGCCGGGAGCGGCTGAAGACGCCGGGGATCGATCTGGATTCCGTGACCGACCCGGTGGCCAAGGGCCTCCTGGACAAATTCCGGAAATGCGGCATCGAGGTGTACCTGAACGATTTTTCCCTGGATACCGGCATCCCGACGGTGGGTGCCCTGGCCTGGGACCCCTCCACTTTCCCGAAAGAAAGCGAGATCACCTACACCGCCGGCACCACCCCGGACCCGACCAAGGCCGTGATCCGGGCCTTGACCGAGGTGGCCCAGCTTGCCGGTGACTTCCATACCAGCGCCAACTACGTGGCCAGCGGCCTGCCCAAGCCGTTGAGCCTGGAAGAGGCCGATTACGTGGTTAAACCCGACCGGACGATTGCCCTGGACGAGATGGTCAGTCAGAGCGACCCGGACATGCACCGGGAAATCATCAACTGTCTTGCCGCCCTGAAGCGGATCAACATGGATGTCCTGATCCTTGACGTCATGCATCCTGATCTTGAAATCCCGGTCATCTATACCATTATCCCCGGCGCCCATTTCCGGGAACGCGCGGCCAGCGGCGACGCGGCCCTCTTTGCCGCCAAGCTGGCGGCGGAACTGCTGGAAACCGAAAACCTGGAGACCAAGCTGGCGGCGATGCGGAAGCTGTTGCCCCAGGCCTATTATCTCGAGTTTTACCGGGGCCGCAATTTTTACGACCAGGGCCTGGTGGAAGAGGCCCTGCAATGCTTTAAGCATGCCCTGACCATGAACCCGCTCGAAGAGGACGAACCCTATATCTATTCCTACCGGGGCTGCTGCCTCCGGGACATGGAGCGCTACGAGGATGCCATAGTCGAACTCGAAAGCGGCCGGAAGCTGGATGACGAACGTCCTGACATCCATAATATCCTGGGCGTCTGCCATTTCAAATGCGCCCGTTACGACAAGGCCGCCTTCCATTTTCAGCGCGCCGTCGAGCTGAACCCGGTGTCGGCCATCGACTATGCCAACCTGGCCGTCAATCTCCAGAAGCTGGGCAAGACGAGCGAGGCCATCAAGAACTACCATATCGCCCTGTCCCAGAATCCGGGGATTGAATTCGCCCAGAAGGGCTTGTCGGAACTGCTTGAACAGCAGGCCGGGGCATAATCCGGCTTTTCATGCGGTCATCACTGCCCCGGGACCTGAAAAAAATCCTGATCCGCTCGACCAACTGGATCGGTGACGCCATCATGACGACCCCGGCCGTGCGGACGGTGCGGCGGAATTTTCCCGATGCCGAGATCACCCTGCTGGCCATGCCGTGGGTGGCGGATGTGTTCCGGGCCAGTCCTGAGATCGACCGTATCCTGCACTATGAAAAAAACGGCCGCCATCATGGCCTGGCCGGCAAGATGCGGTTGGCCCGGGATTTGAAACGGGAAAATTTCGAGGCGGCGGTCCTGCTGCAGAATGCCTTTGAGGCGGCCTTGATAACCTCGCTGGCCCGTATTCCCGTCAGGGGCGGGTATACCACGGACGGCCGGGGTCTGCTTCTGACCCACGGGGTGAAGAAGCAGGCGGATATCGGCCGCCGGCACCAGGTCCATTATTACCAGGAAATGCTGCGGGGCCTGGGGCTGCGTCCCGGCCCGGATGACCTGGAGCTGGTCCTGCCGGATGAGGCGAGCCGGTGGGCCGACGAGTTTCTGCAGAAGAAGGGCAGGGGACCGGGGGAGCTGGTCATCGGCCTGAATCCCGGCGCCGCATACGGCCCGGCCAAACGTTGGCCGAGCAACAAGTTTGCCGCCCTGGCCGCCGAGCTCTGCCGGAAGACCGAAGCCCTGATTTTGATTTTCGGCACCGAGGCGGACCGCGTCGTTGCCGAGCGCATCGGCAAGGAAGCGGCTGCGGGAGCGCGCGTTGTCAACCTGGCCGGCAGGACCAGCCTGTCTCAGGCCATGGCCCTGATCGGCCGCTGCACCGTTTTCGTTACCAACGATTCCGGCCTGATGCATGTGTCCGCCGCCCTGCGGACGCGGACCGTCGCCATTTTCGGGTCAACTGACCCGGTCGCCACCGGTCCCGCCAGTGATTGCGCAACCGTGGTCAGAACCGAGATTGCATGCAGTCCCTGCCTGGAAACCCATTGTCCGAAACAACATTTTCAGTGCATGGAAAAGATTAAGGTCGAAGATGTGCTGATGGCCGTGCATGAGCATCTTGGCGGCAGGACGGGGCCGAAGGAATGAGCGATAATAATAAATCAAGGCCGGCCGTTTTCCTGGATCGGGACGGCACCATCAACGAACAGATGGGCTATATCAATCATCTCAGCCGGTTTCATCTGTTGCCGGGCGTTGCCGAGGCCGTCAGGCTGTTGAACGACCGGCAGGTCCCGGTGGTGGTGGTCACCAACCAGTCCGGCCTGGCCCGCGGCTATTTCCCGCCGTCCCTGCTTGACGAGGTGCATGAAAAGATGGCCGGGCAGCTGGCGCAAAAGGGGGCGCATATCGACGGCCTCTATATCTGCCCGCACCATCCCGAGGCCAAAGAGGAACAGTACCGGCAGGAATGTTGCTGCCGTAAACCGAAAACCGGCCTGCTCGAACAGGCCGCCGTCGAGATGAACCTGGACCTTAGGCGTTCATTCATGGTGGGCGACCGCTGGTCCGATCTCAAGTGCGCCGTCCGGGCGGGGGCAACGCCGATCCTGGTCCTCACCGGTTATGGCCGGGGCGATTTGCAGTATATCGGCCCGCAGCAGGAAATCCGGCCCGCCTATGTGGCCGAGGATCTTCTCGGCGCCGCCCGGTGGATTATCCGCCGGCTGGACGCAAGCGGCTAAATACCCGGCTTTATCGATTGCGGCGGAGCTGCACGGTCAAAAGAGGCTGAAGCGGACATTCCAGCCGTTTTTCAGGATCGTGTTCATAATCGGTCCCTTTATTTCCTCCGGGCCGAAGTTATAATCATCCGGTTCCGTGTCCTCGTAATTTTCAACTCCCCACTCGTTGCCCGTCTCCACCTTGAAAACCGGCCTGCTGTTCGCCAGCCAGCCGGTTTTTACCCTGCCGGGTCCGAGAGACCAGTCCACGGATCGAAACTTGTCCGTCAGGGTTACTGTTTTGGTGTTGTTGTCAAAGCTGAGCCAGAGTTCGTATAGTTTTTTCATGCCGCTTTTTTCCATGCGCTCGCACCAGGCCTGATCCTTATAGCGCCAGGTGATGACAAGCTTTTTTCTGTGCTTTTTTACCTGAACCGGTGCGTTCAGGGAGTTGACGCCCATAATCATGGAAAGGAGGAGTTCCCGGACAACCGGTTCCCCGCGGCCGGGGAAGAACCAGGCCTTCTTGATAATCATCGCCAGGGCCGGCATGAAAAAGATACCTGCCAAGATGCCCCACAGGACAAGGGCGAAAGCAAATTCCTTGCTTGCCAGGGTGTTCCTGACCGCCAGGATCGGCAGCAGGGTCAGGGCGTAGATGATGAACAGAAGAACAACGCCGCCAGTCGTGTAAACGTATCGCTTGAACATGTCGATTTATTCCATGGTAATCAATATCTGAGTAACGCTCCCCTGAAAAGAGGAGCCGCGCCGGCCGAACCGGGTCGGTCGCCGGTGCGCTTTTTCCAGGCCGGCCTCGTTGTCAGGTGGTAACTGGTTTGAATCGCAGGTGGCCGGTAAGGCCGTCCATTGTCGCCTCCATGCCGATGGGCAGGCTGTAATTGCGTTGGTCGTGGCCAACAGGGAAGCAGCCCCATACGGGATAGGCAAACTCCTCGGTCAATTCCAGCACCCGCTCCCAGACCTGGTGCTGCAGGCGGAGCTTGGCAAAGGTATCGTCATCCCCAGGATCAAACGTGCCGAGGATGAGACCGGCAAGACGCCGCAGTCTGCCGGCCTGGTGCAGCTGCGTCAGCATCCGGTCCAGCCGGTACATGGGCTCTCCCGTATCCTCGAGAACAAGCAGGGCGTTGTCCCAGGAAATTTCCCACGGCGTGCCCAGCAGGTGCACCAGGGTGGTCAGGTTGCCGCCGCGGACAACGCCGGAGGCCGTGCCGCTCCGCAAAATTTCCAGCTGGACCGGATGGAAACATTCGGGCATCCCGTCGGTGAGCAGGGAAAAAAATTGCCGCACCGACTCTTTGTCGGACCGGGCAAGAGAGGTGACGACCGGGCCATGAATGGTGACCATGCCGGTCTGCTGGCAGATGATGTTCAACAGGACCGTAATGTCGCTGAACCCGATAACCATTTTGGGCCGTTTCGCGAGCATCTCCATGTCGATCTGGCCGACGATTCGCAGGCAACCATAGCCGCCGCGAATGGCCATCAAGGCATGAACCTCGTCGTCGGCCCATAACCGGTGAAATTCATTGAGCCGCACCTCGTCGGATGCCGCCAGGTAATCATTCCGGGAGGCCGGCTCCCAGGATGACTTGATCCGGAAGCCCCGGTCGCGCAAAAG
>JAADIK010000070.1 GCA_013151365.1 Deltaproteobacteria bacterium
CCGGCTGTTCTCATATCGTCGTCAACGCTCATCACCTGGCCGCCCGGATCGGGGAAGCGGTTGCGGATATGCCGGATGTCCGGTTTCAGTACGAGCCCGAAGTCCTGGGCACCGGCGGCGGCCTGCGCCTGGCCCTGCCTGAATTTACGGAAGAGCCGGTCCTGGTCATGAACGGCGACATCTTTCATACTGTCGACCTGGCCGCCCTGTCCCGCTATCATGCCCAATGCGGTAATCTGATTACCATGGCCATGCATGATTATCCCCGGTTCAATACGGTGCGGGTCAGGGAAGACCGGGTTCTGACCTTTCGGCCGGACAGGGTTGTACCGGGCGGCGACCTGCTGGCCTTTACCGGCATTCATGTCGTTTCGCCCGAGGTTATCCGGCAGATCCCGTCCCGGCGATTTCATCATATTATCGATCTTTACGAGGAGTTGGTGCAACGCGGTGAAAAAGTAGGAATATTCCGCGTTGACGGCTGTTTCTGGCGCGATATTGGGACCCCGCAGGATTACCTGGACCTGCATGGAGAACTTCTTGACGGCGGCATTCGCCACTCCCTGCTCCCCTTGCCGCGACTCCGGGGCAACTGGCTTGTTGATGATCAGGCCGTCCTGGCCGCAGGTTTGGAACTCGCCGGCTGGGGATGTGTCGGCAAGGCGGTTATCGGCCGGGATGTGAAGCTCAGGCGCTGCGTGGTCTGGGACGGGGCGCGCATCCCCGCCGGCTCGCGGCTTGAAGATGCTATCGTCACCCCTTAGCCCTTGGCTCCGAACCGGAAGTCCGGATACCTTGTATCCGTGAGTGTTCGAGAACGGCTGCCCGGTGCAGTTTATTCTGAATCGTCCTGGAGTCAAATGACCTTCCCGGCTTCCGTACCGGGCCGGCGGTTGGGGGGTATTTTTTCTGGACTCATACAATTTTTTCATGTATACTTGAGATGTTACATGGCAGAAGGCGAAATAGAGACAAGGCCGGGAGTTGGCTTGCCTGTTCGATATTGGTCATGGTTGTCGGTCCTTGATTCGATGAGACAAAAACGCTCCCTCAAGTGGAGTTTTTTCTCGGGACTGATTTGTTTTCATCCATAAGGTGGGAATGTGGTCGCATTTATTCGGAGTGTATACATCATAGTACTGGTATCGATCCTGGGCGGAACCGTGATGTTATTCTGGAATACGGAGCACAAGCAGCCGGTCATCAGTTATAATGATTTTCTGACAAGTCTTGACAATAACGAGGTTGCGCAGGTGGACTTCAAGGGCGGCAATATAACGCTGACCGACACCTTTGGCCGGAAGTTTTCCACTTATTCTCCTGATGTCCCCCGTCTGCTCCCGAAACTGCTTGCCAAAAACGTGGTAATTCGTGGCGAATCCGATCATCCGTCCCCTGTCTGGAATTTATTGACGATGGTCATCCCGGTCTCTCTGATTATTCTGGCCTGGTTCTTTCTGGCCCGTAAACAGATCAAGAGTGAGGACGATTCCGATTTTGCCAAGGATAAGGCTATTCAATTTTCCAGTGGTAAACAGATAACCTTTCGCGATGTGGCCGGTGTCCAGGAGGTCAAGGAAGAGCTCATGGAGATCATTGATTTTCTGCAGAAACCAAAGAAGTACAGCAAGCTGGGCGCCATTATCCCGCACGGCATTCTTTTTCAAGGGCCGCCGGGCACGGGGAAGACCTTGCTGGCCCGGGCCATTGCCGGTGAAGCCGGAGTGCCTTTTTTCAGTATCAGCGGTTCTGATTTTGTCGAGATGTTCGTCGGAGTCGGGGCCTCCCGGGTACGGGATTTGTTCCGGGAAGCCAAAAAGAATACGCCTTGCATTATTTTTATTGATGAGATCGACGCCGTCGGCGGACAACGTACGGCCGGCGGGGCTACAGGGGGAGGGGATGAACGGGGGCAGACCCTGAATGCCCTGCTCGTTGAGATGGACGGCTTTACCACGGATGAGACCATCATCATTCTCGCCGCCACCAACCGGCCGGACATCCTTGATCCGGCGTTGCTGCGGCCCGGGCGTTTTGACCGGCAGGTCAACGTTCTGCCGCCCGACATAAAGGGGCGGTTGGCAATCCTCAAGGTTCATACCCGGAAGGTGCCGCTGGCCAAAGACGTGGACCTGGAAAGTGTTGCCCGCGGCACTCCCGGCTTTACCGGGGCCGAACTGGCGAGCCTGGTCAACGAGGCGGCCATTATTGCCGGCCGGTCCGATAAAAAATTTATTGAAAGTCAGGATTTTGATATAGCCAAGGACCGAATTCTGATGGGCATTGAACGTGTCGGGATGGTGATCAGGGAAAAGGATCGCAAGACCATGGCCTATCACGAGGCCGGCCACGCTATCCTGGCCAGATTCATGCCGTCGGCGGACCCCCTGCACAAAATTTCCATTATTCCCCGGGGCAAGGCCCTGGGCAGTACCCAGCAACTGGCCATGGATGACCGGCATGCCTATTCCAAAGAATACCTGCTCAGCCGGATAACCATTTTGATGGGCGGTCGTGTGGCCGAGGAAATCGCCCTTAATCAACAGACCACCGGGGCCGAGGATGATTTTCAACAGGCGGTGCAGATCGCCACGAAAATGGTGTGCAACTGGGGCATGGTCGAGGAAATAGGACCCATCTCCTATGCCGTTGATGACGGCGGCTTTCTGGGTGAACACATGATCCGGGGGCAATACAGCGAAGAAACCGCCCGTCGTATCGATCAGGAGGTGAAAAAACTGGTCGAGGAGTGTTATTGTAAGGCCAGGGAAGTTCTGCAAAGAGAAAGGGATTTTCTTGGTCGCCTGGCGGATACGTTGCTGATCAACGAAACGCTGGACCGGGAAGAGGTGGAAATTATCTATGCCTGCACCGCGCAGAAAAGGAGCGAACAGATCGAGGATGATGGTCAAGAGGACAAGGTTTTCGCCGACCTCGAGGCCTGGGACCAGGATCATGCTTTTTCCTGATTCCCGGGAGGTTCCGGCGGCCCTCTCCGTGGCTTGCCGCCGCCCCGGAAAAGTTGGTTTCCACGATATCAAATATGAAATAACTGGCTGTTGCGGCCAGCGAACCAAAGCTGCAGGAGTTTGACAGTGACTCGATTTCACTCAAAAGTTCTGGAAGGGTTGATCAACGTCATTTCGCGTAACAAGGCCTCGTTGCTGGGTGGCATTATCGTGATAGTGCTTTTCCCGGTGCTGTTTGTTTCAATCTTGCTCGATATGCAGGGAGTTGTCCAGAATCCCTATTTCGGCTTTCTCATTTACCTGGTCATGGGGCCGCTCTTCGTCCTCGGCCTGGTTCTGGTCCTGGTCGGTTCCTTTTTTACCGGCAAGAATGATGATATGGGGCTGCTCACGGTTGAATATTTCAAGGAACAGCTCAATCGGCCCGGCCGTTTCAGCCGTATCCGGAAGTTGGTTTTTTTGACCGCTTTACTCACCTTTGTTACTCTCTTTATCGTCGGGGTTGTGACCTATACCGGTTTTCATTATACGGAATCGGTCAGTTTCTGCGGGCAGTTCTGTCACCAGGTCATGGAACCGGAATATGTGACCTATACCAATTCCCCCCATTCGCGGGTTCCCTGTGTTAAATGCCATATCAGTTCGGATTCCCGGTGGTTCACAAAGTCGAAGTTTTCCGGGGTGAAGCAACTTTTTGCGGTCATGTTTCATACCTATAGCCGGCCCATCAAAACTCCCATCACCGCTCTGCGGCCGGAACGGAGAACCTGTGAGGGGTGTCACCGGCCCGAGGAGTTTCCCGGCGATATCCTCAAGGTCAAGGATAAGTTTCTGCCGGATAAGCAGAACACTCATGTGCAGACGGTCATGCTCCTGAGAATCGGCACCGGAGACTACCGCGGCAGAAAGGCCCAGGGAATCCATTGGCATGTATCGGAAAATTATACGGTTTTATACAGGAGTTCCGCCGACCATAAATGGATTTCCGAGGTCACTCTCATTGGCCCGGACAAGAAAAAAATCGTTTTCAGAAATACCGATTACTCCGGTCGCCTGGCGGAACCGGGACCATATAAGGAGCGGGTCATGGATTGCATGGATTGCCACAACCGGCCAACCCATGTTTTCCTCTCTCCCAACGAGGCCCTGGACCGGAAAATGGCAACCGGCATCATCCCCGATGACCTGCCTTATATTAAAAGGCAGGCCCTGGCCGCGATTACCAAGAAATATGCCTCTGCCGATACGGCCAGATTCGGCATAGCCAAAGATATACTGGGCTGGTACCGGAAGAATTATCCGGATATTGTCCGCACGAAGAGGGCTCTTTTGGATAAGGCGGTCAGGGGGGCGCAGCAGGCATATATGGAAAATGTTTTCCCGCAGATGAACATAGGCTGGGGTACCTACGAGAGTTTTATCGGCCACAAAAACGGCAGTGGCTGTTTTCGTTGCCATAGTGGCAAGTTCAAGACCGAGATGGGCAAGACCATTCCCAATAACTGTGATCTCTGCCACCTTATTCTGGTCAAGAATAAACCGGCCCTGGACATCTTTCGTATTCTAAAGAGTTCGATCCGTTGACCCGTGCCGGGAGGTGGAGCGAAAAAACGAAATTTCCGTTAGGTAATAGTGAAACAATGTTATATAATATCCTTAAGTTATAGTGGTTGCCGGGTTTAATAACAGGGCGTCTTAATCTTAAGAGGAGGAAAGAGATGATCAAGAAAATTATGGTGGCTACGGATGGCTCCGAATCGGCTGAAAAGGCGGCGGCGTATGCAGTAGATATGGCAAAACAGTTACAGGGCGAACTCCTGGTGCTTTTCGTCATGGATGACAATCGAGACCCGGTATTGTCGTCAGGACTGGAGATCCCTTTTCGGGACCTGCAAAAAGCCTTTAGGGAGAAATACACAGAGATCGGGGAAGAGGCAATTGCCCGTGTCCGGGAAATGGGCAAGGAAAAGGGGGTAAGCGTAAACGGCAAGCTCATCGGCAGCAGCAGCGCCGTGCAGGGAATCATCGAGGCGGCCAAGGAAGAAAAAGCGGATCTGATCGTGGTCGGCACCCATGGCCGTACCCATTTCCTCGATATTCCCGTGGGCAATGTCACCCGCAAGCTCATTGCCACCAAGAAACCCTGCCCCGTCATGGTCGTTCCCGTCGCATAACCGGCCGGCTAACATGGCAATGGTAAGATACCGCGCTGTTTCGGCGCTTTTCCTGAACGGACAGGGCCGAAACAGCGCCGCAGGTTTTCGGGATGTATTTTCTCCGGCGGCATAAAAAGCTCGAAGAAACTCAGAGCGAAAGCCACGTCGGTGACCGCCGGGTACATCTGGCCAATGAGCGGACTTTCCTTGCCTGGATCCGCACCGCCATAGCCATTATGGCATTCGGCTTCATAGTTGAGAAATTTTCTTTTTTTCTCAAACTGGAGATGATAAGGAAAAACTATGAAAAAGCCGGCCTCGAGTCCGCTTATCTCCTGGGCTTTGTTTTAATCGGCTTCGGCTGTCTGATCGGTTTGCTGGCTATCGTTCATTATATCATTAACGAAAAAGATATTGAAAACAACAGGTTCAAGCCGTCAGTTCTCCTGGACCTGCTCTTCGGCGTCATCTTGATTGCGTTGATTCTTGCCGTGGTGGTCTTTTTCTGGAGATGGATGTAACCTGGATTCGTGAGTGTTCGAGAACAGTGCAGATGCAAGGCGGCAACGAGTTGCCAACGTAGCGGATGCGCCGTTATCGGGCAACCCCGCAGGGCGGCTGCCCGATGACTCTTTTGCTTGATTTCGTTCGCTGAAATTATTTGTCCGGTTCGCAAAGTTTCAGCACCTCAGGGGTTGGTGTGCTGAGGCAGTAAACGAGCTGTTTCTGTTCCGCCGCGTTGAGTTGCGCTCCGTGCCTGACCATGTTTTTGATGGTTCGTTTCCACGAACCTTTCCCCCGTCTTTTTTGTATCTTTTCGCAGATCCTGGTCTTGTAATGGCATTTTTCGCAGCGGCTGGTAACAAGCTGAGTACAGTTTTTCGCGGCAAAAGCGGCTGGGCTGTTCCATAAGAGCGCCGTGGCGGCAATGATCATAACGACGGCAGCAAGGGAAGAGATCAGGGCGAACCCTCTCGGCCTTTTTTGAGCGCCCGGGCCGTGAATTTTTTCTCCGGTGGGTGTTTTCCGCCACAACTTCAAGTCATTTTTTATCATTATCGATACCTGGTCTGAGGATGAGAGCTGCCGATTGTTCAGCAGCAGGAGATATCATGTTTTTTTATCGGCCGGCTCGCTGTTGGGATAGGAGCAGGGCAGGCCGCGATAATTCAGGAATTCAAGGGTGTTGCCGACCGATTTAAGGTAGTCGGGCGTGAGAGGGATTTTGCCCTTGCCGCCCGGTGCGTCAAGGGCATAGGTCGGCACGGCCATGCCCGAGACGTGGCCGATCAGGTTACGCATGATTTCCAGACCTGCGTCAATGGTGGTGCGGAAATGGCCGGTCCCCCTGGTCAGGTCGGTCTGAAAAAGATAGTAGGGTTTGACCCGGATCTGCAGGAGTTTGCACATCAGGTCCCGGATGACTTCGATCCGGTCATTGACCCCTCGCAACAAAACGGTCTGGCAGCCGAGGGGGATGCCGGCGTCGGCCAAACGCGCGCAGGCCAGTTGTGCTTCGGCGGTAATTTCAGCCGGATGGTTAAAGTGGGTGTTGATATAAAGCGGATGATATTTTTTGAGCATGTTCGCAAGCCTGGCGGTGACGCGCATGGGCAGGGTGCAGGGTACCCGGGTGCCGATACGGATCACCTCGACGCTCTTGATGTCGCGAACAGCCTTGAGAATTTTCTCCAGCCGTTCATCGCTCAACAGAAGCGGGTCCCCGCCGGACAAGAGTACTTCGCGGACTTGAGGCGTTTTTCGTAAATAGTCAAGACCGGCCTGGACCGTCGAGTCGTTGATGACCATTTCCGGGCGGCCGACCTTGCGTTTGCGCGTGCAGAATCGACAGTACATGGCGCACTGGCCGCTCACCAGAAACAGGACCCGGTCGGGATATTTGTGGACCAGGTTGGGAACCGGGCTCAGGTTTTCTTCGTCAAGCGGGTCCACCAGTCCTTCGGTGTCCTCGATCTCCCGGATGTCCGGTATCGCCTGGCGCCGGAGGGGAGCCCCGGCTTTGCGAATCAGTCCCATGTAATACGGATTGATCCGCATGGGATAAACGCTGCTGACTTCAGTGATTTCTCGTGAGTTGAGGGCCGGAAAATCAGCCAGTTGATCGGCGCTGATAATGCTTTCTTTCAGCAGTTTTCGCCAGGTTGTCATTGCCCGTTTTATGGCCGTTGTTCGCTTGTCTCTGAATAATTACCAACATTTTATAACTTCTTATACCCGGTCAACCGGTGACACGTCAACATAGGAGGAAAGTTCTACCTGCATCCGTGAGCGTTCGAGAACGGTGCAGATGCAAGGCGGCAACGAGGTTGATTATCGCAGGTAGTGATATCAACGAGTTGCCAACGCAGCAGATGCGCCGTTATCGGGCGCCCCGCAGGGCGGCGCGGTGAAGACTAGAAAATGCGTTTATTCAGCATTCAGCAATAATGCAATAAATTCCGCATGCTGCATGGTACATCACCTCAAGCCGTCACGGATTCAGGTTCTAGCCTTGTTCCATGCCGCATAAGTCCGGCTGCAGAGCGTGTTCCGGCTTGAACGGCTGAAAAACATGGCACATGGTTTCCGGCAGCATGGCCGGTATCAGATTGCGCTCCTCCTGCCGGTGCAGCCCCGTCACCCAGGTGGTGCGAAACAGGGCCGGGATATCGGCACGGGCAATGACCGTGATGGACTTGGTTACGGCCGCGATGTCCACCGGGACACCAGCCAGGATATGATAGCGCTCCGGGGTTGCCTTGATATCCATGGCGATAAAGTCCAGCAGTTTATCCGCCAGCAGCCGTTTCAGGACCTCGGGCCTGGAACCGTTGGTGTCCAGCTTGACGAGAAAGCCCATCTC
>JAADIK010000032.1 GCA_013151365.1 Deltaproteobacteria bacterium
TTATTCGGCGTTTGATTTTTGGATGATCAACGTTCAGACTCCGGAGTCCCTTAAGCTGGTCGGCTGAAATTTTTTTAGAGGCTTTCGCTTCAATGGCGATCTCCATGTCATTGATAATAAAATCTACTTCCGTGCCTCCGGCCAAGCGCCAATAAAATAATTCTGCAAATACTTCATTGTAGAGGTTGTATGCATTTAGTTCGTGAAAGCACCAATTCTCAAATGCCTTGCCGAACAATTCAGAGCCTTGTTGAATAGTTCCGCGCTTTGCCAGAAAATTCACTACTCCTACATCTGCAAAATAAAATTTAGCTGACGCTGCCACCCTTCTTTTGGGCCGTTTACGAAAGCTTGGCAGCCACCTGCCAAGCAAGGTATCTTCGAGGATCTGGAAATATTCTTTAATAGTTTGGCTGGAAACACCACAATCACGGGCGATAGTCGAGAAATTTACCGGTTCTGTATCTGACAGCGATGCCAGGTTGAGAAAATTGGAAAATACCGGCAGATTACGCACCAATCCTTCGGCTGCTATTTCCTCTTTCAAATAATTCGCAACATAGGCATTGAGCAACCGCCGTGGCTGTCCGGCAAGATATATCCGAGGGAGATAGCCGTGATTAAGTAATCTGTTAAGGTCGAAATCCGGATAAAGTTCCGCCGAAACAAGGCCGAACATCTCATACCGTATTGCTCGGCCCCCCAACAGATTTGCATGGCCCCGTTTAATTTTTCTGGCACTTGAGCCGCAAAGGGCAAACCGGACATGACGGTTTTCATGAAGCCAGTGAACTTCATCGAGCAGGGCCGGTAATTTCTGCACCTCGTCAATAACCACAAAGGGCATCTGCCCTTTGTGAGGTAATTCCTGGCGGAGGAACTCCGGATTGTTCAGATAGCGACGATACTCCTCAGCTTTTAGCAGATCAATCCATACTGCATCCGGATACATGGTTCGCAGGAGCGTTGACTTGCCGGTTTGCCTCGGTCCCCACAAAAAAAAGGTTTCCTTGCCGGGGGGAGGCAATTGTAATTTTCTTTCAATCATGGCTATTTTTATGGATAATTTCAAGTTGTACTTGAAATTATCATGATTTTTTCAAGTGTCAACTGAAAAAAAACGAAAAAATGCTAATCAGGGAGATTGCGGGTTTTCCGATACAACAGGGCGGCCCGGGCCGCAGTTGAAGGGCCGGCCGCGACTATTCCTTACGTCCTTCAGGCCTTTCCTCGCCAAAGGGAATTTTGCCTGAAAATATTTTTTTCAGGTCTTTTTCCGTCAGGTAACGATACTTGCCGCGCGGTAGTCCGTTCAGTGTCAGCTGCCCATAGGCTGTGCGCTCCAGCTTTTTGACCGGATAACCGATGGCGGCCAGCATCTTGCGGACCTGTCGTTTTTTCCCTTCGTGAATAATGATTTCCAGGGTGGTTTCGGCGGATTTTCGCTCAAGAATCCGCACCTTGGCCGGCCAGGTCCGGTGGCCGTCGATCAGGATACCTTTTTCCAGCTGCCGCAGTTGCCGGCTGTCCGGCCGTCCCGCCACGGTGGCGGCATAGGTTTTGTTGACCTCGAAGCGGGGGTGCAGGATAAAATGGCCCAGCCGGCCGTCATTGGTCAGGATGAGGGCTCCGGACGTATCGAAATCAAGCCGGCCCACCGGGAAAACACGCTGGGAGATATCCGGCAGCAGGTCGGTGACAATGGGCCGGCCCTGCGGGTCGGACAGGGTGGTTACGTAGCCGGTCGGTTTGTTGAGCAAAAGATAGATTTTTTTTTCCGAGGTGACAGGTCGGCCGTCAAAGGTGATGGTTTGCGTCTCCGGATCCACCTTGAGCCCCAGTTCGGTGACCACGCGGCCGTCAACGGCGACCCGGCCCTGGAGAATCAGTTCCTCGGCCTTGCGGCGGGAGGCGATTCCGGCCCGGGCCATGATTTTTTGCAGCCGGTCCGCCATCGGCTCAGGGGCAGGAGCCGGGGGGCCGGAGCCGGCGGCAGGCAGGGGTGCGGGAGAATACGTCCATCATGGTCGGTTACCGCCACTGCGCCGGAATCATGGAGCTGATTTTTTCGTCCACCAGTTTTTTGGTGGCCGGGTCCACGGCCAGGATTTCGGTGTACCAAGGTTTCATCCGGCAGTCAAAGACAATGGGCGGGGTCAGGCCGACGTGAAAGCGGCGCACGGTCTGGTCGGCCCCGTGGATATCCGCCGCCGGTTCGAAGCGGGTGAAAAAGGTCCAGAGAAATTCCTGCAGGCTGCAGGTGGCCCCGGCGGTCGAGTCGACCAGCAGGACGACCGGCCAGTCGGCGAGCCCCGGCCAAGCGGCGAGTTCCCCGGCCAGGCCGGGGGCCTTTTCATAGGTATCCCCTTCAACGACCAGGGTACCGGGCAGGTAGACATAGGGCTTGCGGGCGGTGTTCGGCAGGGAACCGGAAAATGTCTCCGGCAGGTTGCGCCGTTTTTCCCTGCCCAGGCCCATCATCATGGCCTTGGACCCCTGGTTGACCGACGGTCCGGTATAATCCAGGGTATCCTGGGAGACGTTGGCAAAGATAAAAAGGTCCTGCTCCCACTGGATCCGTTCCAGGACATGGGTCCAGAGTTTGGGGAAATCGGCGACGTCCAGGCTGCCGTCCGTCACGATCAGGAACTTGGTCAGAGACAGTTGCCCCTCGCTCAGGACCCTCAGCCCGGCGGCAAAGGCCTCGCGGGGATAGCGGTCGGCAACCCGGGCTGCGGCCAGGCAGTGAAAGCCTGTCTCGCCGAAGGTCTTGAGCTGGAGCACCCCCTTCATGACCAGGGGGAAGAGCGGTGACAGCAACTCCTGGAGGAAATTGCCGATAAAGAAATCTTCCTGCCTGGGCCGGCCGACCACCGTGGCGGGATAAATGGCGTCCCGGCGATGGTAGAGATGGGTGGCCTGGAAGACGGGATAGTCGTGCTGCAGGGAGTTGTAGCCGTAATGGTCGCCAAAGGGTCCTTCGGGCCGGCGCAGTTTTGGCGGCACGCTGCCCTTGATTGCAAATTCGGCCTGGGCGACCAGCCGGTGGCCGCCCAGCGGGTCCGGGGTCATTGCCAGTTTTTTCCCCTGCAAGAGGGAGGCGAGCATCAGTTCCGGGATGTCTTCGGGCAAGGGGGCGATGGCCGCCAGCATCAGGGCGGGCGGGCCGCCGATGAAAAGAGTCAGGGGCAGCGCCTGGTTCTGCTCCTCGGCCGCAAAATAATGAAAGCCGCCGCCCTTGTGGATCTGCCAGTGGATGCCGGTGGTGGTGTCATCAAAGCGCTGGATTCGATACATGCCGAGATTGTGGCCGTGGCCGTCGGGATGCTCCGTGTAGACCAGGGGCAGGGTGACAAAGGCGCCGCCGTCCGAATGCCAGCAGGTCAGGAGGGGCAGCTCCGTAAGCCGGGCCGGTTTCTGCCGGGATTCGAGGATCGGCGCGTGGCGGATGTTTTTCATGCCGATTTTCAGGGTCTGGCCGATGAGCGGCCGGACCCGCCGCAGGGTGTCGAGGGAGGGCGGCAGCAGGTGTTCGACCAGGTTGACCAGGTCACGGACAAAGTCCAGGGGGCGGCGGCCGAAGGCCAGTTCAAGACGACGGTCGCTGCCGAAGAGGTTGGTTACCACCGGGAAGGAAGAATTTTTGACGTTGGTGAACAGCAGGGCCGGGCCGCCCCGGTCAATGACCCGCCGATGGATTTCAGCGATTTCCAGGTACGGATCAACCGGGGCGTCGATGGTCAGCAGTTGGTTCTCGCGGCGGAGAATGTCGAGAAAGTCTCGCAGGTTACTGATTGGCTTCATGGTTGCAAAATTCCACTTTAAAGCCGCGAGACACGAGTTGCGAAAAAGGCTTTGCAGCTCACCGGCATGGGTTAGTCAACAATTTTCAGTAAGAATAATAGGCCGGGATTCAAGCGGAATGACGTTTGTCCCCTAAAAACAGCTCGTGGTACTCTTTCTCCTGCAAATGATTGTGCATGATATCGGTGAGCAGGTCAACGATCCGCATGATTTCATCGTCCGTCATGCGGGGGATGAGTACCGAGGTCAGCTCTTTCCTGTTGAAAAGCCGCAGAAAAGCTGCCAGGGATTCCTCGTCGGTTGTCCTGTTCAGGCCGAAACATATTTCATGCGCCCCTCCCTGTTCCTCCCCCATTCCTTCAACCTGCCTGGATTTTCCAGAAGACCTTGCGGTTCCTGGGACCGTCAAATTCACAGAAGAAGATATGCTGCCAGGTGCCAAGCTGCAGGCGGCCGGCATCGATAAAGACCGTGACCGAACTGCCGGTCATGGTCGTCATCGCGTGGGCCGGCGAATTGCCTTCCAGGTGACGGTAAGGGTAGGACTGCGGCACCATTTCCCGGAAAACCCCCAGCAGGTCATGCTGCACGGCCGGGTCCGCCCCTTCGTTGATGGTCAGACCGGCCGTGGTATGAGGGTTGTAGACAAAACAGACGCCATCGCGGACGCCGCTCGCCGTTACCGCCTGCTGAACCTGATTCGTGATATCCACGAACTCCATCCGGGTGGAGGTGGAGACCGCGAATTTTCCCGCCGTCATTACAGGGTTAATTATTATTACTCTGCAGCTGCCAGCGGCCGTTCCGGTCCCGGCAGGCCGTGGTGTACGTTTTTTGCTGCCGACCGTTGATGATCGCATCAATTTCAGCCTTCCGGCAGACCCGTTTGTCGGGGGCGATGTAGGCGGGTTGCGGTGTGACCCGGTACTGATAACCAGTGTCCGGATTCACCCACGAGGAGGTGCTGCCGGATACGCCCCGTTCATAGACATGGTTGAGCTGTTGGCGGTCGTATTTGTCCATCTCGTTACCGACAATGTAGCCGAGCATGGTGCCGACCGCCGCGCCGATCAGGGTGGACTCCGTGTTGTGACCGATGATCTGGCCGACCAGGGCGCCGCCGGCAGCGCCGCCGAGCGCGCCCTGCTGGCCCTTGTTCATGTTGGTGCCCGCGCAGGAAGCGAGAAAAAAACCGGCAATAATCAAGATAGCAGCATATCGTTTCATGACATCCTCCTGAAGTTATAATATTTTTTTAAATCATGGTTTCGCGAGCCTCCGGCTTGGCCGGACACTCATTATGTTCAGGGCAGACAGCTTCATTCTCTTCGACCGCCACTGAAGACGGCAGTCTCTTGGTGTTCTGCACGCCCAGTTTCCTCAACGCCTCGGCGCGGCTGATGAGGTTGCCCTTGCCCGAGGTCAGGCGTTTTCTGGCCAGTTGCCAGGCCTCAACAGTCTGGTTCAACCGGCCGCCGACCTCTTCAAGGGCCTCGACAAATCCTATAAACTTATCATAAAGATTCCCGGCCTGTTTGGCAATAGCTAAACTGTTGCGGTTTTGCTCCTCCTGACGCCACATATGGTTGATTGTACGTAGAATGGCCAGCAGGGTCGAGGGGCTGGCCAAGATGATTTTTTTCCGCATGGCCTCGGTCAGCAGTTCCGGCTCCCGGCTGACGGCGGTCTGGAAAGCGCCCTCGGTCGGCATGAAGAGCAGGACAAAGTCCGGGCAGTTGACTCCCGGCAGCAGATGATATTCTTTGCCGGCCAGGCTGTGGATGTGTTTTTTGAGCGAGTCGAGGTGATCCTGCAGGTAGTGTTGCCGTTCCTCCGGGGTTTCCGCCCGGCTTGCCTGTTCAAAGGCCGCGAGGGAGACCTTGGCGTCGATGATGATGTCTCTGCCCTTGGGGAGATGGATAATGACGTCGGGCAGGCGGGTCCGGCCGTTTTTGTCTTTCAGGCCGACCTGGGTGTCGAATTCATGACCGCGCTGGAGACCGGAATCTTCCAGCAGCCGCTCGAGGATCATCTCGCCCCAGAGCCCCTGCACCTTGTTTTGGCCTTTCAGGGCGTTGGTCAGGTTGACGGCGTCCTTGCCGATCTGCTGGTTGAGGGTTTTGAGATGTTCGATTTCCTTGACCAGGGAAATCCGGTCCCGGGATTCCCGGTCATAGACGTCTTCGACTTTTTTCTTGAACTCGCCGAGTTGTTCCCTGACCGGGTTCAAAAGGGTTTCCAGCGCCGTTTGGTGTTTTTGGCTCAGGATTTGTCCCTTTTCCGTAAAGATCCGGTCAGCCAGGATCTGAAAGTCCGATTCCAACTGTTTGCGGGTGGCTTCGAGCAGGGTCCGGCCGGTATCGGCCTGCTTTTCCGCCGCCGCCAGCGCGGTTTGCAAGGCGGCCAGCTGGCCGGTCAGGTCCCGGTTTTCATCCTGCAGGGCGCTCCGTTCGCTGCGCAGCCGCGTTGCGGTCTGCTCAAGCATGGCCAATTCGTTTTGCTGCTGTTCCTCCCGGGCTGAACAGAGCAACAGCCGGCGGCGCGCCCGGCGCAGGGCCGAAATGCTGTAAAAACAGGTCAGGGCCAGCCCGGCCAAAGCCAGGCCGGCAAGGATCAGAAGAGTTGTGTTGCTGAAATACAAAAGATATGAACCTGGCTTAACGGTAGCGGTTAAGCCGGCGCAGTTCTTCCAGTTCTTCGAGGAGATCCAGGACCAGCGCGCAGCCGGGCAGGTTGATCCGCAGGTCACGCTGCAGCCTGAGGGCGGTCTGGGTCCGGCGGATTTCAATGGCGGTAAAGCACCATTGCTGCGGACCGCTGCCCCTCGGCCTGAGCAGGCCTTCGTCGATCATCTCGTGAATCGTCTCGGCGGTGACATTGCACAGGCTGCAGAGATCACGCAGATTGCAGATCATCTCTTCATCAAGGACCGTTCCGGTCAGCAGGGTCGAATTTCGTGGCATTATTTTACACCCCCATATTCTCTCTGGGGTTTATCGGCATGAGGCGGGCCATTTCCTGGTACAGTTTTTTCTGTTCCTTGGTCCGGGGCTTGGGCACGACGACCCGCAGGGTCACGTACTGGTCGCCGGTCTGCGTGGCGCTGCAGAGCCCCCGGCCTTTCAGGCGTAACTTGGTGCCGCCCTGGGAGCCGGCCGGAATCTTAAGATCGACATTGCCACCCAGGGTGGGCACGGTGACCGTTGTGCCGAGAGCCACCTCCCAGGGGGTTACCGGCAGTGTCAGATAGATGTCCCGTTTTTCGGCATGAAAGAGCGGGTCCTCGGCAAAGGCGATTTCGAGGTAGAGGTCGCCACTCGGCCCGCCGCCGACTCCCGGCATGCCCTGGCCTTCCAGCCTGATTCTCTGCCCCTCGATAATGCCTTTGGGAATGGTGACGTTAAGGGTATGAGGTTTGGTGGTGATACGGCCCTTTTCGTCAACCACCGGCCGGGTCAGGGTGATGGTCTGTTTCGAGCCGAGATAGGCATCCTGCAAACGGATGACGATCTTGGCATGCTGACTTTCGCCCTGCATGCGGAAGCTTCTCCGGGGTCCGCCGCCGGTGGAATAGCGGCTGCGGCCGAAGAGTTCTTCAAAGAAATCACTGAAACCGCCGCTGTCCGCCTCGGTATATCCGGCCCCGGAAAATTCGAAACCGGCATCCCAGTTCGGCGGCGGTTTGAAATCCTGACCGGCCTGCCAGTTGGCGCCGAACTTATCGTAAGCGGCCCG
>JAADIK010000006.1 GCA_013151365.1 Deltaproteobacteria bacterium
GTGATCAGGTCGGCATGGGTGGAGTAGGGCGCATGGGCGGTGCAGCGGTGCAGCTCCGGTTCGCCGGCCAGCACGGCCAGGTTCTCCCGGGCGGCATTCCGGGTCAGGCCGAGAAATTCACGAAAATGATAAAGGACCACCGGACCGTTGCCGGCGAGTTTCGCGGTGGTGTCCGTGTTGCCGATGTCGGCCAGGGCGATCACCCCGGATCGATACTGTTGGTCAAGCGTCTGCCGGGCGGCCGCCGTTACGTTTTCACCGGTTGCCCCGAGCCGTTCACGCCTGGCAAGCAGCCCGGCCACCCAGGCGGTAAAACTTTCCGGGACAGCGTGCGGACCGATACGAACCAGGTGCGAGAGTTCGAGATGAATATGGGCGTTGACCAGGGGCGGGACCAGGGCGCAGCCGTGATGGTCCCGGACCCCGGCCCCGGGATACTCGGCCTGCAGTTCGGTAAATTCGCCGACGGCGAGAATGCGGCCGCCGGCAACGGCGACGGCCCCTGCGGCCGGCATCGGCCGGGCAACCGTGACCAGCCAGGGCGCACGATGAATAATGGTCGGTTTCACAAGGGGATAGAGGTTAAACCAGGGTGTAGTCCATGAGCCTCTGTTTCGGCTCGAATCCGGCATCGGTAACCAGCCGCCGAATCTCCTGTTCGGAAAGTCTGAACTGAACGCCGGCCGCGGCCACGACGTTTTCCTCGATCATGGTGCTGCCGAAGTCGTTGGCGCCGAAAAAGAGGGCCAACTGGGCGATCTTGGGGCCCTGGGTGACCCAGGAGACCTGGATATTGTCCACGTTGTCGAGAAAAATCCGGCTTAAGGCCAGCATTTTCAAGTAGCCGAAAGCGGTTTCCTTGTCGATTTTCCGGCTCGCGGCCAGGGCGGTGTGGTCGGGCTGGAAGGGCCAGGGAATAAAGGCGGTAAAGCCCGAGGTCCTGTCCTGCAGGTCACGAATCCGCTGCAAATGCTCCAGCCGTTCCTCCATGGTCTCGATATGACCGAACATCATGGTGGCCGTGGTGCGCAGGCCCTGGTGATGGGCCTCTTCCATGACCTCGATCCAGCGGTCGGCCGAGCATTTGCGGGGGGCAAGCGTCTCGCGGACCCGGTCGGAGAGGATCTCCGCCCCGCCGCCCGGCATCGAATCCAGGCCGGCGGCGATGAGCCGCTTTAACACCTCGCCGGTCGTCAGGCCCGAGAGGGCGGCAAAGTGGCAGATCTCCGGCGGGGAAAAGCCGTGAATATGAATGTCCAGGCCCTTCATGAACCGCAGCATTTCTTCGTAGAATTCAAGGGGCTTGTCCGGATGCAATCCTCCCTGCAGCAGAATCTGCGTCCCGCCGAGTTCCTTGGTTTCCCTGATTTTCTGCTCCAGCTCCCGGTGGCTGAGGATCGTGCCGTTTTCATCCTCAGGGGCCTTGAAAAAGGCGCAGAACATGCAGGCGGAGATGCAGATATCCGTGTAATTGATGTTGCGGTCAATCACGTAGGTGACGAGCGGCTGCGGATGCAGGCGCTGCCGGACGCTGTCGGCCAGGAAGCCGAGCCGGTACAGGTCGGCGGATTCCGCCAGGTCCAGGGCCTCTGCGGCCGTGATCCGCTCGCCGGCCAGTATTTTGTCCGTGGTCTCGTTCATGGTCGGCAGGGCTTAAAAGGTCTGGATGACGTTATAGAGGGTGTCGCGTTCCACCGGTTCCCGGCCGGCCTCCCTGATCAGCCGGATAAGCGTCTTGTGGCCCAGGGTCTTTTCGGTTTCGGCCCCGGCCATGTGGGTAACCACCTCTTCCTTGACCGTGCCGTCCATATCATCGGCGCCGAAGGAAAGGGCCACCTGGGCCAGCTTGGTGCCGATCATGACCCAATAGGCCTTGATGTGCGGGAAGTTGTCCAACATCAGCCGGGCAACGGCGATATTCCTGAGATCGTCTATCCCGGTCGTACTGGAATGCTCGGACATTTCGGTATTTTTAGGGTGAAAGGCCAGGGGGATGAAGGCCAGGAAGCCGCCGGTTTCGTCCTGAGCCCGGCGGAGCGCATCCAGGTGCTCCAGCCGCTCGTCGATCGACTCGATATGACCGTAGAGCATGGTGGCATTGGTTTTCAGGCCGTGACGATGCGCGGTCTTGGCGACCTCGAACCATCCTTCGCCGGATAGCTTTTTTTCGCAGATAATCTTGCGGATTCGCGGGCTGAAGACCTCGGCCCCGCCGCCGGGGATGGAGCCCAGGCCGGCGGCCTTGAGTTCTTCCAGGGTTTCGCCGACGGATTTGCCGGCCAGCTCGGCGAGATGAGAGATTTCAACGCAGGTGAAGGCCTGGATATGGACCTCGGGCCGGACGTCCTTGATACCTTGCAGCAGGTCCAGGTAGTAGGAATACGGGAGGTCGGGATGGATGCCGCCGACCATGTGGATTTCGGTGATCGGTTCGTCGAGACGCTCGCGCACCTTTTTTTTGACCTCGTCCACGCTCATTTCATAGGCGAGGTCGGAATCCTTGTCTTTGCCAAAGGCGCAGAATTTACAGAGATTGGTACAGATGTTCGAGTAATTGATATGCTGGTTGTAAATAAAATAGGCCTTGTTGCCGTTTTTTCGTTCCCTGGCGATATTGGCCAGGGAGCCGACCGCCAGGATATTGGCCGAGGCGAAAAGACGCCGGCCGTCATCCAGGCTTAGACGTTCATCGGCTTGAACTTTTGAGAGAATATCAGTAAAACCGGCATCGTGAATAAATTGTTCCATGGAAAAATCGGCGTGAGTGGAGGTTATGGAGATGATGGATCAAAGTCAATGGATCATCAATCAAGAAAATAACGGAGTTTCTCACGTCGACTGGAATGGCGCAAGCGGTTAAGGGCCTTCTTTTCAATCTGGCGGATACGTTCGCGGGAAACATTGAAGCGTTTGCCTATCTCCTCCAGGGTATACTCGGCATTTTCGCCGATACCGAAACGAAGACGGATGATTTTTTCTTCCCGGTCGGTCAGGGAGGAGAGAACTTCCGTGACCCGGAGGGACAGCTCACGGCTCTCCACCGTGTCATAGGGCGATTCCGATTCCTGGTTTTCCAGGAAGTCGCCCAGGGTGGAGTCGTCGTCGCCCACCGGCGTTTCCAGGGAAATAGGCTCTCGTGACGCCTCCAGGATCGCCAGGATTTTATTCATGGGCAGATCGGTCATCCTGGATATTTCGACCGGCGTGGGTTCCCTGCCGAGTTCTTTCAGCAGTGAATAAAAGGCCTTGAAGAACTGGCTGCGGAGTTCAAGAAAATGCACCGGCAAACGGATTGTCCGGGTCTTGTCCAGGATGGCGCGGGTGATGGCCTGGCGAATCCACCAGGAGGCATAGGTGGAAAACTTGTTGCCCTTGTTGTAATCGAAGCGGAAGACGGCCCGCATCAACCCCAGGTTGCCTTCCTGGATCAGGTCGGCCAGGGTCAGGCCCTGGTGCATATATCGCTTGGCAATGGAGACCACCAGGCGCAGGTTGGCGCGGATCATCGCATCCTTGGCCACCTCGATGGAGCGGAGGTAGGCCTCGATCTTGGTGTTCAGGTCGAAAAGATTCCGATGATCGGGAAATTTCAGGGTGGCGTTATGCACGCTCTGGCGCATGTAGTTCAGCTGCTGTTTTTTGGGCTTCAGCGTCGGGTCGCGTCTCTCCCAGAGATCGATGCGATCGACCAGCATCTTTATTTCCCTGGTATCGGTTTTTTCGGCGCGGATCGCCGCGATGATGGCGTTAAAGCCTTCGCGGATAGTTTTGGAATACTTGGCCTCTTCCTCCGGCGTCAACAGGTCGAACAGGCCCATCTCCCGCAGGTAAGTGGTTGTGGTTTCTTCACTTTCGTGTTCGTCGCTGTCAGGAAGGGCCTCCGTGTCGGCGTCGGCCTCCGGTTTTTTCTTGCCGGTCCAGTTTTCCCCGGACAGGGTTTTTTTCTTTCCCGACTCTTCCTGGGTAACTATTTCAATGTTATTCTCGCCCAGGAAATCGAATAGTTCCTCCATGGCGCCGGGACTGTTAATGTTGTCCGGCAACATCTCGTTGAGGTGTTGAAATGTTATACAGCCTTCGCTTCTTCCTGCTTTAAGAAGGTCATTTTTGATACTTGCGAGCACCGGCCTTCCACCCCCGAACTTACATGGTAAATTATGATTGATTAAACGCAGAAAAAACGCAAAGAATGCGTTTTCTGCAATTCTCCACAGAATAATATAATCTAATACAAAAATGAAAAAAAATCAAATAAAGATTCTGTTTAAGGATTAGCTTAAAAATCCAACTCCGCATTTTTGCGTCCCGGCGGCGGGTTGTTTTTCGGCGCCGATTCTCCGAATTTGTTTTCCGGGCAAATCCCCGGCCCGGCCGGTCTTTTCCGGTATTTTTAAGAATTTTTCTTTAATTTCATTGTTTTTTTTTTATTATAGTATCATGAATAACGAGAGGATATTCTCGTTCAATGGCGACACGGAAATCCGGTTCGGGATTTCAGGGCTGCACAACAAAAGTAAGGCTATGGAAGTCATGGAAGAACAGAAACAGAAAATTTTGATAGTGGATGATGAACCGGTTATCTGTGAGCTGGTCGGCCGTATTGTGCAGAGTGAAGATTACCTGTACAGCACCGCTGCCGATGCCGACAAGGCCCTGGAAAGTCTAGAGAAAGATGACTACGGGCTGATGATCTGCGATATCAACATGCCGGGAAAAACCGGTATCGACCTGTTGCGTATCGTGCATGAAAAGTACCCGGATCTTGCCGTGGTCATGGCAACCGCCGTCGATGATCGACACATTGCCATCCAGACCCTGCACATGGGGGCTTTCGGCTATGTGATCAAGCCTTTTGAAAGAAACGAACTGATCATCAACATTGCCAATGCCCTCCGCCGCCGGGAACTGGAAATCGAAAACCGCCGGCACCGGGAAGAGCTTGAATCGCTGGTGGCCGAGAGGACGGAAGAACTGCACGCTTCCTGGGAGGAAACGATCCTGCGGCTTGCCAGTATCGCGGAATTCAGGGATAATCAAACCGCCCAGCATACCGTGAGAATGGGTGAATATTGCTGCCTCCTGGCGCGCAAGGCGGGGTTGCCGGAAGAAGAATGCCAAATGATCAGGATGGCCGCGCCGCTTCATGATGTCGGGAAAGTAGGCCTGCCGGACAGCATCCTTTTCAAACCGGGCAAATTGACTGAAGAGGAGTTTGAAGAGATAAAATCACACTCGGTCATCGGTAACCTGATACTCGGAGAATCAAAGTCGGAAATACTCAACCTGGGGGCGCTTATCGCCTTGACCCATCACGAGAAATATAACGGTACCGGTTATCCGGCCGGCCTCAAGGGTAATGACATTCCCCTGGTCGGCAGGATAGCCGCGATCTGCGATGTCTTTGACGCCTTGACCTTCGAACGTGTCTACAAATCAGCCCTGCCTGTCGACATTGCCCTGGATATTTTAAAAGCGGAGCGGGGAGAGCATTTCGACCCGGAACTCCTCGACTTGTTCGTAAACAATATTGACGAAATAGTAGAGATAAAAGAACGATTTGCGGATACAAATGATGAGGACTGATAACGGTTGCCGACCCGCCGCCGGACGACGGAGCCGCTGATGCCGACCATCGAGCGAAGATCGAGCGGTATCCTGCTCCATATTTCATCCCTGCCCGGTCCCTACGGAATCGGTGATCTCGGCGGCGCCCCGGCGTTTGTCGATTTCCTCGCGGCCGGCGGCCAGACCTACTGGCAGGTCCTGCCCCTGGGCCCGACCAGTCCGGTATTCGGCAATTCGCCCTATATGAGTTTTTCCGCCTTTGCCGGCAATCCTCTCCTGATCAGCCCGCAGCTTCTTTTGCAGCAGGGACTTCTCACGGCCGGGGATGTGTCGCCGCGTGACCTTTCATTTTCCGACTATTTCGTCGAGTTTGACCGTGTTATCAAGTGGAAACAGGAGATTCTCGCCAAGGCCTGGCAGCGTTTTAAAGTAGACTCCAACCGGGCGGATTTCGCAGAGTTTTGTTCCCGGCAGACATGGCTTGACGATTATGCCCTGTTTATGGCCCTGAAGCGCAAGTTTAATTATGCCCCCTGGTATCGTTGGCCCCGGGACCTGCGTGACCGGAACCCGGACAGTTTGCGCCTCGCTGCCGTAGAATCGGCGGACCTGCTCGGCTATTACCGTTTCGAGCAGTTTCATTTCTTCTCGCAGTGGCGCCGTTTACGCAACAACGCCAACCGGCGGGGTATTCGCCTCATCGGTGATCTGCCGATCAATGTGGGCCAGGACAGCGTCGATGTCTGGGCCAACCGGGATATTTTTCAATTGAATCCCAAAAGCGGCAGCCCCACACACGTTGCCGGGGTGCCGCCGGATTATTTCAGTGTCACCGGCCAGCGCTGGGGCAATCCCCTTTATCGCTGGAATAGCCGGCAACCGGAGATCAAGGAACGTCTTTACCACTGGTGGGCCAAGCGTCTGGCCACCACTTTTTCCCTGGTCGACGTCATCCGGATAGATCATTTCCGCGGCTTTGAAGCGTACTGGAGCATCCCCAGCCGGGATAAAACCGCGGAGCACGGCAGCTGGAAGAAGGGGCCGGGCCTCTCTTTTTTCAAGGATATGGAGAAACGGCTGGGCCGGTTGCCCGTTATTGCCGAGGATCTCGGGTTCATTACCCCGGAGGTTGAGAAACTGCGTGACCGGCTCCGGTACCCCGGGATGAAAATTCTCCTCTTCGGCTTTGACGGCAATCCCGATAATCCCTACCTGCCGTTTAATTATTCGGAAAACTGCGTTGTTTACACCGGTACCCATGATAACGACACGGCCGTGGGGTGGTTTCTGAGCCCGGATGTCCCGACGGAGTCCAAGATCCAGGCCAAGAAATGTGCCAATAAAGATGACAATGACGCCGCTTCCATTCACCGGGACCTCATCTACCTGGCGCTCTCCTCAACCGCCGTGCTCGCCATGCTGCCCATGCAGGACGTGCTGGGATTCGGCAATGACTGCCGCATGAACACCCCGGCGACCACCAGTGGAAACTGGCAGTGGCGCTGTGCGCCCGGTCTTTTTTCCAAAGAAATTTCCGGCTGGCTGCACGAACAGAACCGGCTTTTCGGGCGGCTGCCTGTAAAAGACGGCAGATAAGGAACTTGGCGGCGAGCTGATGAAAGTTTTATTTATTCTCGGCAGTCCCCGTAAAGGCGGCAATACCGAGCTTCTCCTGGAGCCGGTCATGCAGGGGGTCGTTGATGCCGGTTCAGGCAGTGAGTTCGTCAGGTTGACTGACCTGGATATTCACCCCTGTCAGGCCTGCGGCGGCTGTAGCGAAACCGGGGTCTGCGTTATCCGGGACGATATGCAGCAACTCTACGACAGGATAGATAACGCCGACCGGATCGGCTCGCCGATTTATTTCTATGGCGTAACCGCCCAGGCCAAGGCCTTTATCGACAGGTGCCAGGCCCTGTGGAGCAGAAAATATCTTCTCGGCCAAAGGCCGGCGGGCAAAACGGCACGAAAGGGATACTTCGTCGGTGTTGCCGCAACCCAGGGAGAGCGGGTTTTTGAAGGGGCGATCATGACCGTTCGCTATGGGCTTGACGCCATGGATTTCGCATACGCCGGGGAACTGCTGGTCCGGGGCGCCGATAAGAAGGGGGAAGTGGCGCAGTTTACCGGGGACCTTGAGCGGGCCTATCGTTTCGGCCGGGATATGGTAAGCGACTGATGGTGGTCCGCGACAAAAAAAGAGAAGCCGGACTTGACAAACCGTACCAGATATTTTAGAAAAGGCACCACCATCAGGCCCCATCGTCTAGTGGTTAGGACGTCGGCCTCTCACGCCGGTAACACCGGTTCGAACCCGGTTGGGGTCACCAGGAGAATCAAAGGAGTCAAGCGTTGTCGCCTGACTCCTTTTTTTATTCCCGCCGGTTGCCGTCACTCAATGCGTTGTCTTGTCAATCAACCCGTAATTTTAAGCTGTTACAGCTGACCCCCGGTGGCTGGTTACGGCTGTCCTGCTCCGAACAAGATATGATGATGTCACGTCGTTCAAACCAGCTTGCCGTCCCTGAGAGTGAAATCGCGATCAGCGCCGTGCGGGCGCAGGGGCCTGGAGGCCAGAACGTAAACAAGGCTTCGACGGCCGTCCATCTGCGTTTCGACATCAGGGCCTCGTCACTGCCTGACCTGTATAAAGAGCGGCTTCTGCACCTGGAAGATCATCGTATTTCCAAGGCCGGCGTGGTGGTGATCAAGGCCCGGCAGTATCGGAGTTTCGCCCAGAACCGGGAGGCGGCCCTTATGCGCCTGCATGAACTGCTGCAACGTGTCACCGTAACTCCAAGGAAACGGACGGCAACCCGGCCGACCAGAAGCTCTCAGAAGCGGCGCATCGAACGAAAAAAAAGACGGTCCAGGATCAAGGCCCTGCGCGGCAAGGTCACCCGGAGTTGATGTCCGGCGCCTGCCGCCGCCGTCCTCTGCCGCCGATTCAGGGGCAATCCCATCTATGGAAAATAAAGAAATAACAGATCGATCGCGCCTCTTCCGGTATATTCATGGGTATAGGTTCACCCAGCTGATTTATGTCGCCGCCGAGCTGAAGATTGCCGATTTTTTAAAAGACGGCCCCCGTGACAGTCACTATCTTGCCGCGGCAACCGACACCCATGAACCGAGTTTATACCGGGTTTTAAGGGCGCTAACCACTATCCGGGTCTTCAGGGAATCCGGGCAGGGATTTGCCATGACCGACCTTGCCCGGTATCTCCTGGCGGATTCACCCGGCTCGTTACGAGTGCTGGCTATAATGCGCGGCGAGGAGGTAAACTGGAGGCCATGGGGAGAACTCCTGTATGCGGTAAAAACAGGCAAGAGCCCCTTCCGGAAGGTTTTCGGGCAGGACTTGTTTGAATATTATGAAAAACATCCTTTGTCCGGCCAGACCTTTAATGAAGGGATGAATGTTACCAGCCGGCATGATATTCAAAACATTTTAGACCACTATGATTTTTCCCATGCCGGGAACCTGGTGGAAATCGGCGGCGGACTTGGACAATTGTTATTCGCGATCCTGGCCAGGTATCCGGACCGGCACGGCATACTTTATGACCTGCCGCATGTGGTCAGGGATGCCTATGCCCTGAGAGCCCGGTTTCAGCTTGAAAATCGTTGTGAGATTGTCGGCGGTGAATTTTTCAGCGCCGTTCCCGAGTCTGGAGATGTGTATCTGTTAAAACGTATTATCCATGACTGGGACGACGAACGGGCCGTAAAAATTTTGCAGAATTGCCACCATGCCATGAAAGACGGCGGCAAGATCGTGGTCTT
>JAADIK010000046.1 GCA_013151365.1 Deltaproteobacteria bacterium
GATATCTGGCGGAGCGGGAGGAATCCGGATGAACGGAAAACCGAGGCTGGAGTTAATTCTTTTTGCGGCCCAGCAGTTCGTAGATCTTCATACCATTCAAGGTGTTGTCAAGCTCCCGCATTTCCAGGGGAGTCTGAGCTGCACGGACGGTGCTTTCGGCAATGACGATACTGTCGGGCAACGGTTTGGTAAAATCCTGCAGTTTAAAGACGTTGTTTACGGAATCGCCGATGACGGTATAGTCCATCTTCATATCAAAGCCGATATTGCCGACCACGACCTCGCCGGTATAGATACTGACCCCGATATTGACCGGGGCGCCCAGGAGTTCCCTGACGTAATCTTCATTGATCGCGGGAATGGATTCCTGCATTTCCAGGGCCGCCGACACGGCGTTTTCCGCATCCATGGCCGTTGAGACCGGCGCGCCGAACAGGGCCAGGAAGCCGTCGCCGAGGTATTTGTCGACAATGCCGCTGTGTTTGAAGACAATGCCGCCCATGACCGAGAAAAAATAGTTCAACAGGGCAACGCTTTTCTGCGGGCCTATCTTCCGGGCCAGTTCGGAAAAGCCGCGGATATCTATGTTCAGCAGGGTAATGGTTTTGAGTTCGTCGACAAACTCCTTGTTGGCCGCGGAACCGTGGATGATTTTGTCAATAATCTCCTTGGGCACGAATTTCTGGAACATCCCCCGGATGCCGCGCTCCTGTTCGGCCATTGATACGGTTTCTTCGTAAAGGCGGGCATTTTCCATGGCAATGCTGACCGAGGTTGCGATGGACTGCAAAATATCTTTATCGCCGTCACTGAAATCTCCTTCCTGTTTGTTAAGGACCTCGATGACCCCGATTACCTTGCCCTGGGAGATCATCGGCACACAGAGAACCGACCTGGTCTTGAAACCGGTTATCTCGTCTATTACCGGGTCGAAATGGCTCGAAGCCGGGGGGTTGTTCTCAATGATCGCCTCGCCACGGGTGGCAACCGCCCCGGAGATTCCCTGCCCCAGCTTCAGCTTGATTTTCTGCAGCCGGGCCATATCCAGCTCAAAGGCAACCGCAAATTCAAGTTCGTTATTCTTGACCAGGGACAAGGATCCCGCCTCGACATTCATCAGGGTCCGGATCATATCCATGGTGTATTTCAGCACCTGTTTCATGTCGAAAGTTGAAGAGGCGAGGGCGCTGCCGATCTGCTTGATGGTCACCAGTTCCTGGTTTCTCTTCAATACCGCGGCCGACAGCCGGCTTTCTTCAACGGCGAATGAAATAATGTTGGTGATCCCTTCAACCGTTTCCGGGATTTCGTGGAATCTCGAACTGTTCTTGGCATAGAGAGCCAGGACGCCGTTGACCTGGCCCCTCGAGGTGAGCGGGGCCAGGAGACAGGCCTTGAGGTCGTTGTTGATAAAGAGTTTTGCGTCTTTTTCGTTCTGTCTGACTGTATCGAGATCATCGATAATTTTTATCGCGTCCTGCTGCATCACATGGTCGACGATGGTACCCCGGTGCGGAAGTTTATCGCCGATGGCCAGGTCGATTGTGGTGCCGGCCTGCAGGTCGACGACCTTGAGGTGGTCCTCGCTTTTATCGTTCCGGACCATGATGACTGCAATCTCGAACGGGATCACGCCCTGCACTTCGTTCAGGATGGTATGCAGCAATTCGCTGTCCCGCAGGCTGGAGTTCAAGGTGTTGAAGATCCTTTTGACCGCGGCCATGTGTTTTTCTTCCTGTTCAATGTCCTTCATGAGCCGGAGATTTTCATAGGTAAAGGCCGCATTGCTCAAAAGGGGAGTCAGGGCTTCAACCTCGGCCTCCGTAAAAACCGCCTTGTCGTCCTTGCGGGAAATCGACAGGACCCCGATGACATCCTTGATGGTCTTGATCGGCATGATGACAAAGGATTTTGTTCCGTAATGCAGGCGGTTGGTCCGGCCGAAGCGTCTTTCTTTCTCAATGTTCTCGATAATCAGGGGGCTTTTGTTGATGACCGCGTACTTGGCGATGGAGGTCTCGAAATTGATCTTGTCGTCCATCTTGATATGATCGCCAAGCCCGATCGTCGCCTTGACGATAAACGATTTCGGTTCCTCCTTGTCCAGGATCAGGATCGAACCTATGTCCGCCCTGGTGAGAAGCAGGGCGCGCTCCAGGGTGACATAGAGAATTTCCCAGGGGTCGAGCGTGACGTAGCAGATATCGGAAAGCTCCTTGAGGATGGAGACTTCCGATGCCTTTTTGGCCAGTTGTTCGGAACTCAGGCGGAACTGGTGTTCGATGGTGTTAAAGGACTGGACAATTTGCTGTAATTCGTTCTGGTTCTCGTCAACGGCACCGGTAACGATCTCCTGGTTGATTTTCTCGGAAATAGTTTTTGAGAAAACGATGATGCTGTCAAAGAGTTTTCGCAGCAGTGTGAAGCCGATCAGGATGTAAAAAAGGCCGACGGCGATAAAGATCTTGATGTACTCGTTTTGCAGCAGGTTATACTTGTAACCGAGGTAAATAAAGCCGGAACAGGGGAAAAGAAGCAGGAGAATGAAGATGACATTTAGTTTGTAATACAGCTTCTTGTCTTTTTTTATACGGCTGCCGGTATCCACTGTTCATCCCCGAATGTGTTTGCGCCGGTTGTCGCCGTCATGGCGGCCGCCGGTGATTTCTGCTTGAGATAATGAGTGTTATTTTACATTGTTATTTTACATAAATAAAAAGACAATAGCAAGGATCAGGATCGGCGCCGTCAGGCTTGACAGATGTTACTCGGCCAGGTATTGGGGAGGGCGGCGCAAAAACTGCGGCCCGAATGAAACGTATTCGTAACCGGAGGTCAAGACACCAATGCCAGGCCAGTCATCAAAAAAAATTAAAGAAGCCTGTGACCGTTGCGGTACCTGTTGCCGGCAGGGCGGACCGGCCCTGCATATTCAGGACCGCCACCTGGTTGCGCCGGGCTTCCTGGGATTTGACGTCCTTGTGACAATCCGCCGGGGCGAACTGGCCCGCTATCCGTTGTCCGACCAGCCTGAGCCGGTTCGGCAGGAGTTGATCAAGATACAGGGGCGGGGCGGGGACTGGTCCTGCCGCTTCCTGCAGGCGGCATCTTCGTCCTGCGCCATATACGACCGGCGGCCGCTGGCCTGCCGGCTGCTCAAATGCTGGGCGCCGGATGAAGTGCTGGCCATTGCCGGCCGCGAACTCCTGGGCCGTTACGATCTTATTGCGGACAATGATCCGCTCCTGCTGTTGGTCCGCCTCCATGAGCAGGAGTGCGCCTGTCCCGATTTGGTCGAAAGCGGAATCCGTCTCCGCTCTTTGTCCCGGCGCGCTGCAATGCTCTGTGAACTGGAGCAACTGGTGAACCGGGATATTGCCGTGCGCGGCATGGCCCTGCAACGGTATGGTCTGTCAGTTGCCCCGGAACTTTTTTATTTCGGCCGTCCTCTCTTTCAGATTCTGGCCCCCCTGGGGATAACCGTCACGGAATCCTCCGGCGGTCTGACCCTGCAATACCGGGGGGCTTGAGGTAAGGAATAGCGTAGAGTTTCACTTCCTGTGACCACTTACGGCTTGAGGGCCGGCCGGGATTTTTCCGAGCCGCTTGCCTCGGTTTGTTGGTGCAGCTGCCGGTAGATGGAGGCGGCCAGGGCCGGACCGATACCGGCGGCCCGGCTGAGTTCCCCGGCTGACGCTGCCCGGATTCGTTTATAGCTGCCGAAGGTTTTAAGCAGGAGCTTTTTGCGTTGCGGCCCGATACCGCTGACGGCGTCAAGCCCGGATGCCAGTGTCTTTTTGCGCCGCAGTTTTCGATGAAAGGTGATGCCGAATCGATGCGCCTCGTCCCGGACGCGCATGAGAAAGAGCAGCACTGGGGCGTGCCGGGGCAGGATGACCGGGTTTTTCCGGCCCGGCCGGAAGAGTTTCTCCCCCTCCTGTTCTTTTTCCTTGGCAATGGCCGCCAGGTCGATCCGTTCGCGCAGGCCGAGGCGGGTGACGATGTCCAGGGCGATATTGAGCTGGCCCTTGCCGCCGTCCAGTACCAGCAAGTCGGGCAGCCGGTCTTCGCTTGCTTCTTTTTCCAGGCGCCGGGTCAGGACCTCGTGCATCATGGCATAATCATTCGGCTCGTCCTGTTCCGCGATCCTGTAATGCCGATAGCCCCGGGCGTATTTTTCCCCATCTTTGAAGCACACCAGGGAGCCCACGGCCTGGCTGCCGCCGAGGTTTGAGATGTCGAGGCATTCTATGCGCCCGGGCCGGCGGTCGAGGCGGAGGGTGTGCTGCAGGGCCGCGGCGAGATTTTCCCATGACTGTTGTTTCCTGCCGTATTCGGAGAATACCTGGGAGGCGTTGCTTGCCGCCATGGCCATGAGCTGCAGGTGCCGGCCGCGCCGGGGAACCAACAGCTTGACGCCGGCCTCCCGCAGTTCGGACAACCGCTCCGCCAGCAGCAGGTCGTCTTCCGGCAGCATGGGCAGCAGCAGTTCCCGGGGCGGCTGGCGTTGCCGGGAGTAGTACTGGATGATGGCCTCGCTCAGGACCCGTTCGTCCGAACCCAGGGGATCGGCCAGAAAAAATGACTGCGCGCCGCTGATCATGCCCGAGCGGACAAAGAGGATGGCGATGCCGATAGAGGCGTCCCGGCGGACAAGTCCGAAGACGTCCTGGTCACGAAAGTGTTCGGCGACCACCACCTGTCGTTCCAGGGTTCGTTTGAGCCCCTTTATCCGGTCCCGGTACGCCGCCGCCTTTTCAAAGGCCAGTTCCCGGGCGGCCTGCTGCATTTTGTTTTCCAGGTCGCCTATCAGCTCCCGGTTCCGACCCTCCAGGACCATGAGGACGCTGTGGACCAGTTCCAGGTAGTCGCCCCGGTTGACCCGGCCTGAACACGGCGCCAGGCAGCGATCCATCTGGCGGTTCAGGCAGGGCCGGCTGCGCACCTTGACAACCGGGCAGCGCCTGAGTGGAAACATGGAGTGGAGCAGTTTCACCGTCTCCCGCATGCCCGAACCGGAGGAAAACGGCCCGAAGTAACGGCTGCCGTCCCGAAGTCGCCGGCGGGTCACCACGATTCGCGGCCATTCCTCCTGGACGGTGACCTTGATGAGCGGATAGTTCTTGTCGTCACGCAGGATAACATTGTAACGTGGCCGGTGTTTCTTGATCAGCGAGGCCTCGAGGATCAGGGCCTCCTTTTCGGTGGTGGTGAGGATCGTCTCCACCCTCCGCACCTTGGCCAGCATGACCGCGGTTTTGGAGTGGACCTCTCCGGAAAAGTGACAGTATGTGGCCAGCCGCTTCCGCAGATCCCTGGCCTTGCCGACATACAACACCTCCCGGCGGCCGAGCATCTGGTAGACGCCGGGTCCGTGGCTGACGGTTTTCAGGAAATCGGCGGTAAGGGGAGAACCGGTCGGCATGGCTCAGTCTACGTGGAAGGCGGCCCGAAAGAGTCTTCTTGTGTACTCATGCCGGGGCGCGGCAAAGATATCGGCGGCCGGGCCGCTCTCCACTATCCGTCCGTGCTGCATGATCACCAGGTCATGGGCCAGGCAGCGGATGACCCGGAGGTCGTGGGTAATAAAGATGTAGGTCAGGCCGTGCCGCTGCTGCAGTTGTTGCAGCAGGACAATGATCTGTGCCTGGATGGTCATGTCCAGGGCGCTGGTCGGTTCGTCCAGGATCAGCAGTTTCGGTTTGAGGATCAGGGCCCGGGCAATGGCGATACGCTGCCGCTGGCCGCCCGAAAATTCGTGGGGAAAGCGGTTGATCAGGTCCGGGGTGAGTTCCACCTCGGCCAGCGTCTGTTCCACCATCCGCCGGCGTTCGGCCCTGTTTTTGCCGATTTTGTGGACCTTCAGCCCTTCGCCGATGATCTGCTCCACGGACAGGCGCGGGGACAGGGAGGAATAGGGATCCTGGAAAACGATCTGCAACTCCCGCCGTAGCGGCCGCATGCGACCGGGTGACAGGCCGGAGAGCAGGATGTCGCCGTCGGGACGGTGGTAGGTGATCGTGCCGCTGCTGTTGTTCAGCTTGAGCAGACACTGGCCGAGCGTCGTCTTGCCCGAGCCTGATTCGCCGACAATTCCCAGCGTTGTTCCTTGCCGGACATGAAGGCTGACGTCGTCGACGGCCTTGATCACGGTTTTTTTTCGTCTGAAAAGGCCGTTCCCCGCTGATTTCAAAACGAATTCACAGTGGAGATGACTCAGGGAGATGAGATCGGGGCCGGCTTGGCAGGGCAGCGGGGTGCCGCTGGGGACGGAGTCGAGGAGGTGCTTGGTGTAAGGGTGCCGGGGTGCCTGGAAAATGGTCGTTGTCCGGCCCTGTTCAACAATCCGGCCCTGCTGCATGATGGACACTGTGTCGGCGATCTTGCGGACCATGGTCAGGTCGTGGGTGATGAGCAGGACCGCCATGTTGTATTCCTGCTGGATATCCTTGATCAGGGCGAGGATCTGTTCCTGGATGCTGACGTCAAGGGCGGTGGTCGGCTCGTCGGCGATCAGCAGGTCGGGCCGGCAGGCAAGGGCCATGGCAATCATCACCCTTTGCCGCTGGCCGCCGGAGAGCTGGTGGGGATAGGCGTCGATTCGGTTTTCGGGCCGGCTGACGCCGGTGCGCCCCAGGAGCTGGATGGACTTTGCCCGGGCCTCGTTCTTGTCCATGCCCCGGTGCAGCAGCAGCGATTCCTGCAGTTGGCTGCCGATGGTGTACACCGGGTTGAGCGAGGTCATCGGCTCCTGGAAGATCATGGCGATCCGGTCGCCCCGGATCCGGCGCAGTTCTTTTTTGTTCAGAGAGAGGATGTCCCGGCCGTCAAAGACGATGCGGCCGCCGGTGCGCACCCTGGAGCCTTCTTCAAGCAGCCTGAGGATCGACAGGGCGGTGACCGATTTGCCGGAACCGGATTCGCCGACCAGGGCATGGGTTGTGCCGTGATCGAGTTCCAGGCAGACATCGGTGAGAACGGGATTCTCCCCTTCAGGGTCCTGATCGTTTAAAAACGTTAGCGACAGATCAGTGATTTTCAGAAGGGGGGCCATGGATTGTATGTTGTCTCCTTGTATCTTGTAACATGTTTGTGAATAGTTTTTTTACTCTATGCACGGGTGAACGGCAACCGTTAGTGGATTACTCCTGAATTACTATCATAAAAAACAAGAAAATTGATCATGTTTTATTTATGTAAATCAGCAGGTTGTTTAGGCTGAAGGCTATTAGCCCTACCCTGACAGTCTACTGCCTAACAGCCTGGAAACAGATACGCTGGAAGTTGATTTGGGTTGCGGGCATCGCCCGCATTAGATGGTGTCAGGATGGGAACGGTCTT
>JAADIK010000153.1 GCA_013151365.1 Deltaproteobacteria bacterium
CGGATAAACAGTTCCGGAACGAGGTTATGACAGTTTTTCGTTTATCCCTGAACAGTTATGAAGGGGGGATGGGCACTCTCTAACACCCATGTTTAACGAGGAAATCATGGACGACCTCCCGCATGATATCAGGCTGATCACGGCCGGTCTCGTTGACGATAATCCAGACACAGCGCTGGAAGGCCCGGTAAAGGTCATCGGGCACGAACAATTTCAGCTCGGTCAATTCAGGAACCGGCTGAACCGGTTCATCACTTTCGTGCCGCCGCCGGCTCATCACCGGCCCCGCCGGTCGTCCTGTTCGCGGCAAAAGGCAACCACGTCCCGGTAGGCCAGGGTCCCGCCAAAAAAATCAAGGGCGCTGCCTACCGTTGCATCAAGGCGTTCCTGACCGGCGTCCCGGACCAATTCCAGATCGGCCATGGTCGCCACGCCGCCGGCATAGGTCGTCGGGATGGTCGCATGGTCGGCCAGCAGCCGGATAAGACGCTCATCCACTCCCATGCGCTTGCCTTCCACGTCAACGGCATGTATCAGGAATTCATCGCAGAAGCCGGCCAGCCAGGCCAGGACCTCCCCGGAAATACGGAGCCGGGTAAACTTCTGCCAACGATCGGTAACCACGTAATAACCGTCATCGCGCCAGCGACAGCTCAAGTCCAGGACCAGATGCCGCCGGCCGATCAGATCGCGCAGACGGCGCAGGCGCTCTTCATTGAGCCGGCCGTCATGAAAGACATGAGAGGTCACAATCACATGCGAAGCGCCCTGCTCCAGCCACCATGGAGCATTGTCGGCCGTAATGCCGCCGCCGACCTGCATGCCGCCGGGCCAGGCCTGCAACGCCTCTACGGCAGCCGCCTCATTCCCCGGGCCGAGCATAATCACATGACCGCCGACCAGTTGATCCCGCCGGTAGGCTTGGACATAATGAGAGGGCGGGGCCTCGGAAGAAAAATTGGTCTGCAGGGTCCCGGACTGGTCATCCCGGAGAGTTGAACCGACGATCTGCTTGACTCGTCCATCGTGCAGATCAATGCAGGGACGAAAATGCATAGAAGTCTTCCAGTTTGAAATTCAGCTCCGCTTGATCATCATGGTGGAAGGGTCAAGATCAAGACAGACACCGGAACCATTCGCCCGGCCGTTATTCCGGACAATATCGAGCCGGATATTGCTGCCTTCGGGCTTGAGCAGAATCACCGTATCAAAAAGATCGTCTACCTCATGGCAGGGCGCCGGCACACCGGATGCTGATTTTCTCGTGTCATCACGATGAGTGACGGCCGAGAACCAGAGCTGCATACTCATCATATTTGCCAGATCCTTGAGATCGGCCAGACTCTCACGATTGACCGACTCAAAATCAAAGCCGTCGACCACCAGGCAATTCGGCGTAAAAATATTCTGCATAATCAAATCATTGAGCCGCTCTTCCAGTTTTGCCCGGCTGAAGATCGATTCCTTGAAGGTCATGATCATCCGGTGATGCTGCACCATTTCAATCAACTCGTGCGGCTGCGAGACACTGTACTCCTGCAGAATACTGCGCAGAATATCATCATACCGGCACCTGGTCTTGTCAATGGATTCTCCGATACTGACGTGAATAACCCGGTTGCCCCGGAGAATCGAATCCAGGGCGATCTGGACCAGCAACGCCGTCTTGCCAAGGCCGGGCCGGGCCATCACCAGGCCCATCTCTCTGGCATTCTCCGTCCCAATCTTCAAAACCCTGAGCGGATTCTGCTTTACCAGCGGCTCATATCCCATTGTTCCACTCCATCCAAATAATTCATATATTACATGTTAGCTCTATGGCGGACCACAGTCTATTTATTTTTCTTTTCTTCTTCAAAGGCCTTGATCAACTCGTCGGCCACACTCTTGGGCACCTTCTTGTAGGTGGACAGCTCCATGGTAAACTCGGCCTTGCCCTGGGTGAGGGAACGCAGCGTGGTTGAGTAGCCGAACATCTCGGCCAGCGGCATCTCCGCTTCAACAACCGTATAGTTTCCTTCTTCAAAGGTCCCGACAATCACGCCGCGACGCTGGTTCAGACTACCCATGACCGCACCCTGAAACTCGGACGGCCCTTCCACGGCAACCTTCATGATCGGCTCCATGATCACCGGCCCGGCTTTCGCATACCCCTCGTTGAATGCGCCGATAGCGGCGAGCTGGAAGGCCACATCGGAAGAGTCCACCGCGTGGGAACTACCGTCATTGATAACGACCCGGATGCCGGTAATCGGCGAGCCGGTCAGCTTGCCCTTTTGCAGGCATTTCCGGAAACCCTTGTCACAGGAAGGAATGAACTCGCGGGGAATGACACCGCCGACAATCTTGTCCTCAAATTCATACTCTCCCTCTTCCAGCGGCTCCAGGTAACCGCCGACCCGGCCGAACTGCCCCGAACCACCGGTCTGTTTTTTATGGGTGTAGTTGAATTCAGCCCGTTTCGTAACGGTCTCGCGGTAGGCGACCCGCGGAGCCCCAACCTCCACCTCGGCATTGTACTCCCGCTTCATGCGCTCGATATACACCTCAAGATGCAGCTCTCCCATCCCGGAGATGATCGTTTCGTTGGTCTCGTGATCCACGAAACTCTTGAAGGTCGGGTCCTCCTTGCCGAACCGGTTCAGGGCCTTGGATACATTGGCCTGGGTCTTGTTGTCTTTCGGCTTGATGGCCAGGGAGATAACCGGGGCCGGCACATGCATGGAGCTCATGGACCAGTTAATTCCGGACCCGCAGAAGGTGTCGCCGGAGGCACAGTCAACGCCGAACAGGGCGAGGATATCACCGGAGCCCGCCTCTTCGATTTCCTCCATCTCGTCGGCGTGCATCCGGACCAGGCGACCGATTTTCACCTTTTTACCGGTACGCGAATTGATAATGGTGTCACCCTTTTTCAACGTCCCCTGATAGGTGCGGATATAGGTAAGCTGACCGTAGCGCCCATCTTCCAGCTTGAAGGCCAGGGCCACCAGGGGGTCATCGGCATCATTGGAAACCTGCACTTCTTTTTCATTATCATCCAGGTCCAGGGCCGTATTTTCAACATCGGTCGGACAGGGGAGATAGGCGTTCACGGCATCCAGCAGCGGCTGAATGCCCTTGTTCTTGTAGGCGGAACCGATAATGACCGGGGCCAGCTCCAGGCTCAGCGTCCCACGGCGAATGGCCTCGCGGACCAGCTCCTCGCTCGGAGTCTGTTCCTCGATAATAACCTCCATCAGCTCATCGGAAAACATGGATACGGCATCCAGCAATTCCTCCCGCTTCTCATCGACCTCGGCCTGCATGTGTGCCGGGATTTCTTCCAGACGGATCGTCTCTCCCTGGTCGCCGTCAAAATACACCGCCTTCATGGAAACCAGGTCAATCACGCCTTCCAGATCATTCTCGAGGCCGATGGGCAACTGCAACATCACCGCGTTGAGTCCCAACTTGTCACGGATCTGCTGGGTTACCCGGTACGGATTAGCCCCGGTACGGTCACACTTGTTGATAAAGGCAATCCGCGGAACCTTGTAACGACTCATCTGCCGGTTCACGGTAATGCTCTGGGACTGCACGCCGCCAACGGAGCAGAGAATGAGTACGGCGCCATCGAGAACCCGCAGGGCCCGCTCTACCTCAATGGTGAAATCGACATGGCCGGGGGTATCGATGATATTGATATCATGGCCCTGCCAATTGCAGTAGGTAGCCGCCGACTGAATGGTGATACCGCGTTCCTTCTCCAGCGCCATGGAATCCATGGTCGCACCGACACCATCCTTGCCGCGAACCTCATGGATGGCATGAATGCGCTGGGTATAAAACAGGATACGCTCGGTAAGCGTTGTCTTGCCCGAATCGATATGGGCGCTGATGCCGATATTTCGTACTTTTGTCAGATCTTTTCTCATCACGCGTTCCTCAGTTACTTCGTGCCGGATTATTGCATTATCTCTTCCGGCTCCAGTTGTTCTTCCAGAGAAAAACAATAAAATAAAAAAGGAGTTACAGGTGAGCTCTGCAACTCCTTCAATGCATTTTCTATGGTGCCGAGACCAGGATTCGAACCAGGGACACACGGATTTTCAGTCCGTTGCTCTACCGACTGAGCTATCTCGGCACCCGAGCTTAAAGCTGTTGTATAGCCTAATTCAGATTATCCAGTCAAGAAATATTTACCTGTCCCATTCTTGCCTTTTGCCGCCATTCTATTTAGCCGGACAAGAGGCAGGGAAACAGCCCATCTCCCGCAGATATCATCAAGTGCAAAGTTTTCTTTTTTAACAGGAAAAAAAAACCATGTCAAGTGCAACCACCACCTATCTCCGGATATTTTATCCCGGCACCGCAACTCCTCGCCGGCCGGCGCGGTAAAGACCGGAGAATGCGCTTATTCGTCAACAATACAATAAATTATTCCAAATATTGCATGAAATCATCAGCAACCGTCAACCGTCACGGATTCAACAACTCATCCCTGGCAAAGGCCACCATCGCCGGATTTTCCGGCGGTGTCAGCTTCTCCATGCCCTCTTTCCGGCTCAACTCGCCGGTGCGGACCATATTGGCAATCTCCCAGACATAAGGATGGAAACCATAGCGCTTCCTATGGATTTGGTTCGCATAGGCATTGAGAGTACAATTCGAAGAGTTCGGATCGGTGTCATCGGGGTGTTCCCAGCCAAGTTTGCCGATACGTTCAACGATTTTATCTTCGTCATAATCGAGAAAGGCCAGCGGATGAATATTCCAGGGGAAGAATTCTTTACGCTCGAATTGTTTATCGGTAACAAAAAAAGGAAGAATCCGGTCGCCGCCGATCCGGTAAAGGGGTTTCATGGTAGCCTGCTGGGTATTTTTCATCAGGGCGGGATTGGTCCGCATAACGGACGACTGAACCGGGGCCTGGCCGGGAGACCAGCCGAAACCGACAAAAGGAATCCGTTTTTCAATCGCGGTTCGCAGCACACTCCCCTTAACAAAACTGATACAACTCGTACAGATCGTGCTCGCCCGTTCAAGGGTTTTGGCGGCATAAAGCTCGCGCACCGCCGCTGTCTTGAAAATGGTCCTGAGCATTTGCCGGCTTGGCCTGACGAGCAAATTATCAACTCCGAGGCTGTCGCAGACATTACTGATATTTTTAAAGGCCCGGGGAGAGACAAAGGTGTTATCCAGGGTCAGCGCCAACACCTTCAGCCGATATCGATTGACAAACACATCCAGGGTATAGGAGGAATCCTTGCCGCCGCTGTAGGCGACGATTACATCGTAGGCACCATTTCGTTCCCGCTCATCGAGAAGTTTCAGGAATTTTGTTTCATATTTCTTTTTCAGGGCGGCCCTGGCATCATCGCCCTTATAATGCCGGCAATGGTTGCAGACACCGTTTTCGTCAAAGGTAATGCCCGGAAATGTCGAAGGCAGCACACAATGAGAACAATACCGAAGTCGAGGTTGTTTTTCGTTCATCTCCTTCCTTTTCCGCACCAATGTTAAACCTGGGCCAGCAACACCCGGATGCTGCCGTTATGATCCAAGACTCTGCGGACCTGCCGGTAGTCGTATTTCTTCTTAAGCCGCCGCTCCATGGCCTTGCCCTGTCCCAGGCCGACTTCAAAGGCCAGCCAGCCGCCCGGCCGCAGAAAGACCGGCGCCTCGGTCAGCAGACGATGCAGGATCTTTACGCCAAATGGCCCGCCATCAAAGGCCAGCCGGGGTTCATGAGCGGCAATTTCGTCAACCATCGTGCCGACTTTTGCAGTTGAGATATAAGGCGGATTACAGATCAGCAGGTGCACGTTACCATGAAATTCTTCCGCAGCAAAAGGGGCCAGCAAATCGCCTTCTCTCACCGTGACTTGATGTTCCAGGTGATGCAACTTTACATTCCGCCGGGCCAGGGCCACCGCTTCGCCTGATAAATCGGCGGCAAACACCCGGGCCCGCGGTTCATGCATGGCGATAGCGACAGCGAGATTGCCGGCCCCGGTGCAGACATCAATAATCCTTAAGTCAGCGTCTGTGGTGTCCGCCAGGAGCTCCAATGCGGCCCGGCCCAAAAGCTCGGTTTCCTGCCGGGGCACCAAAGCCTGCGGGCCGACCAGCATATCGACTCCCATAAATTGCTGCCAGCCGGTAATATGGGCCAAGGGGGTGCCACTCAAGCGTTGTGCGACCAGGCCAAGTAGGACTTCGCCCTGGTCGGCGGTCAACTCCGGCACAGTCAAGGCCGCCACCGCCCCGGCTGACTTTGCGTCACCAGCGGCCTTGAACCACAGGGCCTTCAAGGTGGTCTCGGGGTTTTCTTCCGGTTTGTCCGGCAGCGTCTTTAATTCTTTCCGCAAGGCAACGAGAAGCCCGGCCCAGGTCTGATCCTTGTTCATACCCGCCATGATTCAAGCAATCTTTTCTTGTCGATCTTGCCGTTGGGGCTCTGCGGCATTTCATCGACCAAGGTAACGTGTTGCGGAATCATAAAATTTTCAAGATTTGCCATACATATTTTCTTGATTTTTCTCTCGGTCAAACCGGCTGACTTTGCCACGACAACAAAGGCATGAATAGCCTGACCCAAGATTGCATCGGGAACACCGATGACCACGGCCTCCCTGATTCCGCTGATGCCATGCAAAACATTCTCAATCTCGACAGGACTTACTTTTTCTCCACGGGTCTTGATGATGTCATCGCTGCGGCCGACAAAATATAAAAATCCGTCTTTATCATATTTGAACCAGTCATGGGTGCATAATATCCGCTCCCCGGGCAGATTCCCGGCCTTGAGCATTTGCCCTGACAACTCGGGCTGCCGCCAATAGCCCGCCATAATATGGGGGCCGCGGACATGCAGAATTCCGGGGGTCTCCGGCCCGACGGCTTCCCCTGCCGGACTTAACAAGAATGTCTCGGTACCGGGAATAGCTTTTCCCACCGACCCCGGTTTACTGTCAAGCAATTCCGGTTCCAGGTACGAAACCCTTTTGCATTCCGTCAGGCCATACATTTTGAAGATCAGGGCATTGGGGAAAATTTTTTTCAAAAAAGGAATACATTCGACCGGCAGCACTGCCGCCGTGTTTGTAACCCTGGTAACATCCGGGAAGGAGATAGCCTTCCTTTTATATGTTTCCAGAAGCATTGAAAAAATTGTCGGCACCCCCGGGAACACGGTCGCCCGTTGCTCGACCAATCGCTTGTAAACTACGGCCGGGAAGGTGAAAGAACGCTCAACTATTAAAGTTGCGCCCAACTTCATCGTCATGAGAAGCTGATAAAGACCATAGTCAAAGGCGAGGGGCAGAAAAAGCATAATTCTATCATCTTCCGACAGTCGCAGATATTCAATCAAACTCCAGGCCGCAAATACCATTGCCTGGTGGGTTTGCATCACCCCTTTAGGGTTGCCGGTACTGCCGGAGGTGTAGATGAGCGCGGCCAGATCATTGGGAATCGCAAAAACCGGCTCTTTCAAGGGCGGGGTGTATGCCAGGATGTCGGCCAGGGCCTCGACCCCCGCGGCAATCTCCTGTTCGGCCCGAGCAATATCTCCGGCAACAAAGACGGTCCGGACCGAAGGCGCCTGGTTTACGGCAGGAATGAAGATATTTCCCAGATGGCTATCACTGATTAAAATGGCCGCTTCGCTGTCTTCCAGGATAAATCTCAGTTTTTCCTGTTTGGTCTGGGGATTAATCAGCAGAAAAACGGCCCCGGCCAACAACGTCCCATACGTGGACAGCACGCAGGGCCAGGAATTATCCATGTAGATGGCGACCCGGTCGCCGCGCCGCACCCCGTGATCGACAAGCGCTGCGGCAACCCGTAAGGCCCCGTCTGCCAGCTGTCCATAGGTGAAAGACTCACCCTGAATAACAAGCGCCGTTTTTTCCGGGTGCAGGGCGGCATTTGCCAGCATCCCTTCACGTAAAAGACGCTGCGGTTTTTTTATCATCGTTTTTTCATCCCGGCTTCAGGGCGCGAATTCCCAGGACCTGTTTATTTACCCTCCCCGGAGGAGATATATTCTTTCTTCCTTGCAACAAAAGCGGCCAGCTGGTTGACGCTATCAAGATTCTCCGGGACCAACTCTTCATCTTCTACCGGGATGCCGAATTCATCTTCGAGCCATTCGACCAGTTCCAGCACGCCGGTAGAATCAATAATTCCTTTATCCAAAAATGAATCATCATTTTGCAAACCATCATCATCCGCGTCAAAAAGAAAATTCTCAAAAATGAAGGCCCTGATGGCGTCAACAGTTGTGGACATATTCACCTCTACTTTTTAAATACTCAGGCATTCCGGGTGCGCTCAAAAACAAGTCCGCTGGATCGGCAGGCTTCCGTAGTTGCACAGTCATCCACCTTAATCCCGGGACAACACTCTTACATTCTGCAGCCGTGGAGGCATATCAATATTAAAATTTTTCAAAAATTTATCGTATACGATCTGGGTGGATAATATACCGATAAATGCCATATTTTCAGCAAATCCCTGCCGGCTTCTTTTCCTGCACTTTGCCAGGAGCTTGAAGACGGCGGCGGGCTTGAAGACCCCGGCCGCCCGCAACATTGAATCAGAGAGATAATATTCAAGATAGCCGGGCTCCGCATCCCCGAAAAAACTTGCAATATCCGGAGCCATATAGGGCTGTTTTTTTCGTTTTACTATATTTGCAGGTAAAATATCCCGTACCGCCAATTTTAATATATTTTTTTCGTTAAGTGCTTTCATCTTCAGTTTTACCGGAATACGGCCGGCCAGGTCGACAACCCGATGATCAAGAAATGGAAATCGCCCTTCCACTGAATGTGCCATGGCCATCCGGTCGCCCTGGGAACAGAGAAGGTAATTCCCCAGCAACAGTTTCGACTCTAAAAACTGTGCCCGCAGGAAATAATCCAGTCCCGCCAGAGAGGGCGCAATATCAGCCAGTCGTTTCTCCGGTCGACCGGCGCCCTGCGTGATCCGGTCGGCAAGAAAAACATGGGTGCGGGCCGTGGTTTTCCAACGCGGGCGGTGGGCATAAAACAAATCCGTAACATCGGCCCCGGTATCAAAAAATTTGCGGGCATATTCCGCCGACCTGGTGGGGGAAAGGGCAAGGTAGGGATAAAGCCGCGTGAGCAGCCGGGGCCGCAGGGAGGAATTCAGGTCGCGATGAATAAAGAACCGGGTTTTGGCCTCCTTGAAAATATCATAGCCGCCCAGAATCTCATCCGCCCCTTCACCGGTCAAAACCACCTTGTAATGATTTTGCCTGACCAGCCCCGACAACATGTACATGGGAGCCGGAGCCGTACGTAATATAGGAACCTCCGCATGCCAGATGACATCGGGAAAAATTTCGGCAATGGTGTCATTGCCGCAGACCACCTCGTGGTGCTCGGTACCCAGGTAGCGCACCATTTCCCTCTGCTCCTGTCGTTCATCATAGACCTTGTCGGCAAAGGCTACGGAGAAAGTCTTGAGAGGGTTATTCGTGTAATTCTTGATCAGCGAAGTAATGGCTGAGGAATCAAGGCCGCCGCTCAGGTAGGCCCCGACAGGGACATCGGCCCGCAGACGCAAACGGACCGCATCGAGAAGCAGTTCACGCAGTTCTTCCGCATATTCCTGTTCGGACACCGCGCCATCAGGATCCGGGTTAAAAGGAATTTCCCAATACTGTTCGGGGGCATGCACACCTGCTCTGTCGACCCGCAGCCAGTGACCTGGCAAAAGTTGATGAATGGACTCAAAGACCGTTTCATGGGCCGCCGGCATCCAGAAGGTAAAAATTTCGCTGAGGACTTGCGGGTTGAACCGCCTTGGCACTGAAGGGTCTGCATTGAAAATTGATTTTACCTCTGAGCCGAAATAGAAACAGCCGTCATGAAAAGTGTAAAAAAGAGGTCGTATCCCCATCCGGTCCCGGGCCAGGAAAAGTTCTTTTTCATGGACATTATAAATGGCCAGGGCAAACTGGCCGTTCAATTCATCCAGGCAGTCTCGACCCTTTTCTTCAAAGAGATGAATAATGACCTCGGTGTCAGAGTTGGTTGAAAATATATGGCCCCGGCTTTCGAGTCCCTGACGGAGTTCGGGGTAATTGAAGATTTCACCATTAAAAACAATCCACAATGATTGATCTTCATTGGCAAGCGGCTGCCACCCCCCCTCAAGATCAATGACAGACAATCTGGCATGCGCCATGCCCGCCATGTCGCCGAGATAAAAACCAAAACCATCCGGCCCCCGGTGCCGGACCGGAAAAATCATCCGCTCAAGAACCGACCGGTCAGGACGATGATTGCTGTTCAGGTTAAAAAATCCGGCAATTCCACACATGACCGAGAACGCCTTACTCCTTTGAATTGTTGGTCAACTTAATTCCGCCAGTCGGAATTATCCCCCAAAAGAGCTAAAAAAGCGAGGAGTTATCCTGATAAAACGTATCAAGTAAACAAATAATCGGCATGCCTCCACGAAAGGCATGGAGACAATGGCCGGCTCGACGTTACAATAACGAGCTGCTCAAACCGGGGGGGAGCCGGAACCTTGGACGCGACCCTCATTCAAGCCTGGCATAATATTTGCTTTGAAAACCACATGACAGTCATCCGTTCAGGTATGAGTTTTATCGGCCCTGTCTTCGCGGTTATCCTCTACCTGGATCAGTGACGGCTTGAGGTGAGGTTCCATGCAATAGTGGAATTTATTGTATTATTGTCGAATAAATGTATTTCCTGGTCTTCACCGTGCCGCCCTGCGGGGCGCTCGAGAACGGCACATCTGCTGCGTTGGCAACTCGTTGCTGCCTTGCATTTGCACTGTTCTCGAACACTCACGGATTCAGGCTCTATTCTGTCGCCGCCGCGGCAACGACAAGAGATGCAACCGCTGCCAGGCCGGCAATGAATAACAAAAACGTAACTCGTCCGTCTTTAAGGGGACAGGGGCCGAGTCCCATGATTTCGCCACAATCCTTTCCGTTGGCACTCATGACAAAATTTATGATATAATAAAATATATAAATACCGATATCACGATGAACAACAGAAAAGGCTCTGGTTTTTATAACAACTGTTGCTCTTTCGCGACTCAGGGAGCTCTCAACCATGATACCATGCAATAATTATTTCATAAGCAGCAGCACCCGACGTATATTATGGATATGGTTTCTGGCCGGCATCTCGTTTCTATTGCTGCCAATCACCAGTTCATTCGGTCGCGATGTATCTTTTGTCTGGACGGCCAACACGGGCACTATCGACGGTTACAAGCTATATTACAAAACAGGAACCAGCGGCGCACCTTATGACGGCACCGGTGCCACCGAGGGTCCATCCCCCGTAACAACCGGCAATGTCACATCTTTTACCCTGCACGGCCTGTCAGACACCGAAACCTATTATTTTACCCTCACCGCCTATGTCGGTTCTCTGGAAAGCGGCTATGCAACAGAGGTTGTCGTGCCTCCCGTTTCTGCGAACAGCCCGCCTACCGCCTCTGGCGCAACCATCTCTACCAAGGAAAACTCGCCAATAACAGGGCAGCTCAGCGCCAACGACCCCGACGGCGACGCCCTTACCTATTCCATCGTCACCAATGGAAACCTCGGCAGCGTCGTTATCAACAACCAGGCAACAGGCGCATTCACCTACACCCCGAACACCGATGCCACCGGCAACGATTCGTTCTCTTTCAAGGTCAACGACGGCACCGTCGACTCAAATACGGCTACCGTCAATGTCACCATACTGCCGGCATCCACGGTCACAAAAATATTCGGCGACACGCCGGATGCCGATTATCCGGGAACTCTCGCTGATACCTATACAAACCTCAATAACAACATCAATGCGGCTGCCGCTACGCTCACAACCTATTCCTGGTCATCTCCCGCTCCTCACAAAGTCGCGAACACTATTATTATAAAGGCTGACCTGGCAAGCATTCCCAGTGCCGCTATCATTCAGGAAGCAAGGATTTACCTCTACCAGACAGGTGCCAACGGAGAGGCCGAATACAACAACAGTATCCACATGATTACCGGCAAGGACCCGCAAATCGACCAGGTATCAGGTTACAATGCTTACAATGGCGAACCATGGACCCCGGTTCCCGCCAATACAACTTACAACGATGTGCCATTGGGCCTGGCGGACATCGGACCACAGGAGGACACGGTTCAGCTGAATACCCAGAACGGCTACCGCTCCTGGCTGGTCACCAAGATGGTCCAGAAATGGGTCAGCGACCCGTCCACTAATCACGGGCTCTTGATCAAAGGAGAGACAACTGCAATTGAAACCGGGCGGGATTTTGCGGCGTCGGAAAACCAGGATGCGGCCATCCGGCCCAAACTGGTCATCCGCTATACCTTACATAAGGCTCCCAAATTAATTTTAATAAAAGAAATCAAGTAGGGCCGGCCCAAGTCGTATCTCGTTTTGCAAATAAATACGTCATGATTTTCAATGCCAAGGACGTATTTATTTGCCCGTTACCGTTGTGACGGAGTCCACAGCACGATACGTTCACCTTTAAGGTATTTTATCCAGGCAATAAATATCGCCGCATTAACAATCAGGAAGAAAGTGGGGGTTTTGAGCAGGCCGCGTAACTTCTGCGTCTTCCAGCCCAAGATGCCGAGGCCGTAAAACAACAGTTGACCAAGCAATAAAAGCTGAAAGAATAATGAATTAAACGCCAGGCAAACATTTGCGACCAAGGCGGATATCAAGAAAAAGGGCACCAGCCAGCGCAATAATTTGTGGCAGAAAAATTGATATGCAAACAAACCATACCTGAAAGGGTTCAAAAACTCCAAGTGACCGAAAAACACGGTTATTCCCCTGACAACGGTCCGAACTTTCCTCTCAAGCTCGTGTTTCCCATTTGCAACATCCAGGTAATAACCAATGGCCGCAGGGTCACTTACCCCTCTTAATCCAAGTTTAATACTGCTCAACAATGTCCGGAAATCACTTTGCACATCGCCGGAAAAATCCCGGCACACTTCCTTTCTGGCAGCAAAAAAAGAGCCGCTTAAACCAACCAGCGAATTAACGCTTGACTCCAATCTTCTAAGCCACATTTCGTACCGAACATATAACCCCTCACCGCTCGGTTGACCATCCTGGCCAAGGAGACGGTCTTCACTGCTGACACAGCCTACCGACGGGTCGGCGAAATTTGCAACAATCTCCTGAATTGCATTCGAGTCAAGCCTGGTCGCAACATCCGAAAAAACAAGAATCTCTCCGTTAGCATGCCGTACCGCTACCTTCTGGGCATTCTCCTTGCCACTCCGCGGCGTGATATCGAGCAGACCGATTCCTCGATCAGCGAATTCCGCCACGATACGGTTGGTAGCATCTGTTGAACCGTCGGATGCCACCAGAACCTCCAACGTACCCCCTGAGTATGCAAGCTGCAGGGTATTCTCCAATTTCTCCCGGATACGATTTTCTTCGTTAAATACCGTTATAATAAGAGTAACCGGCAGGCTTATTTTGTCACGAGAATGATTCCGCCCCTTGATATATCTCAGGAGCAGGAGAGTCAACGGGTAGCCGAAATATGCATAAAAAACTAAAAAAATTGAAAAAAATAATATAAATATCAAAATACTCATAATTAACCCATATCCGGAGGACCTACCGGTTAGTGCCCATTCATAAACGGTCTTTTAGGTCCGAAATCAAGGGGCTGCGATGGAAAACAGTAAACCCTTTTTTATTCCCCAATATGCTGTATAATATTGATCATGGTCGCCTTGATGAGACACAATTTTTTTGCCTGTTTTCTGGGATTTCTCGCTTTATTACTGGCCTGCGGCCGGCCGGCCGGGGCATTGGCCGGGCAACGGCAACTTTCCGTCTTTGTTTCCATTCTGCCGGAGGAGTACTTTGTCAAACGAATCGGCGGTGACCGGGTCCGGGTGGAGGCTCTGGTCCGGCCCGGCCAAAGTCCGGAAACCTATGAGCCGACTCCGCAACAGATGGCCAGGCTCGCCCGGACCCGCATTTATTTCCGCATCGGCGTCCCCTTTGAAAACGGCCTCATTCCCAAGCTGATTCGCTCCATGCCGCATCTGACCATTATTGATCTGCGGGCGGGCCTTGACCTTCTGGAGCTTGAAGGCGCGCAATCCGGTGAACTCGATCCCCATACCTGGCTCGATCCGCTGCTGGTCAAAAAACAGGCCCGACTCATCATGGAGACCCTGGTCCGTTTCGACCCCGAGGGGACGAAGCAGTACCGGTCCAATTATCGACAATTCGCCCACGATCTCGAGACGCTGAACAGCCGCCTGCTCACTATCCTTCGCCCCCTGGCGGGCCGGACCGTCTATGTCTTTCACCCGGCATACGGCTATTTCTGCCGGGCCTACAACCTGATCCAGAGGGCCGTTATCGAACAGGGCAAGAGACCAGGCGGCAAACGCCTGGCCCGCCTCATCGAACAGGCCAGGCGCGACCGGGTCAAAGTCATCTTTGTGCAGCCGCAATTTTCCTCCAGGGCCGCCAAGACCATAGCCCAGGCCATTGGCGGCACAGTGATCGCCCTGGACCCCCTGGCGCGGGACTATATTGCCAACATGAAAACCATGGCCGAAAAACTGGCAAGGGGCCTGCATGAAACCGCACCTTAGAAACCGGCCAACAACGAGCCCGGCGAATCGGCGCCTGTCCACGGGATTCCGCCGGCGGGCGAAAAGTGAACGTCCGACCATGAAATTGTTCGAGCGACCCGCCGACGCCACCCGGACCGTGTGATGAAAATCATCTCCGGCGGCCAGACAGGCGCGGACCGCGCCGCTCTTGATGCGGCCAGAGAGTTGGGACTCCCGCACGGCGGCTGGCTGCCCAGGGGCCGAAAAACCGAAAACGGCCCCCTGCCCCGCAGCTATGCCCTTGAAGAGCTCGACAGTCCCGAATACCGGCCGCGCACGGAAAAAAACGTCCTTGCCGGCGACGGCACACTGATTATCTCCTTTGGCCCGCTCACCGGCGGATCCGCCCTGACCGAAAACCTGGCCCGGCGCCACAACCGCCCCTGTCTGCACATCAACCTTGAAGAGACGACAGACAACCAGGCAGCGGCCTTGATCATGGCATGGCTGCGCCGGTATCGTATTGCCACTCTCAATGTCGCCGGGCCGAGGGCCAGCGGCGACCCCCGCATCTACCGGGCCGTCTTGCATCTCTTGAAAGAAATCCCCTGGCAGGAACTGGACCGAAAGAGCCAAAGAACTGCGGGCAGGCAAATGCCCTCCATGCCTGCAACCGACTGAAAAACCGGGGTGAATCAATCGCCGGCCGCCGGCCTCTTGCCGACCGGGATCACGTCAGGGGTTCAAAGCGGCGCAACAGGTTTTCCCGCCCCGGCCGGGGTCACGCCACGGCGACTCGTAGCCGCCCGGTATACCTTTCGGCGAGAGCAGGACCTGCCAGACCTGATTTTTCCGAGCCCGGAAGGAACCGGCGCAGGAGAGCAGATAATATTTCCACATCCGGTAAAAGCGCTCATCGTAGCTGTCTCGCAGTGACGGCCAATGGGCGTCGAAATTCTCGAACCAGCGCATGAGGGTTTTATCGTAGTCGGCACCGAAATTATGCCAGTCTTCAAGCACGAAAATGCCATCGAAACCCTGACAGATCTGCTCGGCCGAGGGGAGCATGGAATTGGGAAAGATGTAGTGTTCGATCCAGGGATCCATATCGACCTGGGAATGGTTGCCGCCGATGGTATGCAGCAGAAACAGGCCGTTGTCATCGAGGCAACGGCGGACCGTCGTCATGAACGTCCGATAATTTTTTCTGCCGACGTGTTCGAACATGCCCAGGGAAAGAATACGATCAAAGGGTTCGTTCAGCTGTCGATAGTCCTGCAGGCGAAACTCGACCGGCAGTCCCCGGCATAACTCTGTCGCCAGCCGGACCTGCTCCTCGGACACGGTAACTCCCACCACCTCCACCTGGTAGCGCTCGGCGGCGAATTTTGCCATGCCGCCCCAGCCACAGCCGATATCCAGCACCCGCAATCCCGGCCGCAGATGCAGCTTGCGACAGACCATGTCCAGCTTGGCCTCCTGCGCTTCATCCAGAGTCGCGGCATTCTTCCAGTAGCCGCAGCTGTAGATCATGCGTTGATCAAGCATCGCCCGGTACAGGTCATTCCCCTTATCATAATGCCGCCGGCCGACCTCAAAGGCCCTGCTTTCCTTCTGGAGATTGAACAGCCTCGCCTTCAGAATGTGAGAGAATTCGGCCAAGGCCCGGACCTGGCAGTCCAGACCGGCGCCGAGAATCCGATAAAAAAAATCGTCCAGGCGGCGACAATCCCACCAGCCGTCCATGTATGACTCGCCCAGCCCCATGGAGCCCTGGGTCAGCACCCGCCAATAAAACTTTTCGTTATGAACCTGCAGGTCCCAGGGACGGTCGCCGTTGATGGCAATGTCGGCACAGGCAAGGAACCGCTCAACTCGATGGTGAAATTTACCCTTTAACATAACGTTCCCCATAGTATTTCTACAGGACTACATTAACACCTCCGGCATTGTAAATAAAGATACAGTTTTTGCTCATTTCATGGAAGTGAATTTGTGCAATACGCCTGCCAAAATAAACTCCATGCGGCAAAATAAAAAGGCCGCTTCCTGTAAGGAAACGGCCTTCGTCATATCTGGCTCCTCGGGACGGACTCGAACCGCCGACAGGGTGGTTAACAGCCACCTGCTCTACCAACTGAGCTACCGAGGAACGTAACTCGTTTGTTCGTAATTTTTATTTTTTTGCAACGGCAAACGCTGTGCGGACAACACCGTTCCAAAGCGGAATTTATTAGCACAGCCGGGGATAGCCGTCAAGTGAAAATTAAAAAAGGAGTTGCGCTCACCGACAAAAACCGGTATCAGATACCCACTTTTCAACCCTACCCGCAAACACGCCGTCGGGGCGTAGCGCAGCCTGGTTAGCGCGCCTGCCTTGGGAGCAGGAGGTCGGAGGTTCGAATCCTCTCGCCCCGACCAGTTTTGCCAACGGCTTTTACCCCGCCTCAATCAGCGCCGTTTTCAGGCAGAAGGCATGTCGGCCACCGCGAAGATAACGTTTTCATCCTCTCCTGCCATCTCCCGGACCATCGTGGCACCATGATCGCGCAGCCAGTCGACCACCTCGGTGACCAGCTTTTCCGGGGCCGAGGCCCCGGCGGTCAGACCGATATTCCGCACCCCGGCCAGCCAGTCCGGATCGATCTCGTCCGCCTGGTCTATCAGGTAAGCGACAACGCCCCGATGTTCGGCAACCTCTCGCAACCGGTTGGAGTTGGAGCTGTTTTTCGACCCCACTACCAGCAGGAGATCCACCATGCCTGACAATTCCCGTACGGCGTTCTGCCGGTTGGTCGTTGCATAGCAGATATCGGTCCGTTCCGGTTCACTGATGGCCGGAAATCGCTGCCTGATCGCGGCAAGCAAGGCCCCGGTATCGTCAAGGCTGAGGGTTGTCTGGGTGACATAACCCACCCGCGCGGAATCTTTGACCTGCACCCTGGCGACTTCCTCGATGCTGGAAACAACATGAACCGCACCGGTAGCCCGGCCGCAGGTCCCCTCGACCTCCGGATGCCCCAGGTGGCCGATGACCAGGACATCGCAACCCATTTTATTCAGGCGGACGGCCCGCCGATGCACCTTGGACACCAGCGGGCAGGTTGCGTCTATGGTGCGCAGCCCCAGTTCTCCGGCCCGCTCCTCAACTGCCCGGGAAACTCCGTGGGCGCTGAAGATGACGACCGAGCCCTCGGGTATCGTTTCCAGTTCTTCAACAAAAACCGCGCCCTTTTTCGCCAGATCGCAAATAACGCGGGTGTTGTGCACTATCTCGTGCAGCACATAGACCGGCGGTCCGTATCGATCCAGGGCCTGCCGGACAATAGTGATCGCCCGTTTGACCCCGGCACAGAAGCCGCGCGGCTTCGCCAGAATAACATTCATAAAAGTATACCTGAATCAAGGCGGTTCCGCCTGTGCTTCCATTGTTGTTTATCTTGTGTTCACAGCCTCGTGCATAGAATCAAATGGTTAAAAAGTCAATAACGAAAGACTCTCCGCACCGGATCGAGCCGTGAGGGCCGGGGACGGCGCCGTCATTGTGCAAATAAACATTCTCAGGTATAAGGAAAAAGAGAGTATTGCGGACCGCCCGGCATTGAAAACCCGTAAACGTCGTCCGGGATGGCGCGGTGAAGACCAGGGAATGTGTTTATTCTGCATATAATGCAACAAATTTCCCATATTGCATGGAGTATCACCTCAAGCCGTCACGGATTCAGGTGAAAATTATGACCCGCAAAAATGTCGCATGTTGAGACGAACACACCCAGACAGGAGAACTCCGTGCGGATAACCCAGCGCCCCCTGTTTTACTGGATTCTCCGGCGACACCGGCCGCTGCAGGTCCTGCTGCTGCTTGTGATCCTGGCCAGCCTCTTCTTCCGGGTCTTTCCCCTGGAGATGCAGAAACGAATCATCAACGAGGCCATCCACCTCAAGGATGAACAGCTCCTCTTCATCTACTGCGGCCTGTACATGGGCGCCGTGGTCCTGGCCGCTGTCTCCAAATACGCCATCAACGTCATGCAGACCGTTATCGGCCAGAAAATCCTGGTTGAGATGCGCAGCGAACTCTATCGTCACCTCCTCCAGCTCCCCCTGCAGTTTTACCGCAAAGTACCGCCGGGAACAGTTATCTCGGCCATGACCGCCGAACTGAACGGCATCGGTTTTTTCCTCGGCGGCGCGCTGGCCATCCCGGTGACCAGCGTCCTGACCTTCCTGGTCTTTCTCGGTTTCATGTTCAGCCTGAGTCCGCTGCTGGCACTCCTCAGCGTCGTCATCTACCCCCTGGAGATGATCGTCATCCCCCTGCTGCAAAAACGCTATAACCGGCTCAACAAAAAACGAATAAAAACCACCCGGGCCATGAGCAACGTCGTCAACGAGGGCGTCTCCGGCATCCAGGAGATTCACGCCAATGCCAGTTATCAACTGGAAGAAAAGCGAATGGCCGCCTTTATCGAGACCCTGTACAACATTCTCAAACGGCTCTTCATCGTCAAGTACGGCATCAAGTTCGCCAACAACATGTTCCAGTCGTTCGGCCCCTTTATCCTCTTCCTGGTCGGCGGCTACCTGACCATCAACGGCCAGTTCACCCTGGGTGCCCTGGTGGCCTTTCTCTCCGCCTATGAAAAGGTGTACGATCCCTGGAAGGAGATGATGGAATATTACCAGGCCCTGCAGAACGCGCAGGTCCTCTACCGGCAGGTCATGAGCACCTTCGACCGGCAGCCGCGGCATCCGCTGCTGCCGGACGGCCGGGAGCCCTACCGGCTGCGGGGCAGCATCGAGCTGAAAGAGGTCTCTTGCACCGTGGACGGCGGCATCAAGGTCCTGGACCGGATCACCATGCAGATCCGCCCGAACGAGCAGGTGGCGCTGGTCGGTTTTTCCGGGGCAGGCAAGACCACACTCGTCCTGCTCATTGCCCAGCTCTACGATGCCGACCAGGGTTCGCTCCTCCTGGACGGCAAGGAGGCCGGCACGCTCAGCAAGGCCGATATCAGCCGCAATATCAGCATGATCGCCCAGCAGCCGTTCATCTTTACCGGCAGCCTCCGCGACAACCTTTTGTACGCGGTCCGGGCCGACCGGAGTGCCGACGGCCGCGAGCTGCCGGGCCGGGAACAGCTTTTCCAGGTGAGCCGCGATGTCGGCCTGGAAGAAGACCTCCTGCGCTTCGGCTTTAACAGTATCATCCCCAGGGAGCGCGTTCTGCCGCTCAAACAGAATTTTTTGCATATGCGCCGGATCATCCGGAAAGAACTGGGAGAGCACTTTGTCGGCGTGGTTGAATTCTATGACGCCGACACCTTCCTTTCTTACTCATCCCTGCGGGACAATATCATTTTCGGCGAGAGTCCCGGCGGCGAGTATGACATCGACGAGCTGCCGGATAACCCGGTTTTCAGAGATTTCCTCGGCCGGAGCGGACTGGAGCCGGAGCTGCTGCGCCTGGGCCGGGCCCTGGCCGAAGCCACCGTCGAGCTGCTCAAAAAAATCGGGGACGATGAATTCTTTTTCCGCGGCAGCCCCATGGAGGCGGACGAATTCGACCGCTACAAAAAGCTGGTTGACGACCTGGACGGTCGGCAGCCGCAAAAAAAGGAAGAAAAGGACGCCCTCCTCCTGCTCGCCCTGCGCTTTATTCCCGGACACCATACCATCGTAACCATGCCGCCCGGCCTGGCTGAAAAAATCCTGCAGGCCCGGCACCGCTTTCTCGAACAGATCGCGGGCATTGACCTGAAGACATACCGCCGGGCAGAGGAACGGCCCCGGGGCCGGACCGGAGCCACCGCTTTGCCGCAACGCGCCGGGGACTCCGGGGCAGGCGGCGACTTCATCGCCTACTGCCCGTCGGAATACCTGTACAAGCACAGCCTGCGCGACAATATCCTTTTCGGCGCAACGACCCGGGAGGCCCGCGACGTGGAAGGCCTGTACGAGGTGACCAAACAGGCCTTTGCCCGGGAGGGACTCCTGGACGAAATCCTGGACATCGGTCTCGATTTCGAGGTGGGCAGCAAAGGAGACCGGCTTTCAGGCGGGCAGAAGCAAAAGGTGGCCATTGCCCGAGCTCTGCTCAAAGACGCGCCGATTCTGATCATGGACGAGGCCACGTCCAGCCTGGACAATACCTCCCAGGCCCGAATTCAAAAACTCCTGGAGACCAGGTACCGGGGCAACAAGACGATTATTGCCGTCATCCACCGCCTTGACCTGGCCCCTTCCTATGACCGGATCTTTGTCCTCAAGGCCGGGTCCCTGGTCGAACAGGGAACCTATGACGAACTGATGGCCCAAAAAGGAGCGTTTTATGAACTCGCCCGGAAACACTGAGCACGGGGCTTCGCCCGGCCGCGGCAGTCTCGAGGAAAACATGGCCTTTCTACGGCGCCAGCCCGTCTTTGCCGACATACCGCTTGAAATGCTTCGGCTTTACGCCTACCTCTCTCAAAGAGAGCGCTTTCAAAAAGACGAGCCGATCATCAGGCAGGGTGAGCCCGGCGACCGCATGTACCTCATCATGACCGGCACGGTGGCCGTCTGCGAAAAGTATAACGGCCGTGAATGCCTGTTGCAGACCCTTGCCGCCGACGGGTTCAACTCTTTCGGTGAGCTTGCTCTGCTGGCCGAGTTCGACTGGTTTTACTCGGCCAGGGCGGTGACGGACGTGACCCTGCTCTCCATTACCAGGGAGGCCTTTCGCAAGGTCCTGGAGCAATATTCCGAACAGTATTCCGAGGCGGTTGCCGACATTGTCCGGTGGCGGATCAGGCGCTTCGTCGATCAGACGCACGCCCTGCTCGACCAGTCGGCACAAGAGAACCTGAATCCGTGACGGCTTGAGGTACTATTCCATGCAGCATGTGGATTTTATTGTATTATTGTCAAATAAATGCATTTATGGTCTTCACCGCGCCGCCCTGCGGGGCGCCCGATAACGGCGCATCTGCTGCGTTGGCAACTCGTTGATATCACACCAGGATAATCAACCTCGTTGCCGCCTTGCATCTGCACCGTTCTCGAACGCTCACGGATTCAGGGGGAAATGAAGGGAGAGGCGGCGTCGGGAACCAAGCCCGTCAAGAGGAGAAAATCATGACGATCCGACAACTTGTCTGTATATTATCCATTCTTCTGGTACCCCATCTCGCCGCGGCCGCGGACCGCGCCCCCCATGAAATCGGCGGCTTCAGACTGGGCGCTTCCATCAATGACTACAATGTCATCAGCAACCGCAACGTTCTGCACCAGGTGGTCGTCGACGAAACCGGGGGATTCAGAAAAGGCGTTATCTATTACGGAGATTGCGCCCGTCCCGGAGAAATCGTTAAAATCAAGCTCAAGTTCAAGGATCCGAGCGCTGAATTTTACCGGCAGATCCTGGAGCGTTATACGAAAAAATTCGGCAAACCCTATAAATTCACGGGCGGCACCTTCGGTATTATCCGGGCGTGGAAGTGGGAGTTCACGGACAAGGACAGACAAGGACAACAACCGCATCACCCTTACCCTGCAGCATAACCTGAAAAACATGGATGAAAATATCGGCAATATGATCAAGCTCTCCATGCCGGACCGCATAGAGGCGGAGCGAAAATGCGTCAATGCCGGCCGGCCGCGACATCGGAAGACCCCCCCGGCGGGGCCGGGCACCCCGGACTGGGAGCGGTTGATACCGCGCTGATAAAAAACCGCCCCGGGCATGGCCCGAAACGGTGTAACCACGCAGCGGTCAACGACCGGCGAGATGGCGCCGGATGGCCTGCAGATCAAGCCAGGTGCCCTTTTTCATCTCCTCATGCCGGCGGAGGAAACGGGGATGAAAGGTCGGCATCACGGCGACCGGCGTCCCGGCCTGGTAGCGAAATTGCTGCATCCGCCCGCGCAGCCGGACCAGCGGCTCCTCGCGGCCCAGAAGCATCCTGGCCGCCATGTCCCCCATGGCGCAGATCACCCGGGGCCTGACGGCGGCAATCTCCCGCTCTAGAAATGAAAAGCAGGCATCCAGGCAGGTACGATCCGGCTCCGGTCCCGGCGGCGGACAGCATTTGACACAGTTGGTCACATAAATATCGCCGGGCTGCAGACCGATGGCCGCCATCATTTTGACCAGCAGGGCATCATCATCGGGGCCGAAGATGGTTGCCGGCGAAAAATTGCCCTTTTCCTGCTGCGACCAGTCCCCGACCACCATGAGCGCGGAGCTTTCGCCGCCCGAACCGGGGACGGTCCCCAAGCGGCCGGCGGCCAGGGGGCAGAAGCTGCAGGAGGCCGCCTCCCGCCCGAGACACTGCAGCCGGGGTCCAGCCGGCTCTCCCGGTTCGGGCCGGGGCCGCGGCGGCCTGACCGGGGGTGAAACCCTCCCGGGCCGCGACGTCTCCGCCTCGGCCGTCTTTTTTGCCAGAAAACTGCGCAACCCGGGAGAACCCGGATATTCGTTGATTCCCAGGGCCTGGTGAAACCTCAGCACTTTGCCGAGTTCACGGGCAAGTCGTGCCGGCGCTTCCCGCTGCCGGGTCCGTTGCGAATTTGCCGTCGAATTTTTAGCTGACAACTCCAACCTCAATGCTTAAAGTACGACAAACAGAGGAAAATAAACCCTGATCAACATATTGAAATCATATATATACAATCCCGGAGGATCCAGTAATGCCCATTTATGAATACGTCTGTAAAGACTGTAAAACCCATTTTGAAGTGCTCACCACGGCCTCGGCAACCGCGAAAACGATCAAGTGCAAAAAGTGCAGCAGCCTGAATGTCAAAAAAACAATCTCCACCACGAGTTTCCGCGTCAGCCACGGCGGGGGCTCGATACCGACAGGTGCCCTTTCCGGCTGTTCCTCGAAAACCGGATTCTCCTGAGCCTGATTTTGAAAGCCCGTGCGGCTTTCCAGCCCTTGCCGACCGCAGGACCAAAAGATACGAGGTCGGTAACTGTTCAGATGTGCTCCATATTTGGGCAAGCAGGCCAACGAATCTATAGTATAGCTATGTGAGGCGGCCTGATCGCCCGAAGATGGGGTGCAGCTGAACAGTTACTTTTTCTTTTTTTTTGCCGGCTTGTACTCGAAGACCATCTCGTTTTTCTTCAGCAGGCCATACTTCTGCCGCGCCAGTTCTTCAAGATAGGCGCTATCGTGTTGCAGCCGGTCCACATCGTGCCGCAGTTCGGCGTTATGCTTGGCCAGGGCCTTGTTTTCCCTGGCCAGGGTGTCAACCCGGCTCTGCAGACGCCTGTAGCTTAAAAGGCCGCGGCCCGGCGCAAAAATGAGCCAGAGCATGCCGAGGACAACGACCAGTACAACAATACGCCGGAGGAACCGGCGCTCCTGCAAGGTCAATCCCTGTTGTTGCCTGGAAACCATAATCCGTCCCGCGTCAAATTAACCTTCAACCGCAGCCCGGTCCAGCCACGATGCCGCAACCAAACCCTGAAAAATGTCTCGTCAGCGCCTGCCTCACCGGACTCTGCACCCGCTATGACGGCCGGAGCAAACCTTCGCCCCCCTGCCTGCGACAGCTGGAGAACCGCAACTGGATTCCGGTCTGCCCGGAACAGCTTGGCGGCCTGCCCACGCCGAGAACGGCCGCCGACCTGGTCGGCGGCGACGGCCACGAGGTGCTGGCCGGCCGGGCCGTTGTTATCAATCGCGCCGGCCTTGACGTCAGCGACAACTTTATTCGGGGCGCCCGCCAGTGCCTTGCCATCGCCCGGGCCCGGCAGATCAAAACCGCCTACCTGAAGGCCGGAAGTCCCTCCTGCGGCCTGACACCGCAAATCGGGGTCACGGCGGCGCTTTTGCAACAGCACGGCTGTAAAATAATCGAATTCTGAGCCGAGCGCCACTCCTCTTGTGGTTACCAGTCTTCTATCCGTCCTCTTGTCCGTCGTCCTTCTGCCTGTCCTCCCGCCCGCCGGCCGCTGTCGTTACCGGGCGCCTCTTGTCCATTTTAAAAATGACGATAACCATGATACCTGCCTCATAGAGCAGATACAGGGGGCAACCCATGAGCGCCATGTTGAAAATATCGGGAGTCGGGGTCAGGACCGCCGCCAGGATGGCAATGATCAGAACGGCATAACGCCGGTTTTTCTCAAAAACCTTTCTGGACACACCGACCCTGGCGCTGAACACCATAAAGACCGGCAACTCGAAAATCACCCCGAAGGCAAGAATGAAAATAATCACGAAATTGACAAAACGGCCCACCGAGATAACCGGCCGCAAATCCTTGGACTGATAGCTCAACAGAAAGCTGATGCCGTAAGGCAGGGTGAGCAGGTAGCAGAACAGCGTCCCGGCATAGAAAAGGAAACAGGTGGCAAGCACAAACCAAAACAAGGTCTTGCCGGTCACCCCGAAAGGACGGCCCAGTCCCTTCCAGACCACGTACATGATCCAGGGCATCAGCAGGAACAGGGCTCCGAAAAAGGCGACCTTGACATGGGCCAGAAACGGCCCGGCCACGGAAAAAAAGTACAGTTTTTCTTTCAGATGATCCTGCATGGCCAGCAGCAGGTTGTTCGACAGAAAAAAAAGCGTAGCGGTCAGCGCCATGATGCTCAGACCAAGCGACCGGACCGAGCGGCGCAGCTCGGCAAAAAATATGGCAAGATTTTGATGTATTTCCAAAAGACCAGGGCCGGATTTCAGGGGTCAGGGAACCTCGATTTTCATGATCAGCTCAGAGTAGCAGACAGATTCATGAAAAGCAATGCAATAGGTACGGGCAGAATATCCCACGGGGTAGCCGCCCCTGGGGAACTGTTACTGAATCCGTGAGCGTTCGAGAACGGTGCAGATGCAAGGCGGCGACGAGGTTGATTATCCTGGTGTGATATCAACGAGTTGCCAACGCAGCGCAGATGCGCCGTTCTCGGGCGCCCCGCAGGGCGGCGCGGTGAAACCGGAAAATGCGTTTATTCAGCATATAATACAATAAATTCCATATATTGCATGAAATATTACCTCAAGCCGTCACGGATTCAGGTTACTGCAATAGCAGTTGCTTTCCGGCAAACGTCATGATAGTAAGAGTCCATCCATAAACACCAGAAAAACAAAAACCTGAATCATGCTTGAATTACGCTTTATCCGTGAACATATCGACCTGGTACGAAAAAAGACCGCCCTGCGCCGCCTCGACCCGGCCATCATCGACCGGTTTACCGCGACCGATTCCCGGCGACTCGCCCTGCTCGGGGAGGTTGAAAGTCTAAAAAACCTGCGCAACACGGTTTCACAGGAGATTGCCGAGCTGAAAAAAACCGGCGCCCATGACCAGGCCGAACCGCTCATCACCAAAATGCGCGAGGTTTCGGCCCGGATCAGGGAGCTGGACAATGAGCTGGCCGAGGTGCAGACGCGCCTGAACGATATTGTCATGGCCATTCCCAACCTGTGCGACGACTCCGTGCCCGAGGGCGACAACGACAGCGACAACATCGAGATCAGGAAGTGGGGGGAGATTCCGGAGTTTACCTTTACGCCGCGGCCGCACTGGGAAATCGGCGAAGAGCTGGACATCCTGGATTTCGAGACCTCGGCCAAGCTGGCCGGAGCGCGGTTCGCCATCCTCAAGGGTTTCGGCTCCCGCCTCTCCAGGGCGCTCGTCAATTTCTTCCTCGACCTCCATACCCAGAAACACGGCTACACCGAGATACTGCCGCCGTTCATGGTCAACAGCAAGACCATGACCGGCACCGGCCAGCTGCCCAAATTCGCCGACGACCTGTTTCGCATCCAGGACTGGGACCTGTGGCTGATTCCCACGGCCGAGGTGCCGGTCACCAACATCCACAGCGGCGAGACCCTGGTCGAGGACGACCTGCCGTTGAAATATACGGCCTACACTCCCTGTTTCCGCTCCGAGGCCGGGTCATACGGCAAAGATACGAGGGGCCTTATCCGCCAGCACCAGTTTGAAAAGGTGGAACTGGTCAAATTCACCACGCCGCAAACATCGGAGCAGGAACTGAACGCCTTGCTGGCCGATGCCGAAGAGGTGCTGCAACTGCTGCGCCTGCCCTACCGGGTCGTGCAGCTCTGCGGTGGCGATCTCGGTTTCTCCGCCGCCAAGACCTATGACATCGAAGTGTGGCTGCCGGGGCAGAGCGCCTACCGGGAGATATCCTCCTGCTCCAACTACCATGACTTCCAGGCTCGGCGCATGGGCATCCGCTACCGGCCGGCCGGCGAAAAGAAAAGCCGCCTGGTGCATACCCTGAACGGCAGCGGCCTGGCCGTCGGCAGGACCCTGCTGGCCATCATGGAGAATTACCAGCAGGAAGACGGAACGATCCGGTTACCCGAGGTCCTGCAGCCCTACTTTGAAAAGCGTTTTTAGGGCTCCCCCTGAGGACCCGGCCGGCACGGAAAAGCCGTGCTCACCCCGTTCCAGGGCCAGTTCGATCAACCGGTCAAGCAGGGCTGAAAATGAGAGCCCGGCCTGGGCGGCGGCCTGCGGCAGCAGGCTGGTCGGCGTCATGCCCGGGATGGTGTTGGTTTCCAGAATAAAAATGTCCTCGCCCCTGACAATCATGTCGGTCCGGCTGTAGCCCCGCAGTTGCAGGACGCGGTGGGCGATAAGGCCGTACTCCTGCGCCTTGCTCCTGATCCCGTCACTGACCTCGGCCGGGCACACCTCCCTAGTTGCGCCGGGTTTGTATTTGGCCTCGTAATCAAAAAAATCATACTGCTCCCCCGGAATAACCTCCACCAGCGGCAGGGCGGTCAGCTCATCGTTGCCGAGCACCCCGACGGTGATCTCCCGGCCCCTGATAAACTCCTCCACCATGACCTGGCGGTCATGGGCAAAGGCATTTTGCAGGGCCTCGGACAGTCCCCCCGCCTCCCGGACAACGGACATGCCGATACTGGAGCCCTGCCGGACCGGCTTGACCACCAGGGGCAGCCGCAACCGCTCAAGCAGCGGCCCCGGGTCCCGGACATCATCAGGGCTTGCCATCTCCCACGAGGCCACGGGCAGGCCATGCAGCCGATAGAGGGTCTTGGCCAGGTTTTTGTCCATGGCCAGGGCGCTGCCCAGTACGCCCGCGCCCTGGTAGGGAATGCCGAGCAACTCAAGAAAGCCCTGCATGGTCCCGTCCTCGCCGTGAATGCCATGCAGCAGGATAAACGCCACATCAAGTTGCGCGGCATCCGCGGCGAGCCGGGGCAGGTCGGTTGCCGGGTCATAGCGGCTGACTTTATACTTTTGCGGGTCCAGCGCCTTGGCCACTCCCGCCGCGCCCTGCAGCGACACCTTTCGTTCCCCTGATGTACCGCCGGCGATGAGGGCCAGCCGTAATCTGCTCATAGTTCCTCCCCGGGACCCGCTTCCATCTCGTTCACCTGAATCCGTGACGACTTGAGGTGGTAATCCATGCAATATATGGAATTTATTGCCTTGTTGTTGAATAAACGCATTTTCCGGTCTTCACCGCGCCGTCCTCCGGGGTGCCCGATAACGGCGCATCTGCTGCGTTGGCAACTCGTTGATATCACACCAGGACAATCAACATCGTTGCCGCCTTGCATCTACACCTTTCTTGAACACTCACGGATTCAGGCACCAAATAACATGACATGTTGAATAACAACATTTTCAATAATTTTCCGTAAAAAATCTGGTTTCCAGCCGCTCTTTTCAGTATGGTCGGGGATATGGATCGGGAACTGATAAAAAAACTGCAGAAAATCGTCGGCAACGGGCACCTGACCACTGCGGCCGAAGAGCTGAGCTGTTACAGTTACGACGGCACGGGGCGCATCTTCCAGCCCGAGGCGGTTGCCTTTCCCGGCACCCCCGAAGAGATCGCCGCTATCCTGAAACTGGCCAACGAATACCGGTTCCCGGTCGTGCCCCGCGGCGCCGGCAGCGGCATGACCGGCGGCAGCCTGCCGGTCGCCGGCGGCCTGGTCCTGGCGACCAGCCGGATGAACCGGATCCTGGAGCTTGATCCGGACAACATGATCGCCGTGGTCGAACCGGGGGTGATCAACGGCGACCTGCAAAAGGCGCTGAAAAAACACCATCTGATCTATCCGCCGGACCCGGCCAGCCTCAAGTTCTGTTCCATCGGCGGCAATGCCGCCGAATGCGCCGGCGGCCCGAGCGCCGTCAAATACGGGGTCACCAGGGATTATGTTATCGGCCTGGAAGTGGTGCTGCCCACCGGCGAGATAATGACAACCGGGGTCCGGACCGAGAAAGGGGTGGTCGGCTACGACTTGACCCATCTCTTTATCGGCTCCGAGGGGACGCTGTGCATCTTTACCAAGCTGATCCTGCGCCTCCTGCCCCGGCCGGAAACAAAGGCGACCTTCCTGGTGACCTTTGCGTCCCTGCCCGACGCCACCCGGTTCGCGGCGAAAATCATGGCCGCGGCAATCACGCCCAGTACCCTGGAATACATGGACCGGACCGCCATCAGCGTGGTCGGCGCTGCCATTTCCCCGCCCCTGCCGGAGAACACGGCTGCCCTGCTGCTGCTGGAGCTCGACGGGACGGGAGCAGAGGTCGAAGGACAGAAACGACGGCTGCTGCCCTTCCTGGAGCAACAGGGCATCGCCTACCGCTACGCCGTTGACGAAACGGAGCGCGACCATCTCTGGCAGGCCCGGCGCTCCATATCGCCGGCGACCTTTTCGCTCCGGCCGCACAAGATCAGTGAAGACGTGGTGGTTCCCCGTTCAAAGATACCGGATCTCGTCCAGTTCACCGAGGATCTTGCCCGCCGGCTCGACCTGACGATCCTGACCTTCGGCCATGCCGGTGACGGCAATATTCACGTCAACATCATGATCGACCGCCACAATGCAAGGGAACTCGAAAACGGCAACGTAGCGAGGAAGCGGCTCTTTGAATTTGTGATCAAACTGGGCGGCACCCTTTCGGGCGAGCATGGAATCGGCATTACCAAGGCGGAATTTCTGCCGCTCGAAATCGAGCCCCGGGCCCTGGCCGTCATGAAACAGATCAAGCAGCTCTTTGACCCGGCCAATATTCTCAACCCGGGGAAAATTTTTCCCAACGCCTCCTAAGGGCTTGCGCATAAATTACTTGGCATTTTCGCATCCCGTCTTCCGGCCATCTTGAGCCGAGCCTCAATCGCAAAATCCTCAACATAACTCTACTATGCCTGCGGTTTTGCTCAATCGGCCCAACTCAATCTGACCCAAATCCGGGCGCCAATTCTGCCATTAATTTCTGCGCAAGCCCTGAATACCATCCCTTCATGACAATTTTTCATTGACAGATTTTTTGCGGCAGAATAGAATTATAATTTCTCATATAATTTTTAACCAATCTGGCGGCGATGGCCGTTAAAAGGATGTGATTTAACATGATCGATGTAGAAGTAAGAGGCGACATTGAGTACGCGATCCGCCAGCTCAAAAAAAAATTACAGATAGACGGAATAAAACGCGAACTCAAACGGCGTGAATATTACGAAAAACCCAGTGTCCGCAAACGTCGCAAAAGCGCCGAAGCCCTCCGTAAACTTCGCAAGTTTAACCGCATGAAAAATAATTATTAACGACAAAGGCCTGCCGTACGGCAAACCGGCAGGCCTTTGCCGTTATCTCCGCCACCATCTTCGACCAAGCGAACGTTCTGAAACAACAGCGACTTTCAACCTGTCTAGATCTTTTCCTGAATTACCTTATTGCCGAGAGACGTCTCGCGCGCAACACCGTTCTCGCCTACGGTTCAGACCTGCGTTTTTTCCTGGACTTTCTTGACCGGTACCGGCTTGAACAGCCGGCGGCAATCACCACCGAACATATCCGGGCCTTCTTCCGTCACTGCCACGAACACGAAATAGGCTCCCGCAGCAATGCCAGGCGGCTGGCGGCGCTTCGCTGTTTTTTTGCTTTCCTCGGCCGGGAAAAATGGCTCACCGCCAACCCGGTGCTTGATATCGACCCGCCCAAGACCGGCCACAGCCTGCCCAAGGCCCTGAGCATCGCCGAGGTCGAACAGCTCCTGGCGCTGCCGGAAAAAAAAACACCGCTCATCCTGCGCGACTATGCCATGCTGCATCTCATGTATGCCACCGGCCTGCGGGTCTCGGAACTGGTCCGCCTGCCGGTGCAGGCCTGCAACATGACCAGCTGTCACCTGCGGGTGCTGGGCAAGGGCGACAAAGAACGGCTGGTGCCCTTTGGCGAGGTGGCCAGGGAACGTATCGAAGACTACCTTGACCAGGGACGGCCGCAACTGGTCAAGAAAAAATCCTGCCCCTTTCTCTTCCTGAACAACCGGGGCGGCGCCATGACCCGCAACCGGTTCTGGCAGATCATCAACGGCATCGCCATCCAGGCCGGGACCAGACACCGGATCAGCCCCCACATGCTGCGCCACTCCTTTGCCACCCACCTGCTGGCAGGCGGTGCCGACCTGCGCGCGGTCCAGATGATGCTCGGCCATGCCGACATCTCCACCACCCAGATTTACACCAAAATTGAAACAGACCGCCTCAAAGCCATTCACCAGCGTTTTCATCCCCGGGGATAGGAGGTCGCGGGACCGCCCGAGTCCGGGAAAAATATCAACGCCAGAGCTCCTTGGTCACGGCCAGCTGCAACATGATGCGGTTATCGGTATAGGAATCACGAACAAGATCCGCATCCTGCTTGTAATAGACATACCGGACACTGGCAACAAACCATCTCAGGAAACGGTAATCCAAATTCGCCCCGGCTGAATAACCGTGCTCGATATAGGTTACGTCTCCGACATTCCGCCCCGTCGACGGCACTCCGTCCCCAACGGCGGCCCGGTAATATTCACCCTGGGGATTGAGAATACCCCGGTAACGATAGAGCCCGAAGATACCGGAGGACAATTTCTCAGTGAACTGATAGGTCAAATCCGTTCTTGCCTCGACTATATCCGACAGGCCGATATCACCTGCCCCGGTAAAGTTCTCCGTAGCATAAGTTTTCTCAAGCCGGGCGCTGAAATTCGCATGCTGGTAGGCCCGGGTAAAGGTCAGATACAGGCTGTAAACCCACTCCCCGTTCATATCCTCGGCATCGACATAGGCAGGGCCGCCGCCGATAATCAGATGGGTCCGCTCGTCCAGGGCATGATCCCAGCCGACAGTGAATTCGTGTACCCATATATCATTACGCCGGTAGTCATCATATCGTGTCTCCCGGAACTTGTACAGGAAAGGGAAGGTATCGGTGACCCCCTGGTTATAGTCAACGCCGAAGTCTGCCCGATACTCCTCCAGGTCCGAAGATAAACCGGCGGGAACCCCGTTATCATTATAAAGGCCTTTGATATAATGAAGCTCCAGGTTCGATTTCCACGCCGGGCTGAACCGGTAGGAACAGAGTCCGGAAAAATCGTGCCGGTCGTATTCCTCGTATTCATCGGCATTGCCGTTATCGCCGGACTCGTTGCGCAGGGCATCGTAGGTATAGCCGACGCCGACGTTACTGTCTTCCGCATAGGTATAGTCAGTCCTAACGGTTAAATCATTTGTCCAGTACCGTCTTCGTCCTAAATTCCAGGTGAGCTGCGTATCCCTGCTGGCTTGCTCTGCATTTTGTGTTGTTGGTCCCTGCGGGGTGCCAGCGGCAGGGCCTTCATGTCCGAGGCGGGAAAAAGGAGTTTCATCTCTCGTGGGATCGGTTGAAAGAACAAAATTATTACTGAGCGAAACGTTCCAGTTCCTGGTCAGAGAACGTTGGCCGGCCAAGGTAAGATAATGATCAACATACGAGGTATCACGCAGATCATCATACGTCAGTACCGGCCTATATCGCAGCGACAATAAATCATGAATGCCGCTGGACCGGAGCTCGATTTCCGGCCAGACAGACCAATCGCGCCGGTCCCCCTCATTGAGGTACGCTTCCGGATTCTCACCCTTGTACGTTCTCTCCCAATAATTATATCCCATGCCGATAGAACCGGTAACAGTAGTTTGCCGGGCGGCGGCGCAAGAGGGAGCGAAGAGAACGATCACTCCGGACAGGGTCACCGCAAAACGTAACAGCTTGCTATTGTTGAGCATAACGAATCCCCTCTTTATCTCTTTAATGAACAACGATCACGTCACCTGACTTGATAACGATATTGTTCCCAAGGTTACGACCCTTGAGAAAATCATTATAATCAAATTCGAAGGTCTTCCCCTTGACGCCCTTTTTCTGCTTTCCGGTGATACCGGGCGGCGTTTGCCGAATAACAGTCACATCGGATTTGGCCCATTCGGTAAAGCCGCCGGCTTTCGCAATGGCCATCACTATCGTGACGGGGAAATCCAAATAGTACAGCCCCGGATGTCGCACCTGGCCCATAATCGTATATTGACGGCTGTTGCTCTGAACAAGCGTTACGGTCACGCTGGGATTTTCGTAAATGGTACTGTAGAGTTTTTTCAAATAGTCTGAAAGCTGTCTCAGGGTCATGCCGACCACAGACACATCGCCAATATGGAGCAGTGAAATTCGGCCATCCTGTCGAACTTCGATGCCACCGCCACCTTCACGAACATGATCCCGGCCCCGGACGCCGGTGCGCCCTATCTCGTTTGCGGCCGCCGGTGGCTGTACCCCTTCCCCCACGGCCATGGATCCTTCGCCGTAAATACTGACGTATAAAATATCCCGATAACCAATCTTATACTCCGGGTCTATCGGCAGCTTTGCCGAGGCGCCTACAATTTCGTGACGCGCCTTGGCCTTTAACGCCGCATTCGCGGAAACATCAGCTGTGGATTCAGCCGCCTGACACCAGGAGGCAACGGCAAGTGCAGCAAAGACGAGGAGAATGCCCTGAAATAACAGTCTTGATCCATTGTGCTTCATATACATTTCACCTCAAAAGATAACGGAAATCATGAATGGTCGCCTTTATGAAAAAAAGCTTATTTTATCGTTACATAAATCTTCATTAATGGTCAAGAAACTTCGGTGCACATAGCGGCGGAAAATCGATCTCAAAAGAGATCGGGCCGGGCATTCTCCCTTAAAAAATTACCTATTATTTCCAGATGATAGAAAGCAGCCCCCGCCCGCCAGGGCTTGTCTTTCTTATTCCGGTTTTTTGTAACGGCTACAGTCCGGCAAAAAATCAAAGGTGTTTCTGCCTGAAGAACTACAATCCTTCCCATAACTGTTCCGCATCTTCCCCGGGGTCCTCAAGCAAGACCTTGCTTTTTACCAAAAGTTTTTTTACCCTGATTCTGTCGGTAGCTTGATTGTGTCCTGAATCCGTAACGGCTTGAGAAAACCCCATGCAATATGCGGAATCTATTGCATTATTGCCGAAAGAATGCATTTCCTGTTCTTCACCGCGCCGCCCGATAACGGCGCATTTGCTGCGTTGACAACTCGTTGATATCACACCAGGATAATCAACATCGTTGCCGCCGTGCATCTACACCGTTCTCGAACGCTCACGGATTCAGGTATATTTTATGTATCTCCCCGGAGAGAGTGTCGATCCATACATAAAGTCCGCCAAGACGGTCCCCGGATGAAAAAGGTAGCGTTTATTTCCGACATCCATGGCAATCTCGAGGCATTCCAAGCCGTTCTGGCCGATATTGACCGGCTTGCCATCCAGACGATTTTCTGCCTGGGAGATTGTGTCGGCTATGGCCCGGAGCCGGAAAAGGTTATCATGGAAATTCGCAACCGCGCCATTCCCACGGTGATGGGCAATCACGAACTGGCCCTGCTCAACGACCGTTACGCCAACTCTTTCAATTTTATTGCCCGGCAGTCACTCGACATCACCCGGACCCTCATTTCCCCGGCCACCCTGCGATATATTGCGGCCATGCCGGTCACCCGGCTGTTCGGGAACACCCGCATGGTCCACGGCCGCCCTCCTGCCTCCATCACCCGTTATCTCTTTGCTGCGCAAAAACACCTCCTCAAGGATATTTTTTCTGAATTTGCCGAAACGCTTTGTTTTTTCGGACATACTCACACCCTTGCCCTCTACACCCTCGACCCGTCGGGCAATATTCATAGTCAGCGCCTCGAAAGGGGCATCCTTGGTCTTGAACCCCATTGTCGCCACCTGATCAATATCGGTTCAGTAGGCCAACCGCGAGACGGCAATAATAATGCCAAATACGTCATCTGGGACGAGGAGGAAAGGATGATTGAGACCCGCTATATTCCCTATGACATTCAAAGCACTTTTGCCAAGATCATTGCCGCCGGATTGCCTGAATTAAACGCAACCAGACTTTTATAAGTGGTTTGAAACAGATCGGTCTCCATACATTCAATATCTGCCGCCATCCCCTCTTCAGCTTTTTTTCATAAATTCTTTTACATTCTCCAGCAGCATGATATATTTAAAATTATTGGTAACATACGTCATTTTGCCGAAAAAAAAGGAGGGGGGGAGAAATGAAGACCGAAAAAAATATGGCGGCAGCTTATTTCTGGAGCAGCGTTCTTGCCGCACTACTTGCTGTCTCCGGAGCGACACAGGTTTTCGCTGCGACAAGTATCCGGCAGGGTAATCAGACCACGGTGCGGATCAATAAAGAGGTGATCATTGTGTCCGGACATATTGGTGCCGGTTATCTCTCAGGAGAATCCACCGAATCCGTGTATGACACGGCCGCTTCCGGATATAAACTGAGCGAGTTGACCTGGAGGCTCAGGGATGTCTTCATGTTCAATGCGGGCGTATCGGTTCAGCCGGCTACCTGGCTGAAGTTGAACGGTGACATCTGGGTCAAGGCCAACGACGGCAACGGCTCCATGGACGACTATGACTGGTTTGTCGAAGGCTGGGACTGGACCCACTGGTCCCACCACAATAACGTGGAGTTGTCCGAGGGGCTCATGTATGATCTCAATGTCGAGTTTCCCTTTTACAGGTTTGACCAGGTCACATTCAGCGCCCTCATCGGTTATAAGCATGATCACTGGGAGTGGAAAACCAAGGGGGGATCGTATATCTACTCAACCTATGCGTTGCGGGATACCATCGGCACCTTTCCGGACGATGAGCCGGGGATAACCTATGAACAGACGTTTGGCGTGCCCTATTTGGGACTGGCCTTCGCGGCCAAGCTGGAGAAGGCAACCTTAACGGGCCGTCTTATCGGCAGCACCCTGGTCAAGGTCGAGGATGTCGATCATCACCACATGCGTAACCTGCTCTTTGAAAATGATTTCGATACCGGGTCAATGGTCTCTTTTGACTTAGGCGGCGGCTACAATTTTACCGATCAGTTATCACTCCTGGCTGCATACCATTATCAGATATACTATGAGACCAAAGGCAGTACCAAGGTAACCGACCTGCTCACCGGGGAGACGCAAAACTTCCCGGGTGACGCCGCAGGCACGGATCACCAGTCCGACATGGTTTCCCTGTCGTTGCGCTACACCTTCTAAACGCTTCGTTGATGCCATTCTCCCGGGCCGGGCAAAAAACCGGCCCGACCGGGTCACCGGGTGAAAAAAATAAGGGGGGGGGCGCACAAAAAACAACCGCACATTTCCGCATCCCGGAGACAGGCTCCGATTCCGCTGACTTACTTTTTTGCGCAAACCATAGGGAACCGTACCGGAGCGGGGACAAAAAAATCCCGGAAGGCGGCTGTTGACAAGTTGACCTTCCGGGGCTCAAGTAAGCATTTTCAGCAGGCAGGCGATCCGTTTAATATCGCGAATCGTGCTGGGGGCGGTCCGCCCGTGGTTTTGCCTGGTTTACCCTCAGCTTGCGGCCCTGCATGTCGGTACTATCCAGTGATTTGATCGCCTCTTCCGCTTCGGAGTCATTGTCCATTTCAACAAAACCGAAACCCTTCGACCGTCCGGAATACCTGTCCATGATAATTTTGGCGGTTGCGACGTCTCCAAATTCTGCGAAAGCGGAACGTAATTCATCATCCGTTACACTGTATGGCAGGTTGCCAACATAGATATTCATTCAGCTGCTCTCAAAACTTTGTGCGTTCGTTACAAAATGCTAACAAGTAACCTAAACGCACAAAGTACTTATTAGCGACCAGCCGTCTGAGCCGGTTTTACCCATTGCGGCAGGAGTATTTCTGCCTGCAGACCTTGCCTGCTCCCTGATGATCGGCGCAAGTCTATTTTTTGTTTTTCTTGATGTTTTTTGGTTTGGGACGGGTCTTGCCGTTGGTGCTGCGAATAATTTTGCCGCGTTTACTCCTGATGTCGCCTTTACCCATTTTTCACCTCTAACACTCTGCTTACACAGACGATATGTTATAAAGAAACAACCTTATGTCCGGCTGACTTTTCATGCCGCCATGAAAAACCAACTCGGCCTTTTATAACTCGTATCATTACTGCATGTTGCAAGTTCAATGCAACATCTTTCCACATTTTTTTTACCGGCCGGCCAATGATCCGACCGCCCCCTGTGTCAAAACGGGGACAGTGACCGAACCCGACCTTTATTGAAACTTTTCCCGAATAGCGCTCAGCACATCGGTTATCTGGAAAAAGGCCTCCACCACCTCCGGGTCGAACTGAGTCCCCGAGTTCTCCCTGATTATGGCAAAGGCCCTCTCGTCGTCCCAGGCCTCCTTGTAGACACGCCGGCTGCACAGGGCATCGTAGACATCGGCCAGGGCGGTAACCCGGGCGGTGATCGGAATCTCTTCGCCTTTTTTCTGCAGCACGCCATGGCCGCTTCCCTCGTCCACCTCCGGGATGCAGCCGGGATAGCCCGCGCCGTCCCATCTTTGATGGTGATTCAAGGCAATCTCCAGGCTCATCCGATCAAGCTCCGAGGTGATGGAGGTGAAAAGCCGGGCACCGTACAGGGTGTGTTTTTTGATGATTTCGAATTCATCATCCGTCAATCGTCCGGTTTTTTGAAGGATAGCGTCGGGGATGCCGACCTTGCCTACATCATGGAGCATGGCGGCCAGGCGAATGAGGTCACGGGTCGATTTGATCTCCTGATTATTATCAAGACCCTGGTTTTCGGCCCAGCGCTGATAAATCTCGGCGGAATATGCCGCTACCCTCTGAACATGGGCCCCGGTTTCATTGGGATCGCGCAGCTCCGCCATCGACATCATGCGCAGGATCAGCTCCCGGTTCATAATCCCCCGCTCAATGGTCACCGCGGCATTGTTGGCAAAAAGCGACACAAAGAGCTGGCTCCTTTCCCTGAAGGGAATCACGTTCCGGTCCTTGTCCCTGGCGTTGATCAGCTCCAGGACTCCCACCAGGCGATTTTCAATGGTGAGGAGCGGCAGGGTCATGATGGATGTGGTTCGATAGCCGTACTTTTCATCAAAAGAGGTATTGAACCGGTAAGGGACCCCGGCCGGCAGGTTATAGGCATCGTCGATAATAACAGCCTCCTTGGTCAGGGCGGCATGGCCGACAATGGATTTGTGGGACATGGGAACGGTGAGATTGGTGTAGAGGGCGGCCCGGCCTTTTTCACGGTCAAAGAGGCTGTCATTCTGGACATAGCTGAAGACCAGGCAGTCATCCCTGACCAGAAATATGGAGCCGGCATCGGCATTGGACAGGTGGCGGGATTCAGAAAGAATGCGGTCCAGAATGGTGTCAACATCCTTCAGGGTATTGAGAACATCGATTTTTTTGAGAATAGAAGAGATTTCATCACTTGTGTAGAGCGGCTCCGTCATAATGATCCCCCTTGTCCGGCAACGATCGGCCGGGCGATTATGGCCTCGCTGTACATCGTCTGAATTTCTTGGCGAGTATAGCACATTGCCCGGTCAAAGAGAAAGAATTGCTTATTACGAGCCCATGGTTTCCCGGCCGAGTCTGACGTGTGCCCGCTTTTTGCTCCCCTTTCATGAACGTAATTCTTCCGGCCTTGGCTTACGGCCGGCAAGCAGGAGCAGAACCAGGAAGATGGTGCCGAAGGCGCCAAAGACAAAGGTGTGACGGAAAGTATCCTGAAAGGCGAGACTTAAGGCCTTGAGGTGCTGGACCCGGCCCAGCAGGAGATGGGCCTTGACATCGGCGAGCCCGGACGGCAGGTACTGCGAAATCAGGTCCTTGTTGCTATCGATGAAGCGCTGGACATAGTCATGGTTTTGCAGGGTGGCAATGCCCTCGAAATGGACGGCTTTCCGCATTTCCAGGGTATTGGTGGCAATGGCCGTGCCCAGGGAACCGCCCAGAAAGCGCAGGTAATGCATGAGGCTGACTCCCTGGGCGGTCTTGTCACCCAGGGATCCCAGGGCCAGGGCGGAAACCGGGGCAAAAAAAGAACCCAGGGCAATGCCCAGCGGGATGGTGATGATGGCGGCCCGGATCGACGGAGTATAGTAGTTGAGAGAAGGGATCAGGAAATAACTGGTGTAGAGAAAGATGATGGTGCTGCCGACAATCACCCGCTGCGGGCCGAAGCGGTCGCTCAACAGCCCGGCCAGGGGAGAGACGATGGCGATAAAAATGGCAAAGGCCAGCATGTGCAGGCCGGTGACAAAAGTAGTGAGATGTTTCAGGGTTTCATAGTAGAGCGGCAGGAGATAAAAAAGCTGGTAGATGGAGAGCCCCATGATCAGGAAATAGAACCCCATGGACAGGGTATACTCTTTGATTTTGAAGATGGCCGGGTCGATCAGCTTGTTACGGCTGAACATCTCGGACAAGAGATAGAACAGCAGGGAGGCGGCGGCGCCGAAGGCCAGGAGGACAATGGTGGAAGACTGGCCCCAGCCCAGCTGCTGGCCCTTGGAAAGCAGGATAAGAAGCGAAACGGTAAAGGCGCCCATAAAAAAATAGCTGACGAAATTGAAACGCAGCCGCTGCCGATTCTTGACCAGGACCGGCAGATACGACGCCCCGGCTATAAAGTTGAGAATGCCGGTGGGCAGGTTGATATAGAAGACCCAGCGCCAGCTCATGTGCAGGGTGATCCAGCCGCCCACCGTCGGCCCCAGTGAAGGGGCGAAGCTCACGCCCATGGCGTAGATCCCCATGGCCATGCCGTGTTTCTCCGGCGGGTAGATGGCAAAGAGGATGGTCTGGGCGCTGGCCATGATAAAGGCCTCGCCCAGGCCCTGGATGATCCGGGAACCGACCATCTGCGGCAGGGAGGCCGCCACGCCGCAGAGGGCGCTGGCCGAGGTGAAGATCAGCAGCCCGGAAAGAAAAAGCCATTTCAGGCCGATGACCCGGCCCAGATTGTGGGTCAGGAGCAGGCCGACCGCCGCGGCGATCATGTAGGCGGTAATGACCCACTGCACCCCGTACAGGTCGGTGGCCAGCGGTCCCATCATCTTGGGGATCACCACGTCGATCACCGTGGTGTCAAGGATGGCCATGAAGGCCCCGACCATGACGATTATGGTAAGGAAAGCGCGATAACCCGGTGAAATCAGGTCGTAGATCGGCTGTTCATCGTTGACGTTGCCGCTGGCCGGCCAGGTTGCGGTCATTGCCGCTTGATCTCCACTTCCCCGCCCAGCCCGACCCGCAGCAGCGAAGTATCGCCGCTGGTGATGCTGATCCGTACCGGGATGCGCTGGGCCACCTTGGTGAACTCGCCGGCCGAGATATCGCGGGGGGCCAGGGCAAAGGTCGCGGCCGTGGCAGGCAGGATGTCCTCCACCCTGCCCCGGAACTTCTGGTCCGGATAGGCGTCGATACTGATGTTCACCGCGGCGCCCCGCTCTACCCCGTGCAACTTGCCCTCTTCCAGCAGGGCGACGATATAAACATCACGGGGATCAATGAGGGATAAAACCGCTTTTTTGGGAGAAACAATGCTGCCGACGGTCAGAAATCGTTTGGCGACCCGGCCGTTGATCGGACTCTTCAGCTCACAATTGCCGAGATCGTTTTGCGCGGTAGCCAGGGCGGCGGCCAACCCCTTGATCTTGTCAGCCAGGGCCTGGATCTTCTTTTCCGTTTCCGGAATGCGCAGACGGCCGGTCCGGGCCAGCTTCACCCGGTTCCCGGCCGTGGCCATCGACGCCTCAACGGCCCGTGCCTGCTCTTCGACGGATTTTTTCATTTTTTGCTTACTGACCAGGTCGGTGTCAATGGTTTCGGCCCGGGTCCGGGACACCGCCTTGACTTTATACAGGGTTTCAAGCCGTTTCCGGTCCCGGGCAAGCTGTTCGATCTCCGCCTGTATCGCCTCGGCCTGAGCCAGCAGAGACGCCCGCTGCCGGGACAATTCCTCGATCCGGCCGGCGGCGATAGCCTCGTTCAACTTTGTTTCCTGGCGCAGACGATCGAGAAGAATGCCGAGGCCTTCCTTGTCCTGCCGGGCCTCGGCCAGTTCCGCGGTCAGCCGTTTGACGCGCAGGCGGTAGACCGCCGGATCGATAGCGGCCAGCACCTCCCCCCGGCGGACCGCATCGCCTTCTTTTTTGTTCATTACGGCAAGCCTGCCGTTCACCCGGTCGAAACCAATAGTGACCAGACTGTCGGTCCGGACAAAAACCGCATCGGTCACGGCATAGGCCATCCGGTAACGGATAAAACGGACGGCCATGAATAACAGGGCAAGGACGCCGATAACCATGACAGTGGCCGCCACGGTCTTGCCGGCGGGCTTTCGCTTTGGTTTTCCTTTAGGCTGCTCTTCTTCCATCTTTTTTCCTGCTTATCTCTATTTAAAAAAACCGGCCATATGACTAAAAAAGGTACCCATGCACCCGGTCCTTAGGACTGCCTTGCGCACACTCGAAGCTGCCGGGTGTTTGTTAAAAACCAGCTTCGTTCAAACTCTCGGAGTCTACGCTACTATGTATTTTCGCTCAACTCCTTTATCGATATCTTCGGCAGTTCAGTTGCAAGTCAAGTGGAAAATCCCTTAAAATCACCTCTTAAGAAACGACCAAAGCCGGATCCATTGGATCCGGCTTTTTATTTTCAAAGGATTGAATGGAAATGAGGGAAAGATACTGCGTGCGAGGCCAGCATCAGGCGTTTGATCGAGATTACCGGGACGTATCCGGGGAGGATGTCAATCGTCAAATTAATGTCAGGGACAGCATCTCACATCATTACAGCATGCATACTGCCCCCGAAGCCGCTAAAATCATGGCATAAATCGAGCTGCGCCGATTACATTCTATTGGGCGCTTGAAGTAAAAACCATGTAGCCGATAACTTCTTTTCGATGAGCAGCTTTCCTTCTGGAGGTTTCCTCCTCGACTTTGACCTGCACATCCTTTGCGGTTAGATTCTGATACCTGACTGTTGCATTATTGCGCCCGCGGTAGCCCTGGATCCCGGCAAAGAAAAACGGTTTTGCAGTGAAGGGTGACCGAAAAGACAGCGAATGCCACTTGTCCGAAACAGACTTACGTGTCCGGCCGACTTCATAAAGGAGTTGACCGATAGCCCCCGTTCCCTGTTCACAGGCAATATAGCCGACCGTTTCAATGACATGCCTGGGGAGCCGGTTCGCGTCCTGTCCCTTGAGTTTAAATTTAAACTTCCGCCTTGAAAGTCCTCTGATCCGACCATTTAGCGCACCTTCCTCGTTGTTTGACAAAACACTGGTGAGCAATACGGGTTTGCGCCGGAAGGCCTTGATGAATTTATGCTTCTTGAAACGAGCACCGCCGAAAAAGGTGCCGGCTTCGACGCGGGCTCCATTATCCAGGATGTAGCTCCCTTGTTCCATAACAATATAATCGACCGTTTCTTCCGCATGGGAGCCGTCAAGATAACCCCATTCCTGAATACGGATGTCAAAACCTGTTGCCGTGACATTTCTGATGCGGACGACCGCCGGATCGGGGTCATTATAACTGAGCGGGCCAGCGACAACAACTGGGTTGACAAACGACTCTTTAAAAACCACATGAGACCAGCTGGTGTTGAGCAACAGCTCTCCGAGTTCAACCGCCAGCGAGGGATTCGTGACACCGGAGCGCACCGTAACAACGGTTGAAGACTCGCTTACCGCTCCTTTGTTATCTTTTACCTTCAGGGTAACCGTATAAGTAGCGGCCTGCTTATAGACATGATCAACCGCAACACCGGACCTCCGGGTGCCATCGCCGAAATTCCAGGTGTATTTCTTGATCTTACCATCAGAATCACTTGAAGCGCCGGCGTCAAAACTGATAGCGACAGGCGCAAAGCCCTGGCTGGTCGAGGCGGTGATGACCGCGGTGGGCGGGACGTTGCGGTTGCTGCCAGCCGGGGGTTCCCTGACAATAACCGGGGTGGAAATGGAATCGGTCAAGCCGCCATCATCTGTTACGGTCAGCGTGGCGTTAAAACTGCCGGCAGTGGTGTAGGTATAGGTCACCTTGGGGCCGGTGGCTGTCCCGCCATCGCCCATATCCCACTTATAAGAGAGAATGGTACCGTCGCTGTCCGTGGAACCTGAGCCATCAAGATGCACCTGCAATGGCGCATCACCGACCGTGGACGAAGATGAAACAACCGCGGTGGGAGGGATATTGCTACTTGAAGGACTGGTAACCACAATCGCAACTGTTGCCTGGTCCGTGGCTCCCTGGTCGTCGGTAATTTTCAGGGTAACGTTATAACTGCCAGCCGGGCTGAAGACATGGCTGATGGTACTGCCGACACCTGTTTCACCATCACCGAAGGTCCAATCATAACTGAGGATATTTCCCGTTGAAGAATTCGCATTAAAGGCCACAGTCAGAGGGCTTGTACCTTTCAGCACGTCAGCAGACAGAACCGCCTTGAGAACGCTCGAAAAAACATAAGGAAAGGGGGCGGATGGCGGGCTTTCCGTGCCGTCCTTAAAATAGGAGGTAAGGGTGAACAGTGATTCTCCGTCAGGAACGTCAACAGAACAATCCATGGAAGTAGCGTCGGGGTCGGCTATTTCACAGGCAAGATTATTTCCGTGATACAAACGGAATCCGGCCAGATTGTCGCCGTTATGCTGATATTGCCACTCAACATGAATAACACGTTGATGGGCCGATGCCAGAACGGGCAGAATTAGGATGCTCAATAAGATTAAAAAAATTTTTCCAAATCGCATAAGAACGCCATAAAATAAAACGGATAACATTAAGTTGAAAAATCATACCTGAAGTCACCTACTCTATAGCATTTATCGTGCCAAGAAGAGACAACCACCAACTTACTGTTTTCACGTACAAACAAACATCAATGGCAAAACGATGCAATTACCATTACGTAATCGCTATTGCCAAGGACATACTATGCGGAGAGCAGAGAGCATACAGTAAAGACGAAATCCGCATACACTGCAAACCTGAAGGATCGGAAAAATTTCCTCTTAATGTAAATCGATCATCGGTTCCGGCGTTCGCCCATATACCGGAAGTGACTGTAATGATTGCCGCCATGGCCGGACCGTGGCATTTCACCAAGCGGAATCGCATTTTGGAAAACCAGGCCGGTTCAGAAAAAAAACATTCTTCCGGGATACACTATCAACAAATAATTGCGCATCATCCTGAACCGGATGCGTTGTCTCCAAAAAGAGACTCCTTATTCAGGCAGTCAATCTTAAAACCCTTTGAACACACCAAAAACCTGAATCAGTGAGCGTTCAAGAACGGTGCAGATGCAAGGCGGCAACGATGCCGATTCTTCTATGTAATATCAATGAGTTACCGACACAACAGACGCGCCGTTACCGGGCGCCCCGGAGGGACACCATCTCAATTAAATGCCTTGTGGATTGGTCATGGCCCAAGAAAGCCATTTGAGCTGGATGGCTGAAAAATCATCCTTTTTTGAATTAAGAAATTTTTTGAGAGATTTTGTATCATTAAAGGTGACGGAATAATATCCGGAAGAATATGAACCATGGCCAAAAAGAGACACTTTGTTCTGGTCATTAAAACCAAGGATCAGTTCATGATTCGCATAGGTAATCGAATGTGGGAAAACGGTTACATTGCCGTACTCCATGCGTTTTCGATCCTGATAAAACTGCATGGCAGTAAAAATAACCATGAGAAGAGCAATGGCGGTGGCGGCAGCCGTCAGCCGCAAAGAAGCCTGCGAGTTGAAAATATCCCGAAATGACCAAGGAATACGTGAACGTATATTTGATTCAATATCACTTTTCGGAGCCAGTACGGGTTGGATTATTTTGCCGGTGTACTTTTCAATATCCGAAACGGCTTCACTATCGGAAGGGTCAACCATTGCTACTTTCAGGGTATTGTTTTCTCCGGTCATCAGAGGGATGACGCTGTATTTCTTACAAAGATATTTTGGCAGGACTTTCTTGACGGTCGGGGAGAATTCCGACGCGACATCAACAATCTCCAGATCCAATTGGCGCGACAGGACCGAATGAAGTTGATCCTCGCTGATAAAACCCATTTTAATAAGGAGATAACCAAGCCTGCGGTTTCCCCCGACCTGGAGACGAAGAGCCTTGCCCAGATCAGTTTCGGTGATCAGGTTGGCTTCAACAAGGAGTTCACCAAGACGTTGTTTGGCTGCCATAACTTGCCCTCATTACATAAATTACCCAAACGAAATAAATCGACTTTCCGCCAAAATCTCCGGACATGGAGACCCTTCACCATACTCGGCCGGCGGTTTTGGTTGTTCCGTCAAAACAGTTTCGGCTCCCTGCTGACAGCAGGACGGATACCTAAATCTTGTCAATTTCCGCTTACCCCCGGGAACTGGCGCCACTGCAAAATACTTTTTTTACATATTGGCTGGATTTCGTTATCATTCTTAATATATTATATGATACACAGTAAAAGCTGACAAGAAAATAGGATATATGGCTGCAAATAAAAATGTTTTCTCGATAAATCAGGGCAATTTCTCTTGAATTACATTTCCTATTTCACGTGCAGGGCTCGTAAATAAGACGACCAGGCCCTGCTGAAATCTGTTGATTATACTTGTTACGTGTTCAGAACCGGACATTGAAGCGTTTTGTTCTCATCATTATCGTCCACAAAAGAGGTGCTTTCAGAAAATATTTTATAAGACTATCAACAGTTATCAGCCTGAGAAATTACTTGTATCCGTGACGGTTCGAGGTAACACTCCATGCAATATATGGAATTTATGGCATTATTGCTGAACAAACGTATTTTCTGGTCCTCAACGCGCCGCCCACCGGGGCGCCCGATAACTTATTCAGGAAATATCCAGGGAACCAAATGAGATGATACGGAAGAAACTGAATTGCTGGGAGGTTATGAAATGCGGCCGGGGACCGGGCAAGTTACTGTCCGGCAAAATGGAGGTCTGCCCGGTTGCCACTGAAAGGCGTCTTGACGGCAAACACGGCGGCAGGCAGGCCGGCAGGGCATGCTGGGTTGTGGCCGGTACATTCTGTGGCGGTAAAGTACAGGGGACCTTTGCCAAGAAATTTAACGCCTGCAAAACCTGTGTCTTTTATAAAAAGGTCCTGGAGGAGGAGGGCGATGACTTCCAAAAGCCTTTCGCCCTCTTGAAACGACTCAAGAAACCTGCCAGAATCGTTGATATATCTACAAAAAAGTTTGGCGTGCTCATCGGCGGCTCCGGCCTGATCGGCGGCGAGCTGATGCATTATTTCAAGACCGAGACCAAAAATGAAGTCGAGGTCCTGGCCCCGAACAGTAAACGCCTGAGCCTCAGGGAACCCGAGGATATCCGGCTCTATTTTCAAAGATACAAACCCGACTTCATCATTAATGCGGCCCTGGCCGCCATTGACAGTGACGCCCAGATTTCCTACGAGGTCAACTACCTGGGCAGCATCAACCTGGCCAAGGCCGCCATGGCCTTGAAAATCCCCTATATCCACTTCAGCTCGGCCGCCGTTCTGCCGATGGGCGAGAATCTGACGGAAGAGGACCATGTGCCGCTGACGGCGGATCTCCCCTTTTATCCCCGGTCTAAACTGATGGCCGAAATGAGCCTGCGAAACCTGCAGGAGACCCGGGGACTTGATTGCACGATCATCAGGCTGGGCGTGGTTTACGGCAAGCATGATCATAAAATCCAAGGATTTCACCGGCTGCTGTTTTCCGTCGCCACCCAGGCCATGCCCTTCATGATGACCAGACGGGGGGTGCTGCATTCCTATTCCAACACCAGGAAGATCCCGCCCTTTGTCCATTATATCTTAGAACATCGCGGGGAGTTTTCCGCTCAGACCTATAATTTCGTCGACAGGAATCCAATCGAGCTGAGCCAACTTATTTTTGCGGTAAAATCCTACCTGGAACTCAAGAGCCCCAGAGAGCTGTACCTACCCTATCGCCTGACGAAATTCGGCAAGATCTGCCTGCTCTTTCTGCTCCGGAAGCTGGGCCGTATCGGTGTCGAGGTCCGGATGCCGGCGGAGTTGATGTTCTTGGAATATTTCTATAAAACCCAGATTCTATCGATCGAAAAACTGCAGAAATCAAGTTACGGGAACCGGCATTCGGAGCTGAGCGTCTATACCGAGTTGCCTGATATTATCGATTACTACTGCAAAAGATGGCAACACCTCAACCTCATCTCGCATGGCAAATCCGAGATATATGACGGAGCCCGGAAGGGCATTACCGAATTTATCCAGAGTCCGCAAAACCTGATCAACGATATCCACCAAGGAAAGGCTGACTATTTCGCTGATTTCGATTCTCTCAACGACGAGTAAAAAAGTCGGGCGGGGGAAAGCAGGAGCGTACTTCCTGCCGGCGCGGCGTCGGCAGCAGGGTGCCTGATTGAACAGGCATACGGCCAGGAAAAAAATTATTGCGTTATGGCTTTTGTTTACTTTGCCGCACCAGGACGACAATGGCACCGGCGGCAAGAGCGGCACTCAGGATAAAGGCGGTTGCGGCCCCCCATAGCTCCCAGACCACGCCGAACAGAAAGGCGCCGGGCAGGGCGGCCAGGCCTATGGTCATGTGATACAGGCCATAGGCCGTGGCCCGCTCATCACGGCGGGCCAGATCGCCGATCAGGGCGCGTTCCGCGCCTTCAGTCGAGGCCAGAGCCGCCGCATAGCCCAGGAAGAGTATCCACACCAGGTCGGCACTGTGGTGGAGGCTGGTATAAGCCAGGGCCAGCAGCAGGACAATGCGCAGAGACCAGCCGACCAGCAGGGCCGGTACGCGGCCGAAATGATCAGAGAGGCTGCCGGCCGGTGCGGCAAGCAGGGCCTTGACCGCACTGGCCGCCGCCCAGATTAGCGGTACCCAGGCAATCCGCAGCCCCTGGTCTGCGGCCCAGAGAACCAGGAAGGCCTCCGGGGCGCTGGCCAGGGCGAGACAGCCGGTGGCCAGGATCAGGCCGCGCAAACGGGAATCAAGAGCAGACCAGCGCAGGGGCGGCAGGGAAGGAAGCCGGCCGGCCGGGGGCCTGACCTCCGCCCCTTGCAGGCCGAAAAATAAAAGCATGACGGCCAGGAGACCGGGGATCAGGGACCAGAGAAAAACATGGCCCATGGGCAGGCCGTGCTTAAGTAAAAGATAGGCGCAAAGCGAGCCGAACATGGCCCCGGCATTATCCAGGGCACGATGAAAGCCAAAGGCCCGGCCACAGCGGGCGCCGTCGACCGAGCCGGCGATAAGTGCGTCCCGCGGCGAAGTACGAAGCCCCTTGCCCGCCCGGTCGAGAAACCGCAGCAGCAGAACCCAGGGCCAGCCCAGGGCCAGGCCGATCAGGGGGCGGGCGGTATTGGACATTCCGTACCCGCCCAGCACCAGCCGCTTATGATTCCAGCCCCGGTCCGCCATGTATCCGGAAAAGAGCTTGAGCAGACTGGCCGTGGCCTCGGCCGTGCCTTCCACCAGCCCCACCACGGCCGGCCCGGCGCCAAGGGCGGCTGTTAAAAACAGGGGCAACAGCGGAGTTATCATCTCACTGGACGTATCATTGAGAAAGGAAACAAGGCCAAGAACCAGGACAGTGCGCGGCAGAAAGGAGGTCTTCATCAGCTTGTCCTGATCAGGACCGGCATGAATTCAATGGTGGGCACGTTGCGCCAGGGTGACTTCTTCTCCGGTTTTCCCCCATTTGACCCTCCGAACGGCCTCATCCAAAAAAACCCTCGCAATCAATGGAGATTACGAGGGTCGTATCGATATGGTGGCGATGCAGGGAATTGAACCCCGGACACTACGGATATGAGCCGTATGCTCTAACCATCTGAGCTACATCGCCATATATTTTAAAAGGCTCCCTTGAACCGTGCTACTTTTCAAGATTTTTCGTTTTTTGTCAACAATAAAAAAAGTAATTGATCACAGGGTTTGTAACTGTTCGCTTTCACATACCTCAGAACTGTAAGGTGGCACAGGTGCCCTAGATTCATGTAGTTTTTCCTGCACGCTATAGCCCCTCTATGCGGGCAGGAAAAACCGCGTGAAGATGGGGTGCCTGTGACGGCTTACGAAAAAAAAGAGTCCTTTCCCCGCATTGATCGCGAGAAAAGGACTCTCTGTTCTGCGCTTGGGTCGAAGGGACAGGCTACATCATACCGCCCATGCCGCCCATTCCACCCATGCCGCCCATGCCGCCGGGAGGCATACCGCCGCCGGCGGCGGCGCCTTCCTGCTCAGGCTCCTCGGCGATCATGCATTCGGTAGTAAGCAGCAGACCGGAAACGGAAGCCGCATTCTGCAGGGCATAGCGGGTAACCTTGGCCGGGTCGATAACACCGGCGGCCAGGAGATCCTCGTACCCTTCAGTGGCTGCATTGAAGCCGTGGGCGCCTTTCAGGCCCTTGACATGCTCGACGATGACCGAACCCTCACTGCCGGCATTGGTGGCAATCTGGCGAATCGGCTCTTCCAGAGCCCGGCGGATGATGTTCTTACCCAGGACCTGCTCGCCTTTCAGTTCCAGTTTGTCCAGAACATTCAGGCAGCGCAGGTAGGCAACACCGCCGCCGGGAACCACGCCCTCTTCAACCGCGGCGCGGGTGGCGTTGAGCGCATCCTCGACCCGGGCTTTTTTCTCTTTCATTTCCATCTCGGTGGCGGCGCCGACATTGATGACGGCAACGCCGCCGATCAGCTTGGCCAGGCGTTCCTGCAACTTCTCACGATCATAGTCGGAGGTGGTGTCGTCAATCTGGGTCCGGATCTGTTTAACCCGGGCCTCCAGCTTGTCACGATCGCCGGCCCCGTCAATGATGGTGGTGTTGTCCTTGTTAATAACGATGCGCTTGGCGGTACCGAGATCATTGACGGTGACGTTTTCCAGCTTGATCCCCAGATCCTCGGTGATCACCTGGCCGCCGGTAAGGATGGCGATGTCTTCCAGCATGGCCTTGCGGCGATCGCCGAACCCGGGGGCCTTGATAGCCGTCACGTTCAGGGTGCCACGAAGTTTATTGACAACCAGGGTGGCCAGGGCCTCGCCATCCACGTCCTCGGCGATGATGCACAGACCTTTGCCCATCTTGGCAACCGCCTCGAGAATAGGCAGCAGATTCTTCATGTTGGATATTTTTTTCTCGTTGATGAGAATCAACGGCTCATCCATGTTGACTTCCATCCGTTCCGGATCGGTCACGAAGTAGGGAGAAAGGTAACCGCGGTCAAACTGCATACCCTCGACCACGTCCAGCGAGGTCTCCATGGATTTGGCTTCCTCAACGGTAATAACGCCTTCCTTGCCGACCTTGTCCATGGCCTCGGCAATGATATTACCGATGGTCTCATCGTTGTTGGCGGAAATGGTTCCGACCTGGGCGATTTCCTTCTGCTCCTTGGTCGGGTTGGCGATGCTGAGAAGCTCGGCAACGACCGCTTCAACGCTGGCATCGATGCCGCGCTTAATCTCCATGGGATTGGAACCGGCAGCGACCAGTTTGGCGCCTTCCCGGTAAATGGCCTGAGCCAGAACAGTGGCGGTGGTGGTCCCGTCACCGGCCACATCGGAAGTTTTGGAGGCAACCTCCTTGACCATCTGGGCGCCCATGTTCTCGAATTTGTCCTTGACCTCGATTTCCTTGGCCACGGTAACACCGTCCTTGGTGATAACCGGCGCGCCGAATGACTTTTCAATCAGCACATTGCGGCCCTTGGGCCCAAGAGTAACCTTGACGGCATTTGCCAGGGTATTAACACCGGTAAGGATTGCCTCGCGGGCCTTACCGCCGTATTTGAGTTCTTTTGCAGACATTTCTTAACTCCTTTCCTTCTCTATGATTTTAGTTTTCAACGATTTTAGTTTTCAACTATGCCAAGAACATCATCCTCACGCATAATGAGGTAGTCTTCGCCATCAATCTTAACGTCGGTGCCGCCATACTTGGAGAACAAGACACCGTCGCCCACCTTGACATCCATGGCGATCCGGTCACCCTTATCATTCATTTTGCCGGGACCTACGGCGATAACCTTTCCCTCGGCCGGCTTCTCTTTGGCTGAATCCGGAATGATGATCCCGCCTGCGGTTTTTTCCTCTTCCTCCAGTCTTTTGACCAGAATACGGTCATTCAGCGGACGAATCTTCATGGACAATCCTCCTCATGTAATAAGTTGATTAATTGGTTTGACTTGAACTGAAAAGAAGTTTTTTGTCCGGCGGCCAGCTCAACACCGCTTCAATCTGACAAAAAACGCAGTTTTTATCATCAAACTGGGCAATATAATAGTGATGGTTTTCGAAAAATCAAGGGAGAGGGGAGAAAAAAACACATATCTCTTAATTTATTGAAATTAATAATCTATTTGACTAACGATTTACTCAGGAACAAGTTCAGGAATCGGCACCCGGCTTCGGGTTGAATTACGCGATTCATGATCGACGAAAGACCGCCCGAAGCCGTCACGGATTCAGGGTGAAAGTATTCCCGGGCAACCCCAAGGGGCAACTTGAGCCCGGCCGGTTAGCCGACGCGAACCAGCCACTTGTGAACGTCTTCCTGCCGGCCCCGCTGAATATCCTGCAGATTATCATACAGCCGCCTGGAGAGATCGCCGACCCGGCCGCCATTGATGATGATGGTCCGGTCTTGGTAGCAGAGCTCGCCCACCGGGGAGATGACGGCAGCCGTACCCGAACCGAAAGCCTCCCGCAGCGAGCCGTCCTCCTGGGCGGCGATGACTTCATCGATGGAAATCCGCCGTTCCTGTGTTTTTATGCCCAGGTCGCGGGCCAGCTGCAAAATGGAGTCCCGGGTAATACCGGGCAGGATGCTGCCTGACAGCTTCGGGGTGATCAATTGGTCACCGATAACAAAAAAGATGTTGGACGTCCCGACCTCTTCAATATATTTCCGGTCAATGGCATCGAGCCACAGCACCTGGCTGTACCCTTTTTTGTTCGCCTCGGTCATGGCCTTCAGGCTGGCGGCATAGTTGCCGGCGGTCTTGGCCGCGCCCACCCCGCCCGGAGCGGCCCTGACATAGGTGTCCTCCACGTAAATCCGCACCGGGTTGAACCCTTCCGCGTAGTAGGCCCCGACCGGACTCTTGATAATGAAGAAAATATATTCCTCCGAGGACCTGAGGCCGATGACCGGCTCGGTGGCGATCATGGTCGGACGCAGATACAGGGTCGCGCCGTCGTTATACGGCACCCAGTCCCGGTCCAGGTAAATAAGCGCTTTCAGTGCCTTCAACACCGCGTTGACCGGAATGCGGGGCATGCACAGGCGCAGGGCCGAGCTGTTCATCCGTTCCAGGTTGTCCGTGGGCCGGAAGAGCAGGATCTGGCCGCTACTGTCCCGATAGGCCTTCATCCCCTCGAAAATGGCCTGGCCATAATGAAAAACCATGGCCGCCGGGTCAAGGGAAAAATTCTGATAGGGGGTGATCTCGGCATTGTGCCAACCCTGTTGCCGGTTCCAACGCATCACGAACATATGATCCGTGAAGTAGATGCCAAAGCCGAGCTTGTTTGGATCCGGCTTTGCCTTGAGCTGATTTTTGTCTGCCTTGCGCAGGGTAACTTCGAGATCCTTGTTTAACATCTTTTTTTATCCTGTTCTGTAAAGCGATTTTCTTTTTCAGCCAGAGAGAGTACAATAAATCCAGCGCTCATCCAGAAACGGCCTTCTTGCCCGATCTCGGCGTTATCGGGCGGCGCGGGGAAGGCCGCAAAATGAGTTTATTTGCCGATAATGCAATAAATTCCATATATTGAGCAGGGCGCCACCTCAAGCCGTCACGGATTCAGCATGATTCATGTCGTTGCCGGACACAAAAACTGATGCAGCATACCAAGCAGGTTAAACAGGCTCAAGACCATCCTTCACCTGGCCGGCTGCCGGGTTCGCCTCGAGAAAAGCGGCCGCTCAATTCGGTTCAGGTCAGGTATTTCCTCCTGATTTTTTTCGCCGCCATCGTGCTGCTCGGCCTGGTTTTGTCGCCGTTCTGGCAGCTCCTGATCCTGGCCTTTCTCCTGGCGGGAATTTTCCGGCCTCTCTATTCCTGGCTCAGCCGCTGGATTTCGTCATGGACGGCGTCCATGTTGACCTGCACCCTGATCGTGGTAATCGTCTTTGTGCCGATGACCTTCTGTATCGGCGTCCTGTCATCGGAGGCGCTTAACCTGTATTCTCTGGGCAGGGACAGCAACCTGCTACTCAAACTGCATCATTTTATCCAGAATAATACATTGGTGGGAGAGGCACAAGGGGTACTCGCCGGCTTCGGCATAAATTTCGACCCGGCGGATATAACCCGGATGCTATCGAACCTGGCCGGCAAAATCGGACTCTTTGTCTACAACCAGGCCTCGATCTGGGCCGCCCATATTATGAGCTTTGCCCTGCAGTTCTGTATCCTCATCCTGGTGGTATTTTTCCTTCTCATTGAAATGGAGCGCTTCCTCCGGTTTCTGATGAAGCTCTCGCCACTGCCCAATGATCAGGATGAACTGCTGCTGCACAAGTTCATGGAAATTGCCGGGGTCATCCTGGTCGGCAACGGTATCAGCGGGGTCTTCCAGGGAACAATGGGCGGAGCCCTTTTTGCCGTGCTGGGACTCAAGTCACCGGTTCTCTGGGGCTCGGTCATGGCGATCCTGGCCTTTCTGCCCATCTTCGGCATCGGCCTGGTGCTGCTTCCCACGGCGGCCGTCCTGATGCTGTACGGTCATACCGGCCAGGCCATAATCACGGTCGTTTTTTACCTGATTCTGTCGTTATCGGTGGAGTACCTGCTTAAACCAAAATTTGTGGGCAGTCATATCAAGATGCATACCCTGCTGGTTTTCCTGGCCATTATCGGCGGCATGAGCGTGTTCGGGATATGGGGGATCATCTATGGTCCTCTTATCGTCACGGCCTTCCTGGCCTTGTCCGACATGTATCTGAACGAGTATCGGCCATATCTGGATAAGACCTGAATCCGTGGCGGCGCGAGGTGGCATTCCACGAACAGATTGCAATTTATTGTATTATTGTCGGCCGAACGCCTAAAAAGACGTGACCGGACAAGCCGGGGCCGTTACGGGTCCGAAAGATAGGAGGTGAATAAATGGCGGATTTCGTCCAAATGATCTTCGATGATAAACGGCATAAGGTGGGTAATCATATCCAGTAAAATAACGGCATTGACCGAGGAATCGGTTTGAGTTGCACTCCTGACGCGTTCCGCGACCTTCTTATTTATCAAATGCAGATTGGCATAAATCTTTTTCAGCCCGTCGAGTTCCAGATCATTTTTTTTCCCTGCTTTGCGCAAAAAATACTGGGCCAGGAAATACATGCCGGCCGCCCTGAAAATAGTGTCTTCTTTTGACGCCAACGGCAGGTGGAAACGGGCCATCGGCTTCAGGTAGGCGGTATGGGGACAGCCGCTCGCGGCAAAGAGAAGGCCGAGCAACGAGCTAATGCCTCTTTGCACGGTCGTGTGCTGGGACACATGTCTTTCGTCCGTGATCACCTCCAGGTCAACTTTATCATGGGAAAAGACATGATCGAATCGGCCGATGACAAGAGCCAGGTTCACGGCAACCGGGCAGTCAGGATATTCCTTGCCGTCAAGAGGACAATGCTGGCATTGATGAAACTCGAGCCTGGTCCAGGACGGCAGATTCCGGCAGGGTACATTGATCACCTCGAGACTGCGGGCGTCGAGTTGCAGATCAAAGACCTCATGCCGCTCCTGGCCGAGGTTGAAACAGTAGCGAATTTTTATTTCGTCCATATCAGGCCTATATTACTCATGTCAACCAAATCTACTGAATCCGTGACGGCTTGAGGTGTTATTCACGCAATATGCGGAATTCATTGTATTATTGACAAATAAGCGCATTCCCTGGCTTTCACCGCGCCGCCCTGCGGGGCGCCCGATAACGACACATCTGCTGCGTTGGCAACTCGTTGATATCACACCAGGATAATCAACCTCGTTGCCGCCTTGCATCTGCACCGTTCTCGAACGCTCACG
>JAADIK010000036.1 GCA_013151365.1 Deltaproteobacteria bacterium
CGCCCGGAGTGTCCTTTTCCGGAAAGGGAAGGATAGTCATCGTCGCTCTGTCAAAATAAAATTTGCCATGACGGGGCACCGGGCCCCGTCATGAAGGGAATCCTGAATATTACAGAACCAGTTCAAATTTTGGTTCCGGATCATCCCGCTCTTTGCGGTCAAGCAGCCGGTCCAGGATTTTTTCCAGCAGCCTGAGTCCGCCTTTGTAACCGACAGTGGGAAAATACTGATGACACTGGCGATCAAGGATCGGAAATCCCCAGCGAACCAGGGGCACATCCTCGTCACGGGCCATGTACTTGCCGTAACTGTTACAGATAAGCAGGTCCACCGGGTCGTTTTTCATCCACTGGTGGAGGAGAAAAAGATCGCCCTTGGCCTTGACATTAACCTCGCAGGGCATGTCCGCGGTTATTTCCCTGATCCGTTCTTCAAACTTCTTGCCCGGAGTACCGGTGATAATGTGAACCGGTAGCATGTCAATGGAAACCAGGAACTCGGTCATGGCAATGAGCTGATCCGGATCGCCGGCAATGGCGACCTTCTTGTGATAAAAATACTGGTGCATATCAGAGATCAGGTCCACCAGCTGGCCGCGCTCATAGGCCAGTTCATCGGAGACCGAGACCCCGGCAATGGTTCGCAGGGCATCGACGAAGCGGTCGGTTGCCTTCAGTCCGAAGGGCATGTCCAGCACCTTGCAGGGGACCTTGTGCGTCTTGTCCAGCTCCCGGGCCGCTGCGGCGGAACACCACTCGCCCAGGGCCAGGGTGCCGACGGAATCACCGCTTGATTTTAATTCCTCCACCGTGGTGCCGCCGTCGGGGAACATCTTGTACTCGCCGGTAAGCGGAGCATCAAGAACCCCGGAGGTATCCGGAAAAACGATGGAGTCGACACCGATCAGCTTGGCCATCCGTTTGATCTCGGCCATGTCGGCCGGTTCCACCCAGCCGGGGATAATATTGACCTTGCCGTTTTTCTTGCCCGTGGATTCGGCAAATTCGGTCATTGTTTTGACCATGGTGGAAAAACCGGTGACATGAGAGCCCACATAGCTCGGAGTGGAGGCGCCGATAACGTACTTGCCTTCCGGAATCTTTCCCTCCGTTATCGCCTTTTTCCTGATCTGTTTCAGGTCGTCGCCGATGGTTTCCGACAGGCAGGTGGTATGAACGGCAATCACATCCGGTTTATAGACCGTGAAGATGTTGTTGATGGCCTGGAGCAGGTTGGCCTGGCCGCCGAAGACGGAAGCCCCCTCGGTAAACGAACTGCTGGCCGCTGAAATTGGTTCTTTGTAGTGCCTGGTCAGGGTTGATCGATGGTAGGCGCAACAACCCTGTGATCCATGGCTGTGCGGCAGGCATCCGTGAATGCCCAGGGCCGCATACATGGCTCCGATCGGCTGACAGGTCTTGGCCGGGTTAATGGTCAAGGCGGTGCGCTCGGTTATTTCTTCTGGAGTATGTCGTAATAACATTTTTTTACCTCTTTAATATGCCGGGTGACGTATCACCCGGCGAGCATTATTCCCATACATAGGCGCCGGTAAGCTGGGGGTTCTCCTGCCAGGGAGCCTTCATGTAACTCCACACCTTACTGTTCACCAGCCGGTCTATTTCATGGTAAAAATTGATTGCGCCCTTGAATCCGGCATAGGGGCCGCCGGAGTCGTAGCTGTGCAACTGCTTCATGGGAACGCCAAGCTTCTGGATGGAAAATTTTTCCTTGATTCCGGCACAGAAGATGTCAGGTTTCATCAGTTCCACCAGTTTTTCCGCCTCGTGCTGGTTCAGGTCGTCAATGACCAGCGTTTTGCTCTCCATGTCGGGGATCAGGCCGTCGTAATGTCTGAACTTGAGACCCGCCTCTTCGAGGGCCTGCAGTTCTTCTTTAGTCTTGCGCGGATGAAACCGGTCCGGATCGGCTTCCACTTCGATCTCTTCGATGTTGCGGCTGTCCGCATCCACCTTGAGAGGCAGCACCTGGCGTCCTTCGTAATCGTCCCGGTGGGCGAATTCGTAGCCGGCCGAGATGATTTTCATGCCCATTTCCTTAAACAGTTCCTGGTAATGATGAGCCCGTGAACCGCCGACAAAGATCATCGCGGTCTTTCCTTCGGTGCGGGGCAGCACGTCGGCAATGGCTGCCTCGACGTCCGGCATTTCCTCGGCTATGACCTTCTCGACCCGGTCGATGAAGGCCTGGTTTTCGAAATACATGGCGATTTTACGCAACGACTTGGCAGTAGCCTCGGCGCCGATAAAGTTCACCTTGATCCAGGGAATGCCGTATTTGACTTCCAGCATGTCCGCCACATAGTTGATGGAACGGTGGCACATGACCGCACTCAGGTCGGCCTGGTGGGCCGAGGCAAACTGATCATAGGTGGAGTTGCCGGAAAAAGTGGAGATATTGGTAATCCCGCATTTTTTGAAAATCCGGTCGATCTCGAAGCCGTCACCGCCGATGTTGTACTCGCCGAGAAGATTGATCTTGAACTCCCCTTCCTTGGGCACGTCATTTTCACCGACCACGTGCCGGAAGACCTGGTTGTTGGCAATGTGATGGCCTGCGGACTGACTGACACCCTTGTAACCCTCGCAGCTGAAGGCAAAGACGTTGCAGTCGCCCAGTTTTTCCTTCATGTTCTTGGCAATGGTGTGAATATCATCACCAATCAGGCCCACCGGGCAGGTGGCAAATACGCCGATCGCTTTCGGATGGAACAGGTCATAGGCTTCCTGGATAGCCTTTATCAGCTTTTTTTCACCGCCGAAGATGATGTCCGAATCCTGCATATCGGTGGAAAAGCAGTAGTTCATGTAGTTTTCGCCATCCGCACCCGGCTCCGTCTGGTTGCGACGGGTGAGCCAGGCGTAAAAACTGCAGCCGATGGGGCCGTGCACCAGGTTGACGATGTCACGGGTCGGCCCCATGATGACGCCCTTGCAGCCGGCATAGGTACAGCCGCGCATGGTGATAATGCCCGGTATGGTGCGGACATTGGCCATAATTTCCGGCGTCCCGTTTTCGAGCGCCTCATTGATCATTATCTGCTTGGCGCGTTTGCGGGCCACCTTGGGCGGATACTTGGCAATCATCTCCGCCTTGATGTCGGTGGGATCCCACTGCACCAGTTTTTTCTTTGCTGTTGTAGCCATATTCTTCTCCTTTAATATAAAAGTCCTTGCTTCCGCGATAACACTGCCGAAGTTCAGACTTTCATTGCAAGCCGACGGCCGGCCATCCTGGTCCAGCCCTGCCGGTCAGGCAATGGCGGCCGGGCCTGTTTCTCCCGTCCTGACGCGGACGGAGTCCAATATCGGCATGACAAAAATTTTGCCGTCGCCGGGCTTGCCGGTCTGGTTGGTCTTGATAATCGACTGTACTACGTCATCGACTTTATCGTCATCGACCACCACGGTTACCATGCGTTTCGGGTAGAGCTTGCCCTTTTCCCCAAGTATGGCGGCGGCCTCTTCATAGCCTTGATCCACACCCTCAAGAACCTTGGGGTTGACAAACCCCTTGCCGCGCCCTTGGGCCTCGCGGGCGAAGAAGGCATCGACTCCGACATCGGTCAGGGCCTGTTTGGTCTGATTCATCTTGTTTATTCGCACCACGGCGATCACTTCCTTCATGCCGCATCCTCCTCAACCGGGGAGGAGACCTCTTTGAGTCCGGAACTGATGGTGTAGACTTCCTCGACCTCGCTGACGAAAATCTTACCGTCGCCGAAGGCGCCCTTGCCGGCGGACCTGGCCGTGTCCATGATGGTCTGGATGACGAAGTCCTTGTCCTCTTCGCCGACCACTGACATCAGCATCGTTTTCGGGATTTCATCATAGGTGACATCGCCGATTTTGATGCCCCGCTGCTTGCCGCGGCCGGCAACGGAGAACTTGGTGACTGCGGGGAAGCCGGCATCCATGAGAGCGGCCAGGATTTCATCGGTTTTTTCAGGTCGGACAATAGCTCTGATCATCAACATAATATTTTCTCCATACTTCGTATCGTTTTGCTTATAAGAAGCGTCTGTGCTTCCCGCCTTAGTTCATAAGGCCGAAATCCATGAGCAGCTTTTCCAGTTCCTCTATTTCTATCGGAGTCGGGATTACGAAGTTGTCGTTTTCGTCTATAGCTTTGGCCAGGGATCGGTAGACGCCGGCCTGCGGAACGTCTGAGTTCCACTCGATGACTGTTTTCCGATTGATTTCAGCCCGCTGGACATCATTGTCACGGGGCACGAAATAGAGCATCCGGGTGCCGAGTTTCTGAGCAAATTTTTCGATCATCTCCTTCTCATTATCAACAGCGCGGGAGTTGCAGATCAGGCCGCCGAGACGTACCGACCCTGACTGGGCAAACTTCATGATCCCCTTGCTGATATTGTTGGCCGCATACATGGCCATCATCTCGCCGGAGACAACGATGTAGATTTCTTCCGCTTTACCGTCACGGATAGGCATGGCGAAGCCACCGCAGACAACGTCGCCGAGGACGTCGTAAAAAGCGTAATCGAGCGCTTCACTCTCATCGTAGGCGCCCAGGGATTCCAGCATGTTGATCGAGGTGATGATACCGCGGCCGGCGCAGCCGACACCCGGCTCCGGTCCGCCGGACTCAACACACCAGGTGTTGCCGTAACCAAGCTTGCGGATATTTTTGAGTTCCACGTCCTCGCCTTCTTCGCGAAGGGAGTCGAGAACCGATTTCTGGGCCAAGCCGCCCAGCAACAGACGAGTAGAGTCTGCTTTCGGGTCGCAACCGACAACCATGATTTTTCGTCCCAGTTCGCTCAAACCAGCCACGGTGTTCTGGGTGGTGGTTGATTTGCCGATGCCGCCTTTGCCGTAAATTGCTACCTTTCTCATTGTTCTTGCCTCCAGTATAAATAGGATACGCTCGGAATATTCCGGTCCTTTATTTATGATTCAGGTGAAACGTTTCGGTTGGCGCCGAATCCGTCTTGCAGTAAATAACGTATTGCCCTCAGAGCAAGAGGTGTGCCATTTGGGGGGAGATGTTTTTTTCAGTTTTAAAACCAACCAGTTGTCTGTATTTTGATATTTTTTGTCAGTGCAGAGTCTTTGTTGGCCGGTGTGCAGTTTTTGTCGACAATGTGACAATAAGGTATAGAAGTGACATTTTTGTCGTGCCGGATCAGAGTTTGCGGAGAGGCCGGAAGAGGCGTGCCGGGCCGGTTATGGACCTGAATTCGTTATCGGGCGGACCGCCGGGCGGCGCGGTGAAGATCGGGAAATACGTTTATTTGAAATAATGCAATAAAGTCCACTCGTTGTATAGAGTATCACCTCAAGCAAAGGAAACCACGTCATGCCGGTGAACAGTTATCGTTTTGTTTATGATCAATATGGCAATACCAGGGAGATCCTGGTGTATACCCGGGGTATCGGGGTGTACGGCAATAATTACACCAACAAGGGCACCGCCTTTACCGAGGAGGAGCGCCGGGCACTCGGTCTTGACGCCACCCTGCCGCCGGCAGTACGCACCCCGGAGAAGCAGGTCGAAAACAGCGTCCGGACGGTGGAGGCCAAGGGAGACGATATCGAGCGCTATATCTATATCCGCTCCCTGTTCGACCGCAACGTCACCCTGGCTCACGCCCTGATCCGGAGCGATATCGAGCGCTACATGAAGATCATCTACACCCCCACCGTCGGGCTTGCCTGCCAGCGCTATTCCTCCATGTTTCGCACCGCCAACGGCCTTATCTTTTATCCGGGCAATATCGACCGGGCCGAGGATATCCTCCGCTATTACAGCCACCGGGATATCAGGGTGGCTGTGGTCACCGACAACCAGGGCATCCTGGGTATCGGCGACCAGGGGGCCGGCGGCATTGCCATCTGTCTCGGCAAATTGATGCTCTATACCCAGGGGGCCGGGATTGCGCCGTGGCACTGCCTGCCGGTCTCTCTTGACGTGGGCACGAACAACGAGGCATTGCTCAGTGATGATGAATACCTGGGCTGGCGTCACCGGCGGCTCACCGGCGACGAGTATGTGGAGTTTGTCCAGCGTTTCGCCCTGGCCTTCAGAAGGGTGTTTCCCAACGCCATCTGCCAGTGGGAGGATTTCTCCAAGCAGAACGCCTTTGCCACCCGCGACGCCTATCTCCATGACCTGATTTCGTTCAATGACGATATCCAGGGAACCGGCGCGATCACCCTGGCCGCGGTGATTTCGGCCATGCGGGCCAAGGGAGAGCAGCTGGCCGACCAGGTTTTTCTGATCCACGGCGCCGGGGCGGGCGGGGTGGGAGTGGCCGAGCAGATCGAGACCGCCCTCCGGGAACAGGGGTTGTCCGTAGCGGCGGCCCGGAACCGGATCTTCGCCCTGGACAGCCACGGCCTGGTGACCACGGACCGCGGACTTGAGCCGTATAAGATGAAGTACGCCAAGGAACCCGGCGACCTTGCCTGGTTCGGGGAAGAAAGGGACGGCGGCCTTGAAAACGTGGTGCGGAATGTTGGGGTGACCGTGCTGATCGGCACCTCCGGCCGGACCGGCTGTTTTAACCGCGAGGTGGTGGCCGCCATGCTGAACAACTCGGAGCGCCCGGTGATCCTGCCGCTCAGTAACCCCACTTCCAAGGCCGAGGCGACCCCGGCGGAGATCTGCCAATGGACCGGCGGCCGGGCCCTGGTCGCCACCGGCAGTCCGTTTTCGCCGGTGGCCGTCGGCGGCAGACCGGTGCGGGTCGGTCAGTGCAATAACGTTTTCGTTTTTCCCGGCCTGGGGCTTGGCGTGCTGGCCTCGGGCGCCCGCCAGGTGCTGCCCGCCTTTTTCACTGCCGCGGCCCATGCCGTGTCCGGGCAGGTCGCGGAGCAGGATATCCGGGACGGCATTCTGCTGCCGCCGGTGGACTCCCTGCGTGAGGTCAGCCTCAAGGTGGCCTTTGCGGTGGGCCGGGCAGCGATCCGGGAAGGGGTGAGCGGCCTGTGCGCCTTCAGCACCTTTCAGCACAATAATGATATCGGCCGGCTTGAAGAGCTGATCGAAAAGATGCGCTGGGAACCAAGGTATCTGCCCCTGGCCGCCAGGTAGCCCTCCGGTCAGTGAGCACGGGCGCCACATCTTCGCGCGGTCGCCCAGGGGCTATCGGAGCTCCCTTCGGTCGCTTACCTGCG
>JAADIK010000051.1 GCA_013151365.1 Deltaproteobacteria bacterium
GTCTGGGCCTGCCAGAGGCCGGTGCGGTTCACGGATCTCAGAATTTTGCCGTCCGCGGCCACCTGTTTCAGCGTGTCCTTGACCGGGATCGCGGCAATGGCGGCTCCCGACTCCATGGCCCCCCGCAGGCAGCGCCGGATGATCTCGCCGCTGACCAGGGGACGGGCGCCGTCATGGACCAGGACCAGCTCAATTTCCGGGGGCAGGACGTCCAGCCCCGCCCGCACCGAGTCCTGCCGGGTGGCGCCGCCGGGGGTCAGGATAAGCCGGGCCATCTGGCCGGGAGGAAGATAACGGCTAAGCAGCTTCTCCGTCTCCGGTCCATGTTCCGGCGGCACGACCACGACCACATCCTTGATTTCCGGGAGGACGAGAAAGGCCCGCAGCGTGTGGACAAGGAGGGGCGTGCCGGCGATTTCGAGAAACTGCTTGGGGAGGGCGGCGCCCATGCGGGCACCCAGGCCCGCGGCCGGAACAATGGCGGCGGCGCGTATGGCCGGGGCCGGCCGCTGCCTGCTGTCCCTCGCTCTCTGTCTCCTCTCTTCCAACATCTGAATTGGGGTGGGCTGTAAGCCGAATTTTGTCTCCGCTTACAGCGGATCATGATCATTTATCTTGGATGCCGGTCGCCCGGCACCTCGCGCGACCTACCCGGAAACTTCGGACGGGCAGTCCTCAAACGTTTCCCTATTTGGTCTTGCACCCGGTGGGGTTTACCCTGCCTTCCGTGTCGCCACGAAAGCGGTGAGCTCTTACCTCGCCATTTCAACCTTACCTGTGTCTGCACGGGGCAGACCATCGGCGGTGTATTTTCTGTGGCACTTTCCCCCGGTTACCCGGAGTTCGCGTTACGAACCACCGTGCCCTGCGGTGTTCGGACTTTCCTCTCCGGTTATGATACCGGAGCGATCATGCGCCCACCCCAAATTTTTTAATCCGGCCCGTCAGGCGTCGCAGACCTCGGTTTCCTCTTCCTTGAAGTAGAGGACCCGCTGGCAGGTGGGACAGAAATTGAGCTTGTCGCCCTTGCGGACTTCGTTGAACTGCTGCGGCGGAATGGCCATGAAACAACCCTGGCAGATGCCGTTTCTTGTTTCAACGACCGCGCTGCCGTTTCGTTTTTTCAACAGCATATCGTAACGATGGAGCGTACCGGGCAAAAGGTCGGGGGCGATTTTCCCCCGTTCGCTCTCCACCTTTTTTTTGCGGTTGGCAATTCTCTTGACGGCCTTCTCGGCCTTTTCGATCTCTTCCGTCAGCAATTTCTTCTCGCCGGCGCAGAGATTTTCCAGCTCTTCGGCCTTGATCTGCAACTGTTCAATCTGCTCCATGTACAGAACCGCCTGGTCCTCGGACTCCTTGATCAGCCGCTTGCTGTCCTCGATTTCCTTGAGCAGGGCCTGGTGTTCGCGGCTGGTCTGGATGTGCATCATCTTGTTCTGCCGATCCTTGATGTGCGCCCGGGCATCTTCGCATTCCGCTTTTATATCGCGTTGCTCCTGTTCGAGTGCCGCCGATTTTTTCCGGCATTTCGCGGCCTCCTCCTCTTTGTCGGCAATGCCTTGCTCCCTGGCCGCGATCTCCTGCTGTTTGGCCTTGATTTCCTGATCAAATCCGGCGATTTCGGAATCGATTTCCTGCAGATTGATAAGTTTACTGATTTCTTCGTTCAATGGTCTGCTCCTGTTCAGATAAACATTTTGGCCGGGCCAATTTTCCGGAGACTTATTCGCCCGACATTACCTCTATTTTTGAATTTCTTATCATCTTCATAGCAATTGCAGCGGGGATGCCTGCCGCTCCGTAACATGGATGTCGATATGGCCGAGCGGTCTTGCGGCCCGGGCCAGCTGGAGGGCGAATTGATGCATGGCGGGACTTTCCGTGGCATAATGCCCGGCATCAATGATCCACAGGCCGGCCTGCTCGGCCCAGCGTGCAACACTGTGTTTGACTTCGGCGGTCACGAAAACCTGCGCCCCGGACTGCAGGGCGATTTCGGCGTATTCGGAGCACGAGCCTCCGCAGACCGCCACCCGGCTGATTTTTTCCGGCCGCGGCCCGGCCGTCAGCAGCCAGGGGGGGCGGCAGATTTCTTTAAGGCGGCGGACAAATTCGGCGGCGGCGACGGGCGCGGCATAGTCGCCGATCCGTCCCAGGCCGCAGGTTTCGTCCGTTTTGCCGTCGACAACCAGCGCCGCAACACCGCCCAGGCCGAGCTGCCGGGCCAGGGTGTCGCTCACCCCGTTCACCGTGGAATCCAGGTTGGTGTGGCAGCTGATGACGTTGATTCGGCGGATAAGGGCCTGCCGGATGAAGCGGCCGTCCGGCTGTTCCAGGCGCACGGATTTCAGAGGGTGAAAAATGACCGGGTGGTGGGTGATGGCCAGGTCGGCGTTGAGCGAGCCGGCCTCGTCAAGAAGAGCGGTGGTCGGGTCCAGGCCCAGCAGGATAGACGTTACCGGGTCGGCCGGACTGCCGATCATCAGGCCGACATTGTCCCAGGGTTCGGCCAGGCTCGCCGGGGCGAGGGTTTCGATAATGTTGAGAATATCCTGAACAGTCGCTGGCATCTATCCCGTATATAAATAAAAAGAGGTACATCCAGGTGGAGGTACCTCTTCATAGCTGACGTATTGAACTGTCTGTTTATATAAAAATTTACGGCGACCGAAAATAGTGTTCAAGGCTCTGGAATAGACAACGCTGTGGAAATCAACCGGACAAAGGTCTTTTCCGATTTTCCATTGTTCTTTATGGTGGGCCTACCTGGACTCGAACCAGGGACCGACCGGTTATGAGCCGGTGGCTCTAGCCAGCTGAGCTATAGGCCCATTTATACTACAGTAAACATTATATACTACCAAAAAACCGCATTCGGTCAATAGTTTTTATCAAAATAGTGTAGAAAAAATAACCGGCCGGGGCCGGGCGGCGGCACTCTTGCCGGAAAACCGTCCCGGCACCAGGCACCGTCGCCATAATATGTTGAACTTTTGGCTGATCCTCTGTATGCATTCACCACTTTCCTATACTTGAATCCGTGACGGCTTGCACCTGCACCGTTTTCGAACGCTCACTGGTTCAGGCTATATATTTGCACGTGAGAATTCATGATCTATAACAATCTCATCTATTTCCTGGTGGTGATTTTTCTTTTTTCCGCCAACACGGCGCCGGCCCGGCCCGGGATCCCGCCGGTCTACGGCCTGCCTCTTTTCGCCCTGGTGCTTTTTTTATATTTCCTGACCTGCGTCAGGCAGTATCAACGCCTGCTGCCCGGTTCCGCCGCGCGCTATTTTGCAGCCGAGAAAAAACTCTCCATCCTGGCGGTCCTGCTCTTTGCCGCCAGCCTCTATGTCTTTGATCTGAAATTTTATCTCCAGCCCCTGTCCTTCGGCGGCCGCCTGCCGGTGCTGGAAGATATCGGCGGCATCGGCATTTTTTTCATTTTTCTCGCCCTGATGTGGACCCGGGCCCGGGATGCCTACGAGTCGGTGTTTCAGCGCTCCTATGGCCTGGCCTCCTTTATCGCCGCCCACATCAAGATCAACCTGCCCATTATCCTGCCCTGGCTGGTCATCTCCCTGGCCTTTGACCTGCTGGCGCTGCTGCCCCTGCCCGGGTTGCAGGCGAACCTCAATTCCCCCTGGGGGGACCTGCTGGTCTTTGCGGTCTTTGTTTTTTTCCTGCTGCTCTTTTTCCCGCCGCTGGTGCGCCGGCTCTGGAACTGCACGCCCATGCCGCCCGGCCGCCTGCGCAGCGAAATCGAAACCTTCTGCCGGCAACAGAATTTTTCTTCGGAAATCCTTATCTGGCCGCTTTTCGAGGGGCGGGTGATGACCGCCGCCATCATGGGCATCGTGCCCCGGCTCCGCTATCTCCTGATCACCCCGTCCCTGCTCGACGCCATGTCCACCGACGAGCTCAAGGCGATCCTGGCCCATGAAATCGGCCATGTCAAAAAGAAACACCTGCTGCTGTATCTCGCCCTTTTCCTGGGGTTCAGCGTACTGGCCGGCGCCGTCAGCCAGATCCTGCCCGCCGTCATTGTCGGCTCGGACCTGTTCTACACCCTGATCGGCCATTTCGATGTCGCGCCGGAGACCCTGCTTACCGCCCTGGTCGCCACTTCTCTCCTGGTCATCCTGCTTGTTTATTTTCGTTTTATTTTCGGCTACTTCCTCCGCAACTTCGAGAGGCAGGCCGATCTCTATGCCTTCAGGATCCAGGGCGGCAGCACGGCGCTCAAGAGTTCCTTTGAGAAAATAGCGCTTTTGAGCGGCAATATCCGGAACCAGAAAAGCTGGCACCATTTCGGCATCGGCGAGCGCATCGATTTCATCGAACAATGCGAGAGGGACCGGGGCAAGATTCGGGCGCATGACCGCAAACTCCATGTCGGCCTGCTGGTCTATTTCCTCCTCCTTGCCCTGGCCGTGGGGCTGGTCCGCCAGGTGAAACCCGAAAAACTGGTGGCCGGCTACGAGCCCCGTTACCTGGAGGCGGTGCTTGACCGGAAGGTACGCCAGGAGCCGAACAACGGCCTGTGGCCCCTGCTGCTCGGCGACCTGATGCAGGAACAAAAGCTGGAGGGACGGGCCATGGCGGCCTATGAAAAGGCCCTGCGGCTGGAGCCGATGAATCCGGAAATCAACAACAACCTGGCCTGGCTGCTCCTGACCGCTCAAAATAAATCTCTCCGGGACCCGGTCCGGGCTCTGCAACTGGCCCGAACCGCGGCGTCAATGAAAAAGCAGGGGTATATCCTGGATACGCTGGCGGTCGCCTACTGGGCCAACGGCCGGCGCGGGGAAGCTATTGCCGCCGAGCTGGAAGCCCTGCGGCTCAATCCTGAAAACCGGGATTTTTATCGCCGGCAGATGGAAAAATTCAGGTACCGGGACTGGGACCAGGCTCCCCCCTGACCCCGGTGCCGGTTAACAGGCCGGGCGGACGGCAAGGCCGGACAGGTGCCGTCTTTGATAGCCCGGGCCGCCGCCATCAGCTCACCGTCCAGGCAGTTCATGATCACCGCGTCCAGTCCCGCTTCCGCAAGCAGCGGGAGCAACCGGCAGTGCAGGGCCGAACGGCTGCCCCGGGCCAGGCCCTGTGAGCAGCTGCCAAGGCCGACAATGGTCCTGACGAGATCATTGCCCAGTTCCTTGATCAGGGTGATGGCCTCAAGCACCGGGCCGATTTCCGGCAGACCGTGGCTGACTTCCCAGGCCGCCGGGTCGGGGCGGCAGCCGATGACCGGGTCAAGGTAGAGCTGTTCAAGGGGCAGGTCGTTTTTGACGGCCTGGTCCAGCACCTCCATGGCCAGCTGGTCCCGGCCGTCAATCCCGGACGGCACCAGGCCCGGCCTGACCAGGAGGACCACCAGGCCGGCGCCGTACTGCCTGGCCGTTTTCATGGCCTGCGGCAGGAACTCCGGGTCGGCCGTCACCGCGTTGATTGTCAGCTCGCCCCGATAGCCTTCCAGGATCTGCGGCAGGGACAAAACCTGGGCCGAGAGAAACAGCGGCACGTCCGTAACCTGGCGGATGGCCGACAGGACCCAGGGAGTCAGGCTCCCCATGGCCTTGCCCGGCCCGAGGTTCACATCCAGGGCCTGGGCGCCGGCGCTTACCTGTTTCCGGACCAGGTCCATCAGCCGGTCCTGATCGCGGCTGTCGATAGCCTCGTAAACTGAAGGATTGAGAACGTGCAGCCCCTCGGCGATGAGAAGCAGGTCGCGGGCGGTGCCGGGGCGCGGCCGGCAGGCGGTCGCGGATTGATCTTGGTCTTTTGCGGGTATCATCTTGTTCTCCTCGTAATAAACACGATTGTTAAGATGGTCCGGGCAAAAAAATCCCGGACCGACAAGTGCCGATCCGGGATATCCCTGTTACCCACAGATACAGTCCGGTTTTCCTTGATCCGCGAGGAAATCCAGCGTCCTTTCAGGCAGGTCTTCTGACTTTCCCGTTTTGCCGGCAGCCTTCCCGCCCCGTCTTTTCCGGAGCAGTGGCATGCAGAGCCGACAAAACCGTTCCCCTGCCCTCGGCAAGGGGGGATTACAGCGGCGGGCCCGTCCCCGATTCGCACGGGGTTCCCTTTTCATCCGCGTTAGCGGAACCTGAAATGATTCTGTCTCATTTATAGCGAAAAAAAGTATTGCCGTCAAGAAGCGGAGCAGGACAACCTCCCCCGGTGTCATTTGGTGCCTGGAAACAGATACGCTGGAAGTTGATTTGGGTTGTGGGCATCGCCCGCCTTGTGTCATAGAAACACTTTTTATAATAAAAACTCTGCCGGTTGTATACCGTAGGCTGCGGGATGCAAACTTTCGACGATCGGGCGGCTGAAGGTGCCGGACACGGGATTCCACTGTCCCAGGTTAATCTCCTTATCTTTTTGAAATCCTCCCCGGCCATCCGCTTTCAACAACTGGACTATGAGTTCCTTGTTTTTCTCCGATTCTCCGCTATAGCGCGCGACCAGGCCGATTTCATCATGATCCAGGCGCAGCAGGGTGCCGACCGGATAAACGCCGATCATGTTGATAAAAACCTTGAGCAGCAGGGGATCGAAATCCTTGCCCGAGCCGGCCAGCATAAACCCCAGGGCCCGGTCGGGACTCAAGGTAACGGGGCGGTATACTCTCGTGGCGGTGATGGCATCAAAAACATCCGCAATGGTAATAATCCGGCCCATGAGACTGATCGGTTTTTTCCGCGGCGTTTTCGGATAGCCGCTCAGGTCGTATTTCAAGTGATGCTCGAAGGGCGGCAGCAGGATTTTTGCCTTCAACTCCGGGGAGGCCTTGAGCCGCACGATCCGCCGGACGCTGTTGAGCGAATGTCTCTTCATAAGCTCGAACTCGTTATCGGTCAACCTCCAGGGCTTGTTAAGAATCTCCTTGGGAATATCGATCTTGCCCAGATCATGAAACAGGGCGCTCAACCCCAATATCTCCAGGGATGATTTTGCAAGACCGATCCGGAAGCCGAGGCAGATGGAGAGGATGGCGACATTGATCGAGTGGGTAAAGGTATAGTCGTCATAATCCCGGATCGTACTCAAGCCCATGAATATGCTGCTGTCATCGACGACCATGTCGATCATGCTCTGGACCATGCGCAGGGGTTTGTTGATGCTGGCCTGCCTGTCCACCGA
>JAADIK010000013.1:0-6053 GCA_013151365.1 Deltaproteobacteria bacterium
CGTGTGTTGCGTTTGTATGTATTTGGAAAAACCCAACAAAATTGAGTATTGATCCGCTTAACAATTTTATTGTAATGATTTTCGGGTTTTTATTTTTACAGCTGCGGTTCCGGAGTTGCCGGGAGCGGACCTGTTTTCATGAATCGGAGGAGGATGCTTTCCCTTTTCGGCACGAATCGCCGATACAGGGTGTTGGATTTTTTCAGCATGATTTTCGCCGCCCGGATAGCGTCGGTGTCTTTGTATTTGTCAGAGAGGTAGATAACTTCCCTGATCCCGGACTGGATAATGACCTTGGTGCACTCGTTGCATGGAAAGAGCGCCACATAGATGCGGCAGTCCATAAGGTTGCGGGAGATGGAGTTGAGGACGGCGTTGAGTTCGGCGTGGCATACGTAGGGGTACTTGGTTTCCAGGTAGGCGCCGTCCCGGGCCCATGGCATTTCATCATCCGGGCATCCCCAGGGAAAGCCGTTGTAGCCTACGCCGACGATTTTGTTTTGCGCATTGGCCACGCAGGCGCCGACCTGGGTGTTCGGGTCTTTGGAGCGCAGGCCGGAGAGCAGGGCCACGGCCATGAAATATTCGTCCCAGGACAGATAGTCCGTTCGTTTACCAACCATATTCTCCCTCGATATGCCAGGTGAACTCGTCAAGGCCGGATGTTGCCCAGGCCATGATTTCAGTTCTTTTGTTCGTTTTTGAAGCGTTTTCGACGTGAGCGCCAGTTGTTTTCACCCGTGACCTGGTCAATGTAGCGTTTGATGGCCTGGAAGTAAAGGATGCCGCCGACCGTGATCATGGTGTTATGCTCGGCCCCCGGGATGACCTGCAGTTCCTTGCTGCGGGCGTCGCAGGCGGCGTGCAGCTTTTCCGCCTGCCAGATCGGGATCAGGGTGTCGCGCATGCCGTGCAGGATAAAGGTCGGTTTGGTGACCGAGGCGATTTTTTGCGCATTATTGAAACCATCCTCTTCCGTGAGGCCCATGGCGGCAAGGTCCAGACCCAGCGTTGCGGCCAGGGGCATGCTTTCGGCAAAGCCGCTCTCTATGATCAGGCCGTTGATATCCTCGTTGTATGCTGCGGCGAGTTCAATGGCGCAGGCGCTGCCCAGTGAGCGGCCCATGATGAAAAGCTTGCCGGTGTAGCCGTGTTCAGGCAGCCAGCGGTTGAATTCCCGATAGAGGATATGGGCGTCACCCAGCAGGGCGCTGACGCTCGGCCGGCCCGTACTCCAGCCGTAGCCCCGGTAATCGGTGACCAGGAAATTGAGTCCCTGGCCGGTATAGAGAGGGCCGATCTCGTTGTAATCCTGGACGATCTCGCCGTTGCCATGAAAAAAGAGGATGGTCGGGGCCTCCTTGGCGGCCGTGAAAAGGCGGCAGCCGATCACGGCATCCGGGGCCACGGCAATGTCAATGTCCCGGCTCAGGGGCGGAGCCGGAGATTTTGCCTCGGAACGAGGGTGAAAAAGGATCTGCAAAATTTCAGGGCGGTCCATTTCGTTAAGGTCTGGCATGGCAGTCTCCGTATGTATTTTCGCTACGGTCGGGCCGGTAAACGTCCCGGCCGTAGCCCGCTCTCCCGGACCGGTCACTTGCCGGCCGTTATCGCCATCCTGAGCAGCTTTAGCAGCAGGAGTGCCAGGGGCAGAGCGTGGAGAAATAAATCAAAGATATCAATAGGTCGGTGCAGGGTGCCGTTCAGCAGCATCCGCACTTTTCCCACAATATGCGGTTCCGGAAAAAAGGGGGCCAGGCCGAGGAAAATCGCGGCAACAATAAGCAGGCCGAGGGGGAGGGTATCAAGCCATTTCATTAGATGTGTTCCGTTAATTGATCATTTGGATGAAAATCGTCTCGAACGCAGCGCCGTGTCCGTGGAGATTTTTTATTATGTTCAAATCCGGCCCGGCCAACTGCCGGTCAGTAGATATTGCGCCGCTGTTTTTTGGATATGCCGGCCAGTTGCGTGACCTGGACGGCCGTTTCTTCTATGGATTTGCCTTCGGTGTGGACCACGGGAATCCCGAATTTCATAAATATCTGCTGGGCCTGGTTCAGTTCATTGGTACAGGTTGACAGCTTGGCGTAGTTGCTGCCGCCGTAGCGTTTTTCCCTGATTTTGTGCAACAGGTGAGGCGAGGTCGTTATGCCGATCACGTTGCCGAGGTTCCTGATGATATCCGCCGGCAGGGTGTAACTGTTCAATTGGTCCTCGGTCAAGGGAAAGTTGGCGGCCTTGAGTCCCATGTGGGAGGCCAGGTAGACGCTGACCGGGGTTTTGCCGGAACGGGAGATCCCGATCAGGATAATTTCCGCCTCGTCATATTCACGGGTCCGGGTGCCGTCGTCATGCTCGATGGAGAAGTGGATGGCCTCGACCCGCTTGGTGTGTCTGGCGTCATCGATCTGCCTTAGAAAACCCGGCTCGCGCAGGGCCTTGGTTTCAAGGCAGGTCTCAAGCTGCTGGAGAAAATTGCCGAAAATGTCAAAGTACACCACTTCCGGCGAGTCAAAGATTTTGCGGAGATTCTCGTCCATAATGGTACAGAAAACCAGGGGAAAACGACCGCCGGACTGTGCGAGGATATGCCGCAGCGCCTTGTCCGCGTCGGCCTTGGATTTGACAAAGGGAATTTTCTCAGTATTGAAGCTGATCTCCTGAAACTGGCAGAGCAGGGCCTGTCCCATTTCCTCGGCCAGGATGGCCGTCGAGTCGGAGATGTAATAAACGTCTTTGGAGTTCCACATACCTGTTTTTACTTCTCTTGTTTATGACAGAACAGGCACCGGTACTTGGGTGGATGATCCTTGGGCAGCGGGTAGATTTTACCCTTGCCGTGGCAGTCATCACAGAATTGCTCGGCCGCCTTTTTTCCCATGTTCATGAAGCGCTCATGATCTTTATCATGTGGCAGTTTGGCAGTGGTTTCCGGCGGGGCATTCCAGAGAAAAAGAAAGAGACCGCCGCAGACGGCCACGAAAATCAGATTGTAAATCCATGTTTTTTTTGAGTTGCTCATTTGTCGTTCCTCAAGCTTTTGACGGTCTGTAGTCTGTACCCTAAATTAAGTTGATTGTCACCCGGATCCGTTACGGCAGGAGGTGACATTTCATGCAATGGGTGGAATTTGTTGGAATATTGTCCGATAACGAATTTAGCACCTAATCTGCCATTTCCAGGGCATGAAAATCAAGCAGTTTCATGCGCAGCATCAGGACCAGGGCTTCCATGAGCAGTGAACAGAGGACGCCGTTGCGGCCGGCAAGACGAAGAATCCGCTCGTGCCGGTGTTGTTTTTGCGCCAGCCGCCTGATTTCGTCGGCCGCGTAATCCGGATCGATGATTTTCCGGGCCACGGCCTCGCCGGAAACGATGGCCGGGTAAATACCTTCGCCGGTCAACCCCGAGGCCAGGCCGGCGGCATCGCCGACCAGCCATGTCCTGCCGAACTGAAACCCCTGGTAGTCGAAATTGATCAGTGCCGCCCGGCCGTGTTCCCGTTCCAGGTGGAAACCTCTTGCTTCCGCCCAGCGGATAAGATGAGTTCTGAGCCGGGCCGGGGCCATGTTTTCCCGCGTCCCGTAGGCACCGATGGAGACGGTGTCGCGGTGCGGAAAAATCCAGGCATAACCGTATCCGAAAATGCGGTAATCCAGGTGCCATTCCATTGTTTCATACTGCCCCGGCACCTGGTAGTTGATACCGGTCCCGAATTTGTTCGAACCGAGGCCGAGAAAACGGCGGACAACCGAGGTGCTGCCGTCGGCGCCCACCAGGTGGCGGAACCGAAAGCGCTGCGGGCGGCCCTGTTCATCAACGGCCGTAACCGTGCCGTCCGCCACTTCCCTGACCGGCATGCCCGTGCGTATCCGGCCCCCGGCACCGGCCGCGTCAGCCATCATCCACTGTCCCAGGGTCCGGCGGTTGACCGTGGCGATAATCGGATTTTTTTCGTAGACGCAGACCTGCTGTCGGCGGGAAAAGATCAACTGCCGGCGAAAGGCGCGTTCGACCAGGTGTTCGGGCACCCGCTGGACCAGGCCGTCCCAGGTGATGCCGCCGGCGCAGACCTTGGGGCCGATGAGTTTCCGCCGTTCAAGGAGGAGTACCCGGCGGCCGGCCAGGGCCAGTTTTTTTGCGCAGGCCAGCCCGCCGGGGCCGCCGCCGATGACGATCACATCGAAGGATTCCATCCGTGGTCAGGTCTTTCGTCGGGACGCCGGCGGCCGGCCGGAACGGCAATGAAAATTATATCGGCGACACCGGGGACAATCCCGGGAAGCATCAAGGTGACCGGGACCGCCCGGGCCCGGGGATTCAAAAACAGTTCCATACAATCTCGTTGCAATGTTGAACTCGTCCGGCCGGATAAAGAGCAACCGGCGGCAGCCGGACCGGCCCCGGACGTCAAGCGTCCGGGGCAAGGCAATCGGCGCACAATACAGAATACAGATAACATATCGCGGCCACTTGATAAAGGCAAGTATCGCGCCGGATGGTCCCGGTATTCTTTGTTTTGTAACATGTTGTTTTTGCGCAATAAAAACAATTCCGTGCTTTGCGCCTTCACCACGTTCGACCTTGAGCCGTGCGCGGGGGTATAACGCCGGAACCGGGCGGACCACAGGGCGGCGCGGTAAAGACCGGGCAATACGCTTGTCCTGCGATAATGCAATAAAGTCCGCATCCTGCATGTAATATCCATCGAGCCGTCACGGATTCAGATAAATTATCCGGACCTGTACGGATTTGTTTGACGTTTTCTCTATACTCGGCTATATTTTTAAAATTTTGGTTGGTGTTTACTAACCGGTCTTTAATGCTGGCCGGTTTTTTCTTTTCTTAATGATTGATATTTGGGAGTTTTTCATGGCCAGTGTAATTGTGGTCGGCACGCAGTGGGGTGATGAAGGCAAAGGGAAAGTCGTCGATCTGCTGACCCGTTACGCAGACCTTATTGTTCGTTTTCAGGGTGGTAACAACGCCGGACATACCCTGGTGGTGAATGGAGAAAAATTTATTTTTCATATCATCCCTTCCGGTATTCTTAACGAAGGCAAGTTTTGTATGATCGGCAACGGCGTGATCATTGATCCGGCAACTCTGCTCGAAGAGATTGACGAGCTGGGCACCCGCGGGGTGTCGGTTACCGCCGACCGCCTGATGATCAGCGAAAATGCCCACCTGATCATGCCCTATCACAAGAGTCTTGATCATGCCAGCGAGGCCTCGCTGGCCCGGGGGAAAAAGCTCGGCACCACGGGCCGGGGCATCGGCCCCTGCTACATGGACAAGGTCGGCCGTTGCGGCATCAAGGCCGGCGACCTGCTCGATCCGGACCTGTTTGTTGACAAGTTGCGGGCCAATATCGACGAGAAGAATTTTTTATTGACGCAGAAATACGGGGCCGAACCGGTTTCCCTGGATGAAATCCGCGCGGCATTCGAAAAGTTTGCGGAAAGAATGGCGCCCTTTATCGGCAATGTTTCCGTGCAGCTTGACCGGGCCAGGAAGAGCGGCCGGAATATTCTCTTCGAGGGGGCTCAGGGGACCCAGCTTGATATCGATCACGGTACCTATCCCTTCGTGACTTCATCCAATACCATTGCCGGCAACGCCTGTATCGGCAGCGGCTTCGGTCCGGCGCATATCGATTCGGTGATCGGCATTCTCAAGGCCTATACCACCAGGGTGGGGGAAGGTCCTTTTCCCACGGAATTGCCGGAAGGTGACCTGGTCGGTGATCAGTTGCAGGAAAAGGGCGGTGAATTCGGCGCCACCACGGGCCGCCGCCGCCGTTGCGGCTGGCTGGACGGGGTGGTGGCCTCGGACGCGGTCCGGCTGAACGGCCTGACCGGTCTGGCGATTACCAAGCTTGATGTCCTTTCCGGCCAGCCGAAGCTCAAGGTTGCGCGGCAGTATCGGGTCGATGGCCGGGAGTACGACTGCATGCCCGGGAATATCCTGGAGACATCGCGGCTTGAGCCCGTGTACGAGGAGGTCGAGGGCTGGAACGAGGACATCAGCGGTGTGCGGCAGTTTGACGA
>JAADIK010000013.1:6095-13139 GCA_013151365.1 Deltaproteobacteria bacterium
GACATGACCGGGGTGGAACCGGCGATTGTTTCGGTCGGCCCCGACCGGGAGGAAACGCTCCTGTTGAAGAATCCTTTTGCAAAAAAATAATCGTTACTCGGCCGGATCGGTCCCGGAAACGAATCAGCGGCGCGAAGACCGGGTCCGGGTTTTATGCCGAGTTGATTTTCGGGCCGTAAAAAAAGAGTGCATATCTGTTGTTATTCAATCATTATCTATTGATAATTATATTTTATGTTGGAGCTGACCGCCGGAGATGGACATCCCGGTCGTGAAGTTGGTCCGACTTCTTGTTGAACGGAGGGTATAAACTATGGCTCGTATTACTGTGGAAGATTGCCTGGCGCAGATCGGCGATGATAATCGTTTTGCCCTGATTCACCTGGCGGTGGAGCGGATTCGGCAGCGTCGTCAGGGTGAACCGTGCCTGATAGAGGGCAAAAACAAGGAGGTCGTCATGACCCTGCGTGAGATAGCGGCAGGGGAAGTGACCTTCGGCAATATTCATGAACTTCCCAAGCTGCGCCGGGCCGGCAAAAACGCCCAGCCGGAGGAAGAAACTCCGGAGCAGACGGAACAGGTTTAGTTTTCCGCCTGAGTTTTTCTTGAGCAGGCGATTTTCTTATGGGACTTTTACGATATTGTTACTGATTATCCAATGAGCAGAGATTATTACGAAATTATTGGCGTTTCTCAGGACGCCAGCGCGGAGACCATCAAAAAATGCTACCGTAAGCTGGCAATGCAATATCATCCTGATAAAAATCCCGGCGATGCGGAGTCCGAGGAGCGTTTCAAAGAGGCGGCCGAGGCCTACGAGGTCCTCAGTGACAGTCGGAAACGTCAAATCTATGACACCTACGGCCACGAGGGTCTGAAAAATAACGGCTATAGCGGCCCCGGTTCCGCCAGTGATATTTTTTCCAACATCAATGACCTGTTCGGCGATCTTTTCGGCTTCGGCGGCCGTAGTCAGCAGCGCAATCCCAACGCCCCGGTGCCGGGCAATGATCTGCGCTATGACATGGAAATTTCCTTCATGGACGCGGTCCACGGCGCTACCAAGGAAGTCGAGATCACCAAGTCCGAGACGTGCTGGACCTGCGAGGGGTCGGGGGCGCGGCCCGGTCACAATGCGCAGACCTGCCCTACCTGCCACGGCCGCGGTCAGGTTATTCGTTCCCAGGGTTTTTTCCAGGTCAGCTCGACCTGTCCGCGGTGTCATGGCGCGGGCCGGGTCATTACCGAGCCCTGCGCCGACTGTGACGGTGCGGGCCTGGTCAGAAAAACCAAAAAAGTGTCCATCCGGATCCCGGCAGGTGTTGATACCGGTGCGCAGATGCGGCTGCGGGGAGAGGGAGAAGGCGGCCGCCGCGGCGGCCCTGCCGGTGATCTCTACGTGGTTATTCATGTGCTGCCGCATGAGCTTTTCCAGCGCGACGGCCAGACGGTCTTCCTGCGTTACCCGTTGTCCATGGTCAATGCCGCTCTCGGCTGCGAGGTGGAAATTCCTACGGTTCACGGTACGGCGCAGCTGAAAGTTCCGCCGGGCACCCAGCCGGGCGAGCGCTTCACTCTGCAAGGTCAAGGGGTGCCGGCACTTCGTGGCAGCGGCAAAGGCCCAATGGTTGTCGAGATCCAGGTCCAGGTACCGAAAAAATTGACGAAACAACAAAAGGAGCTGCTCCGGGAATTTGGCGAGCTGTGCGCCGAGTCGGAAGAGGAAGGATTTTTCTCGCGTCTTTTCCACAGTTACCTCGGCCAGGGCAATAAAAAAGTACACGCCGGAAAAGCCGGGTAGATGGACAAGGAGAGACGGTTCAGCCATTTTGACGCCGCGGGCCGCGCCCGGATGGTGGATGTGAGCCGGAAGTCCGAGACGGTGCGCCGGGCCACGGCGGCGGGCCGGATTACCATGAGCGCCGAAGCGCTTCGGATGGTGCGTGAGGGGTCAATGGTCAAAGGGGACGTCCTGGGCCTGGCACGTGTTGCCGGGATCATGGCCGCCAAAAAAGTTGATCAGCTTATTCCCCTCTGCCATCCGCTGGCCATCACCTCGGCCGGCATTGAATTCCGTTTTCATGGAGATGGCCGGTCCATCGACATCGAGGCCACGGTTGGTATTACCGGTAAAACCGGGGTCGAGATGGAGGCGTTGACCGCCGTTTCCATTGCCGCTCTGACGATTTATGATATGTGTAAGGCCGTTGATAAAACCATGGAGATTTCCAATATCCGTCTACTCGAAAAAAGCGGCGGCAAAAGCGGAGATTTTGTAAGAGGGGAATCGCATTCCAAGTAATCTGCAACCGGAGGTCATCCGGCTTGCCGGAGAAAAATCATGAATGTTGAGCAACTGCAGAAGTTTAAAGATCAGCTTGCCGCAATGAAGGCGCAGATCCTCAGCGGCGTGGAAGAGACGCTGACTGAGATGACCAGTCATAGCGGTAATATACCTGATCCCAATGACCGCGCTACAGTTGAGTCCGATCGCAATTTCGAGCTGCGTATTCGTGGCCGGGAACGTAAGCTGCTGGACAAAATTGACGAGGCCATTGAGCGGATCGAAGACGGTAGTTACGGTATCTGTGACAGCTGCGGCGGGGAAATCGGCCTGAAACGGCTTGAAGCCCGGCCGGTCGCCACCTATTGCATCGAATGCAAGACCAAGCAGGAACAGCGCGAGAAGGCGCAAGGGCGGTAGGACACCATGCCCGAGTTACGCAAAGATCCGGTTCTCGGCCGCTGGATTATCATTGCCACGGAACGGAGCAAGCGGCCAACCGATTTCGTTGTCGAGGAGTTCAAAACCACGGGCGGCTTCTGTCCGCTCTGTCCCGGCAATGAAAAAACGACTCCCAGAGAAGTCCTGGCTTATGGCCGGGACCCGAACATGCCTGCCAATTCCGCCGGCTGGCAGTTGCGGGTGGTGCCGAACAAGTATCCGGCGCTGGTGATCGAGGGAGACCTGGAAAAGCATGGAGAAGGGCTCTATGACCGGATGAACGGCATTGGTGCTCATGAGGTGGTGATCGAAAGCCCCAGGCATGAAGACCGTTTCACCTTCCTGCCCCACGACCAGATGGTTCTGGTTTTCAGGGCCTTCCGCAACCGTATCCATGATCTCGGCCGGGACCATCGTTTCCGCTATGTCATGGTTTTCAAGAACTATGGCCGGGCCGCCGGGGCGTCGCTGGAACACTCCCACTCGCAGCTCGTGGCCCTGCCTATTCTGCCGCGGATGGTCATCTCGGAGCTTGACGGCAGTCTTTCCTATTTCAAGTACAAGGATCGCTGCGTTTTTTGCGATATTATCCGCCAGGAGGCGCAGCAGGACACCAGGGTCGTCTGTCAGAACGATTATTTTGTCACCCTGACGCCATTCGCGCCGCGCAGTCCTTTTGAGATGTGGATCCTGCCTAAACACCACAGCTCGTCGTACGCCGACCAGGACGATCAGTCCCTGTCCGCCCTGGCCGATATCTTTTCCGAGACCATGCGCCGTCTTGACGCCTGCATTGCCAACGTACCCTATAATTTTGTTCTGCATACCCAACCGTTAGGTTCCCAGCCGCTTGAGCATTATCACTGGCATTTTGAGATCGTGCCGAAACTGACCAGCATTGCCGGCTTCGAATGGGGAACCGGCTTTTATATCAATCCCATGCCCCCGGAGGATACCTGTCGGTATCTGCGGGAAGCCCTATAGGAGGTTCCCTGTGGAAAAAAAGCGCATACTTCTGGTTGATGACGAGGAGGGTATTCAACTTCTTTACCGCGAAGAGCTGAAAGAAGAGGGTTTTGCCGTTATTTCCGCTTACAATGGCGAAGAGGCCCTGGAAAAATTCAAGCGGGAAGCGCCGGACCTGGTTATTCTTGATATCAACATGCCGGGAATGAACGGCATCGAGGTGCTGCGGCAGATGAAGGAAATCAACCCCGACCTGCCGGTCATTCTCAATTCGGCTTACCAGGAATTTAAACAGGACTTCGGCACCTGGGCATCTGAAGACTATATCGTCAAATCCGCTGATATGAGTGAGTTGAAACAAGCGGTCAAAAAACATCTAGGTTGATCAGGAACCTTCCGGGTTTGAGCGTCATCCCTTGCCCCGCCTGATCCCAATCCATGAAAGATATTCAAAACCTGCGCGATGACCGGCGTATCAATATCAGGAAGGTCGGCGTCAAGACGATTTCCTATCCCGTAACCGTACTGGACAAGGCGCGAAAGCTGCAGAAGACCGTGGCCACCGTGAACATGTACGTCAACCTGCCGCACCGGTTCAAGGGGACCCACATGAGCCGGTTTGTCGAGATTCTCAACCGGTTTCACGGAGAGATCAATCTGCGGAGCTTTCATCTGATCCTTAAGGAGATGAAAGAACGCCTCGATGCCGAAGCGGCGCACATGGAGATTGATTTTCCCTATTTCCTGCAGCGTGAGGTCCCGCCCGGCTCGGTCGGCATGGAGCGCATCGAGTGCCGGATGCACGGCTCCCTGCAGGAGCGTGATGACCTGGTGCTGGAGATTGAGGTGCCCATCACCCTGCCGCATCGTCGCCGCACCACCGGCGGCCTGCCGCGCTCCATGGGCCGCTGGGGGACGGCAAGGGTGGCGGTCAGGTTTAAGCATTTTATCTGGATCGAGGACCTGATCAGCCTGGTGGAACAGGGCCTTGGACTTGACCCGGACACCCCGGATTCGGTTGAATCGGTAACCCTGAACCTGGGCGGGGTCTTGGCCGCTCATCCGGCGATCCAATGGTTCAGCGTTGTGGTCGAGAACCTGGCCGGCGGCTATGCCACCTTCGCCTCCCTTGAAGGGCGCTCCGATTCCTGACGGCCATGATTGGCCAACCGGTTTTTTGGTTTAATTTTAAAGATTTTCAAAGATCGCGGAACTGAAGACAATGAGCGAGTTACTTTTCGAAATCGGAACCGAGGAGATTCCGGCGGGCTATATTCAACCGGCCCTGCAGTTTCTGGAACAGGCTGTCTGCAAGCAGTTTGAAGCCCTGGGGTTGCGGTGCGGGCAGGTCCGGACGGTAGGGACCCCCCGTCGCCTGACCCTGGCGGTAGCTGACCTGCAGACGCGGCAGCCCGACCGCAGGGTGGAGCATACCGGCCCGGCAAAAAAAGCGGGTTTTGACGCCGACGGCAATCCTTCCCGGGCGGCCCTGGGATTTGCCCGGTCTCGCGGAGTGGCGGTCGAGGAGTTGCAGGTTACGGTCACGCCCAAAGGTGAGTACCTGGTGGCGGTCGAGGACATCAAGGGGCTTGAGACCAAGGCCCTGCTGCCGGAAATCCTGGCCGGCCTGATCCGCGACCTGCCTTTTCCAAAGTCCATGCGCTGGGGGCGGGGGCAAATCACCTTTGCCCGGCCGATCCTGTGGCTGCTGGCCCTTTACGGCGGCGAGGTCGTGGATTTTTCCATCGAAGAGACGAAAAGCGGCGCAGTGACCCGCGGTCATCGCTTCATGGCCCCGGCGGAGATTACGGTTACCGGGTTCGAAGATTACCTGGAGCGGCTGCGGCAACATTCGGTGCTGGCCGATCCGGTTGAACGCCGCGCCGCAGTCATCGCCGAGGTGAGCCGGGTTGTCGCTGAACGGGCCGGCAATGAGGGGGCGGAGCCGGTCCTTGACGAAAAGCTTGTTGACTTGGTGACCTTCCTGGTGGAGATTCCCTGGGGGATCTGCGGCAGTTTTGACGAAAAGTTCCTGGAGCTGCCCGAAGAGGTCCTGATTACCTCCATGCGGGAACATCAGAAGTATTTTCCGGTAACCGGCAGTGACGGCAGGCTGCTGCCCCTGTTTGTCGCGGTCAACAATACCCGGATCGCCGACCGGGAACTGGCGGCAAACGGCCACCAGCGTGTTCTGCGGGCCAGGCTCGAGGACGGCCTCTTTTTCTTTCACCAGGACCGGAAAAAGACACTTGCCGACCGGCGGGCCGATCTGGCCGGGATTATTTTTCAAAATAAGCTCGGGACCGTGCTGGACAAGTCCGGGCGGATCGCCGCCCTGGCCGCGGAACTGGCCCGGCAGCTGGAGCCGCAAAGCGAAGCGGATGCCGTGCGGGCGGCCGCTCTTGCCAAGTGTGACCTGCTGACGGAGATGGTGGGCGAATTCCCCTCGCTCCAGGGGGTCATGGGCCGGGAATATGCCCTGATTGACGGGGAGAACGAGGCGGTGGCCCTGGCCATTCACGAGCATTACCTGCCGGTCCGGGCCGACGGCGACCTGCCGGCAACTATGGTCGGCGCCATTGTCGGGATTGCCGACCGGATCGATACCCTGGTCGGCTGTTTCGGTATCGGCGAAAGACCGACCGGCACCACCGATCCCTTCGGCCTCCGGCGCCAGGCCCTGGGGCTGCTGCATATTATCCAGGGCCGGAATCTTTCCCTGTCCCTGCGCGCTCTTGCCGGCAAGGCCCTGGCCGGATATGGCGAGGCCGTGGTTCTGGCCGGGGACACTGTTGACCAGGTGCTTGATTTTATTCGTCTTCGTTTTGAAAATGATCTCATCGCCGCCGGCACCAGGCCCGAGGTCATCATGGCGGCGACCGCGGTCGCCTTTGATGACGTTGTTGAGTGTCAGGCCCGCATCCGGGCCCTGGATAATATTCGCGGCCGGGAGCAATTCCCGGTCCTGGCCGGTTCCTTCAAGCGCATCAGGAATATCATCAAGGATAACCGGCAGACCGCGGTTGACGAGACCCTGCTGAGCGAGGGCGCGGAAAAGAAGCTGTACGCAACCTTGAAGGCGGTGGAAGACCAGGCCGGGCCGCTGTTGCGGAACAGGAAATATGACCGGGCCCTTGAAGTCATGCTGCAGATGAAGGAGCCGGTGGATTGTTTTTTCGACGATGTCATGGTCATGGCCGATGATCCGGCCGTGCGTCAGAACCGGCTCAACCTGTTGACCGCCTTCGGCGACCTGGTGCTCAAGGTGGGGGATATTTCCCGAATGTATCAGGCGGCCTGAGTCCGGGACCGGTTCCAACGCCTGAGAATATTATTTCCCTTCCATGTCTTTT
>JAADIK010000098.1 GCA_013151365.1 Deltaproteobacteria bacterium
TGCGTTGACAACTCGTTGATATCACACCAGGATAATCAACCTCGTTGCCGCCTTGCATCTGCACCGTTCTCGAACGCTCACGGATTCAGGTGTCAGTGAAAAATATACTCCTTTTTATCAAACAGATCGACGACGGCGTCCACCACATCCTCATCATAGAGCGTGCCGCGGTGCTGTTTGATTTCGGCAAAGGCCTTGTCAAGCCCCAGGGCCGGCCGGTATGGCCGATGAGAAGACATGGCTTCAATGACGTCGGCCACGGCGATGACCCTGGCCTCCAGGAGGATCTGATTCCCGGAATATCCGAACGGATAACCGGACCCGTCCATGCGCTCATGGTGCTGGCGGACTATTTCGGCCACCGGCCACTTGAAATCAATCCCCTTTAAAATATCGTAACCGGTATTGGGATGCTGTTGAATCAGCGAGAATTCCATGGCGCCGATCCGGCCCGGCTTGCTCAGAATTTCCGCCGGCACCGATATCTTGCCGAGATCGTGAATGACCCCGGCCATGCGGATGCCGTCCACCTGTTCCCTGGGCAGCCCCATCTCCTGGGCGATCCCTCTGGCGATATCGGCAGTACGCCGCTGATGCCCAGCCGTGTAGGGATCCCGGGTCTCGACGGTCATGGCCATGGCCTTGATGGTGCCTGACAGGTTATCACGCAACAGCAGCATGCTTGCCTTCAACTCCTCTTCAACCTGCTTGTACTGGGTAATATCGTTGTAGACCTTGACCACGTTGCAAGGCTTGCCGTCCGCGTCCCTTGAAACGACCTTGGCCATAACGTTGAAATAGATTTTCCTGCCGTCCTTTCTGACGGCTATGGTGCCGGGATGCCTGACGGTCTCTCCCCGAAAGGATTGGCGCACGATACAGTATGACGATTCCAGGCAGGGTTTTTTACGGCCGTGACAGGTTACGCAGCAGTGCCGGTTCACAAGATCGCCACCGAATATTTTCTTGGCCTTGTCGTTGGCCCAGATAATTCTCAGATTCCTGTCCACCAGACACATATAAGCGTCCACCGTATCAAGCATGGCGTCATATTTGGCTCTACATTTTCGAAGTCTTGCTGCGGATTTGAGCTTGAGGCGTTCCCTCTCGTTCTCAAGCTCCTTTACCTGGCGGCACAACTCTTCGTAAGATGGCTTTCTCACTGAACGTCTCCCGATTATTTCAACTGTCTGCGTGGTCTGTCTACGTGATCTGTCTGCACTTTTCTTTAAGCCGATAAGATTGAAACCGGTTCCTGATGGTCGGTCAGATGATTCACCTTTTTTTCAATTAACGTTATGGGCAATCCGGGAAATGACTCGAAATGACGGTAATGCTGCGGGTCCTCGGCAACGAGGTCGCTTATCCGGGAAAAGGAATCCCGGATAAACATTCGGCCGCTTCGATTTTTCTGGTAAATACCGAAACAAATCGTTTCTCGTTCTTCCTGCGATAATTTACTGATCAGGTTCTTCGTGGTCCATATTTCACCGTTTCTCGCGAATTCGGAAAGCCGGCCGGCAATATTGATGGTATCGCCGAGGGCGGTGAATTCAACATTTCTCGCCGAATGGATGGTGCCGAAAAATTCCTGGCCCTCGTTAATGCCGGTATTGAGAAAGAGTTCATTGTTCCAACTCTTTTTGGCTCTCCACTTGCTGCTGAACTCACTCACCACCTCCCGGATCTCCAGGGCGCAGTCAAGAGCGTTCATAAGATAATTGCCGTCGTTCTTATGGATGAAGTAATAGAGCATGCCGTCACCGGCGTGCTTGCCGTAAATGCCGCCATAGCGCTCAAAGGTCGGGCCGACGACCTCCCAGAGACCGTTGATTAATTCGAAATACTGTCCGGGCAGCAACTCGGCACTGATCTTGACCGAATCCTGGAGGTCGGCAACCAGCACGCCCAGTGAAACAAGGGAAGGCATCCTGTTTCTGAGCAGGGCGTTGATCACCTTTTCCCGGTGAGTAAGCATGTCGAGGAATTCACTGTTAATGCCATCGTCGGGCAGAAAGACAAAAAAAACACCCTCCCTGAAGGTCATGGTATGGACCCAATACGTCTTCCGGGAATGGTCATCGGCAACAACGGAGACCGGCAGGTGATAGAAAGCGTCCCGGCCCGCCGGTTTTCTGCTCTCGAAAAGTCCCTGCATCAGCTCCGACTCGCTCCGGGTCATGCCCTTGAAAAGGTTGCTCAGCCGGTCTTTATCAATGGCCTTCTGGAGAATCGTAAAATTCAGGGTAATGATCTCCTGCCAGTTTTTCCCAGTTGAGCCCAGCCCCTGGTTCAGCAGCAGGCGAAAAACATTCCGGGATTCGATATCAACAAGAGAGCGGACCCTTTGCTTGAATATCAGATCCTCGGCCGGCTTATTGATCCACTCGATCTCGAAATTATGATTGACCAGGTAAGCCGGTGAATCGATATCACAAATAGTCACGCTCAGGTTGCCGGTGGAACAGGCCCTGGACACCTTGACCCGGGATTGACGGCCGTCTTGCCCCCCTCTCTCGTCCTGCGGCGACGCCTGAGAGCCGGCCGGAGCGCTTCCCTCTTCATCCTTTCGGAAAATGGCGGCAATATCGGCAATCGAGTGGCCTTGATTTTTTAATAACTTGACCTTGAAGATGTATTCCAGACTTTCAGGAGGGAAATAGCCGATTTGCTTGACACCCTGCTGGCCGGAGCGAGGACGGCCGACAATGGGTTTAGGGAGAATACCAAGCTTAATGTAATTATTGAGAGTTGCCCTGGAAATGCCTGTCTTCTCAATAATTTCCTTGCTCGTTATCAGGTCGCTCATAACTTTCTTTCTTCCTCTCAATAATGGCGAGAAAACGGTAACTATTCAGTTGCACTCCATCTTCGGGCGCTCGGCATGCCTCAATCATGGCCATGTACAGATCGCCGACCTGGCTTAGCCAGGCGTTCCCACCCTTCCAAAAAAAGCGGTGCCCGAAACCGGAGCCTTCATTTAAACAGTTTGAAAGAGATAACCAGGACCTTTGCCGCCGGGCCTCTTTCCCTCCGACCTTGTTTCCAGGAAACAGCATTTCCCAGGGGATGTCAAGTAAAATTATACAGTCTAAACCTTTTTTTCGTCTTACCGTGCTTATACACCTTGTACATCTTAACAGCTCCAAATTAAATAGAATCATAATGGCCGTCCCTACAGTTTAGACAGACCGTCATGCATAATTATACAGTCTAAACTGCTGCATCAGGTAAGGAAAAAAGAGGCCGCCCTCTCTGAGCCGGCGGCACCACGCTGAGGGACAACAATAAAGACGAGACAAAAAAAATCTCTCGATGAGAGACAATTACGCGGATTATTTTTGTGAGAATAACGAGGTAAACGAGTTGGTGAGACTTCGGCAGGGAAATACTACTGGACAGTTACGATTTTTAAAACAGCCGGGACAACGGGAGGGGGTTGAGAAAAAGACAACGCAGCAGATACGCCGTTATCGGGCAGGACCTCAAACCACCGCGGATTCAGGCGTCCTGCTCATCATTATGTTTCTCCTCCTCCCCGGCCTGTTGTTCAATAACGGACGAATACAGTTCAAAACGGTTTCTTCCTTTTTTCTTGGCTTCGTACATGGCAATATCCGCATTCCGCAGCATGGTTTTCGCATCGTCACAATCCTGCGGATAGATACTGATGCCAATGCTTGCGCCGATGGAACACTTGTGTCCTTCGACCTCAATGGGCTCATTGAGCAGTTCAATTGTCTTTTGCGCTACATTCTTGGCGCCTTCTACGGATTTCGTGCTTTCCAGCAGAATGACGAACTCATCGCCGCCCAGGCGGCAAACGCTGTCCGAGACCCGCAACGTTTTTTTAAGCCGCTCGGCAACCTGCAGCAACACCAAATCACCGACGGAATGGCCATACTTGTCATTGATCGGCTTAAAACGGTCAAGATCGATAAAGAGCAGACAGATCATCCTTCCCTGACGCTTGGCCAGGGATATGGCCTGCGGGAGTCGATCATTAAAATAATTGCGATTCGGCAGGTCGGTCAGGGAATCATGATCGGCCATGTAGCGAATAAGCTCGGCGGCCTGTTGACGTTCGGTTACGTCCTGAAAAACGAGAACACCGCCGGTAACCTTGCTGCCTTCGAAAATGGGGGTTGCGCGACAATCGACGGGAAAGCTGGTTCCATCTTTCCGCAGCAGCCGCAGTTCGTCATAATGGAATGAAGACGTCTGGGTGGAGTTTTTTAAAAAAGGACAGCAATCGAGAGTAAAATCATCGGTACCGGCCAGGGAAACCTTAAAAACTTCATGAAATTTCTTGCCGATAACCTCCTCCTGGGTAAAGCCGAGCATTTTCAGGGCGGCGGGGTTGATAAAACTTATGCGCATATCCTTATCAACACCGCAGATGCCGTTGGCGGCGGCCTCCAGGATCATCTCGTAATTGCGTGACATCCGCTCGAGTTCCAGCCGGGCACGATGCGCGGCCAGGATGTACTTGATCCGGTTTCTCAAAACCGGCCAGTGAATGGGCTTGCGGACACAATCAACGGCACCGGCGCGAAAAGACTGATCAACCGACTCTTCATCGTCCAGGGCCGTAATCATCAGCACGGGAGGCGGGTCCGGCAACAGCGACCTGATATGCTCGCAGACTGCGGGGCCGTCAATCCCGGGCATTGCAATGTCCATGATAATCAGATCGAAGACGTCCTTGGTCAAGAGCTGCAAGGCCTGGTTCCCATTCTGCGCTTCGGTGACCCGATACTGTTCACCTTCTAAAAACTGCCGGAGAAGCAGACGGAGGACCTCGTCATCATCAACAATGAGAACGGATGGGGGCGGGTTGGAAAAGAGTGAAGTCATGAGTCTGCTGTTGTTAAAATTGAACCGGGTAAAACATCACCTTGCCGATGTTATAGTGTGTAATAATTCTTATCTTTCATCAAGCTTTTCCCTTAAAAAAGACGCAACCTGCTCCGCGGCCTGCTTTATTTTCTTAAAAAGAATTTCCAGGTTGGCCATATTTTTGTTGTTACCCATAGTCTCCGCCAGCCGGCAGAGTTCGGCCAGATGAGTTGCGCCGAACTGGCTGCAACTCCCTTTTATGGTATGCGCAACCCGGCTGACAACGGCGCTGTCTCCTTTGGCAATAGCCTCCCGCAACTGCTCCAGCCGGCCTTGCAGTGAATTGAGAAAAACCCTGATAACCGGTCGAACATCACCGATATTTTCCTGCAGCTCCGCCAGGACCTTATCGTCAATGGGCGAGGTGCCGGCCGGCTTGGTTTTGGGTTCACTTTTCTCCGCCGTCGCGGGCAGGGGAAGAGTATGCGGCCTGGTATGAATCCGGATTCCCGCATCCGGCAGCCAGTTGTCAAAAACATCTTGCAACCTGTCAAAGTTCAGGGGCTTGATGAGGCAATCATCCATGCCGACCGCCGAACAGTGCTGCCTGGTGGCCTGGGTCGCATCCGCCGTCAGGGCGATGATCACCGGATGTTTCCTGGACTTGCCCGCCGTCAGGGAGCGGATGGCGGCAGTTGCTTCGAAGCCGTCCATGACCGGCATCCGGCAATCCATGAAAATCAGGTCAAAGTCCCTGCTTTTGCAGAGACGAACAGCCTCCCGGCCGTTTTCAACCGTGATGATATGGGTGCTGGTGTTTTGCAGAATAGTCTCCAGGACAAAGCGATTGGTTTCATCGTCATCCACGATCAGGATGGCAGTTAAAGCCGGTGAACGCTCGGGGCCGCGCCGCTCGCTTTCATGGCGGCAATCATATTGCGGCGGCTCGGGCCGGGGCCGCGCTTTTTTGGCCGGCTCCTTTCCTGCAAGCCGCAGGGGCAGGGTGAACCAGAAGCGGCTGCCCTGCCCTGCCGTTGATTCAAAGCCGATCTCGCCGTCCATCAGGTTCACCAGTTTTTGGCAGATGGCAAGGCCGAGGCCGGTACCGCCGTGCCGGCGGGTTGTCGAATTGTCGATCTGCGAAAAAGGAATAAAAAGCTGATCCGTCTTGTGGGCGGGAATCCCGGGGCCGCTATCCTCGACCTCGAAGCGCACTGACTCCCGCCCGGCATCGGTCTTCGAGCCGGTGACCCGCAAGACCACGGAGCCGCTGTCGGTAAACTTGATTGCGTTGCCGAGAAGATTGACCAGGATCTGGCGGATACGGTAGCTGTCGCCAAGATAGCATCCCGACAACCGGGGATCGATTTCCGCGTACACCCGGAGATTTTTGCCCTGGCCGGTGAGGCTGTACAACTTGATCAGCTCGTCGACGAGTTTTTTCAGGTCGAACTCGCCGATATCAAGTTCCATTTTGTCGGCCTCGATCTTGCTGAAATCAAGGAGACTGTTGATCAGCGTCAGGAGATTGCGGGCCGAGGTCAGGACCAGGTTGGAATAATGTCTCTGCTTGCTGTCAAGCCTGGTGTCAAGAAGGATCTCGGTCAGGCCGATGACCCCGTTCAGCGGCGTCCGGATCTCATGGCTGATCATGGCCAGAAAATCGCTCTTGGCCTTGTTGGCGGCGTCCGACTGGGTTGCCTGCTGTTGCAGGCCCTGGTTCAGGAGCTGCAGCTTGTCGATCGTTTTCTGCAACTCCTCTATCTGCGGTTGCATTTCTTTTTCACGAGAGGTCATGATGTCCTAAAAAAGAGAGAGCTGTTGGATTTTGGTCCTCGCCTGCCTTTTGTTCGCCTGCCCGGTTTCGGGGCGGCTGAGCAGGGCGGCGGGAATCTCCTGCAGAAACCGCGAGGGCCGGCGGCTGCAGGTTTTGCCGTTTATTCTCCGGCTGGCCGCATGGCTCAGGAAAACCGTTCGTTCCGCCCTGGTCAGGCCGACATAGAAAAGCCGCCGTTCCTCTTCAAGGTGGTGCTGCTCCTCGGCCGCCGTCAGGGACTGCCGCGGGGCAAACGGCAGCAGGCCCTCTTCCAGGCCGGCCAGGAAGACAACCGGGAACTCGAGTCCCTTGGAGGCATGCAGGGTCATGAGCG
>JAADIK010000067.1 GCA_013151365.1 Deltaproteobacteria bacterium
GACCCGTTGTAACGCCGGTGCCTACTCTTTTCTCAACGAGCTGAATCCGAATACCGGCGGCATGCTTGGCATGCCGGTGTTCGACCTGAATGGTGACAGTGAAGTTACCTCTAGTGATTTTGTCAATATTCCCTATGATGTCAATGGTGACGGAACCATAGAAGCCGGCGAGACGATTCAGGGCAACCCGAGCAGCAAGGCGTTTGAAGGGAGACTCTTTAACCCGGCGATTCTGCGGGAAGATACGACGAACACCAATGATGACAATCCCGAAGAAACGAAATACTTCAGCTCTTCACAGGGAAGCATCCAGACGGTACAGGAGCCTGCGGAGAACCGGGGCGTTTATTTCTGGCAGCAAATTGAATAGGCCGGTCCTTGACGGCGGCCTTGGCGTCAACCCGTAACTTGCTCTTCCGGCCGGTCCCGCAGTACACGCAATGACCGGCCGGGAAAAACCTTGGTGAGGTTGTATATGAAGAAAAAAAAATGGTTGGTAAAAATAACGGTGAGCATGGCCCTGGCTCTATTCCTGAGCGTATCCGCCGTCTCCGTAACGGTCCGGGCCGGCGAAAAAGAGGACAACCTGGCTGCAGCGCAGCAATACATAAAAAACTCCGAAATCCGAAATGGCTGGGTAAATCGGGTTGATACCAGCACTATCATCATCGATGACATGAAATTACGGCTTTCGCCGGCAACCAGATATTTCGATTTGAATAAGAAATACATTAACAAAGGTAGTGTTCATCCGGGTCAGTTCGTCGGTTTTTTGCAAAAGAACGGCCTGATAACGCAATTATACCTCATGAAACCTGGAATTGACGATCAGCTTCCGGAGGCGGCAACTCCGGTAAGGCCTAAGAGACAAGGCCGTCCTTCGCATTTGATCAAAGAGGGAGGCGTCTGGAAAAACTGATTTTTTGTTTTTGGGTGATAGAAAGTGCCCTTTCGGCATCCTGCTGCCGAAAGGGCCCCCAGGTGTCCGGTAACGTCAGCCCGGCGATGGTCCTCTCCCCGGTATCCGTCGTCTTCAATGCCCTGCCTCTACGTTTTTTACTCCTCCCCGCATATAATTTTTTTCCTTGACATCTCCCGGTTCGGGTCTATATATATTTATGATTTTTGCTGAATGCCGGTTCAGTTATTCTCGCTTTTTTTATCAAAATGCGGGAAATATCTATCGGTCTAATGAAAATGTCGGATTAAACCTGTCAACGATAATTTAACCAAGAGAGGAAATGGTATGTTTTCAAAACTGGTAGCACCCCATGGCGGAAGAGGTCTTGTATGTGCCCTGCTCAGTGGTGAAGAGCTTTCCGCAGAAAAGGAGAAGGCAAAAGGATTAAAGCAGATCGAGGTTTCCGATCGTGCCAAGGGTGACTTGATCATGATGGGGATCGGCGGTTTTTCTCCGCTGGATGGTTTCATGACCCGGGCTGACTGGAAGGGCGTCTGCGAAAATCTCCAGATGGCCGACGGCACCTTCTGGCCGGTACCGATCACTCTGGATGTTTCTGCGGCCGATGCGGCCGGCATCAGCGAGGGTGACGAAATCGCCCTGGTCAACAAGGGTGAAATCTACGCCACCATGAAAGTCGCCGAAAAGTATGAGATGAGCGAGGCGGACAAAAAATGGGAATGCGAAAAGGTTTTCAAGGGAAACGGTGAAGATTCCGCCGATGACAAATTCTGGGAAGTCGCCATGGAAGATCATCCAGGCGTTATAATGGTCATGGCCCAGAAAGATGTTAACCTCGCCGGCCGGGTCAAAGTCCTGTCCGAAGGAGAGTATACGAAAGAGTATCCCGGCGTCTACCTGACCCCGGCTCAGACCCGCCGCATGTTTGACGATCGCGGCTGGGCCAACGTTGCCGCCCTGCAGCTGCGTAACCCCATGCACCGCTCCCATGAATACCTGGCCAAGATCGCCGTCGAAGTCTGTGACGGTGTCCTGATCCACTCTCTGATCGGCAACCTGAAGCCTGGTGATATCCCGGCCAACGTCCGGATCAAGGCCATCCAGATTCTGATCGACAACTACTTTGTCGAAGATAATATCATCAATGCCGGCTATCCGCTGGATATGCGTTATGCCGGTCCCCGTGAAGGTCTGCTGCATGCAACCTTCCGCCAGAACTACGGCGTGAACAACATGCTGATCGGTCGTGATCATGCCGGCGTCGGCGACTTCTACGGCCTGTTCGAGGCTCAGGAAATTTTTGACCGCATCCCGAAAACCGGCGACAGCGGCAAAGACCTGCAGTGCAAGCCCATGAAGATCGACTGGACCTTCTACTGCCACAAGTGCGACGGTATGGCTTCCATGCGTACCTGCCCGCATGGCAAGGAAGACCGGGTTATCCTCTCCGGCACCAAGTTGCGGAAGGCTCTGTCCGAAGGCGCTGAAATCGTAGACCATTTCGGTCGCGACGAAGTTCTGGATCTCTTGAAAGAGTACTATGCCGGCCTGACCGAGAAGGTTGAAGTCAAGATGCAGAAGGCGGCATCCGGGGCTGATATGAAATAATTTTCAGAACAATCTGAAAATGTTCTCAAAGGAGGTACTTCGGTGCCTCCTTTTTTTATTTTTTCAGGCTTGAGTGAAAAAATTGGCGACAGATTGAAATTTTATAACTATTCAGGTACAAGCAAAAAACTGCTACAATCTCGGTTTGAATCTGAATAGTTGCAAAATTCTACCAATACCTTCACCGGCTGTAGCGGTATCCAAAAAAAAATACCTGTCCCACATTGAATCAGGACCACAACAATGGCTGAAAAAAAAATAATCGTCGGCCTGGGGAAGCGAAGTTATCCCATTGTCATCCGTACCGGCCTGTTGGCCGGCATCGGTCCGGCCCTCAAGGACCGGCAAATCGCCAAGCGCTACGGTGTCATCAGTGATGAACACGTTGCCGGCCTGTACGGCGATATCCTCATGGGGTCGCTGGCCGATGCCGGGCTGGACGCCGAGCTGATCACCTTTCCCCGGGGCGAGACGAACAAGAACCTGCAGACCATCGCCATGCTGTCCAGCCGCCTCGCAACGCTTGGTTTTGATCGCCGGGACGCCCTGATCGCCCTGGGTGGCGGAGTAACCGGCGATATCACCGGTTTCCTTGCCTCGGTCTATATGCGGGGCATTCCCTTCGTCCAGGTCCCGACGACCCTGCTGGCCCAGGTGGACAGTTCGGTGGGCGGCAAGACCGGGGTCGATATCCCGGAAGGGAAAAACCTGGTAGGCACCTTTTACCAGCCCGAAGCGGTGTACATCGACACCGCTGTTCTGCAGAGTCTGCCCGAATCCGAGCTGCTGGGCGGCCTGGCCGAGGTAATCAAATACGGGGTCATTATCGACCAGGATTTTTTTCATTTTCTCGAATCACAGCAAAAGGAAATTCTCCAGCTGCGGCCGGAGGTGATTATCCCGATGATCGCCCGCTGCTGTGAAATCAAGGCCCGGGTGGTTGAGCAGGATGAACGTGAGGGGGGACTCCGACGAATTCTGAACTTCGGCCATACCATCGGCCACGCAGTCGAAGCGGCCTCAGATTTCCGCTTGATCCACGGCCTGGCCATCGCCATCGGCATGCAGGCCGCCGCCGATCTTGCCGTACGCACCGGCCGCCTGGACCGCGGCCAGGCTGATCGTTTACGGACCCTGCTGTCCGCCTGCCGCCTGCCGGTCACCATCCCGGCGGAACTTGATCGCCTGCGGATCAAGGGTTACATGCAGACAGACAAGAAAACCGTCGACGGCCGGATCTTTTTTGTCCTGCCGACGGAAATCGGCAAGGTCATAATTACCGATGAGGTCGATGAAAAGGATATTGACGCTGTTTTAACCAGTGGTTAATATTACTTGCAAAAGAGTGTTCTTCCATTTTTTCAACGTCTTATTACCTAAAACAGTTCATCTTTGCCATGCCAATCTACGAATTTTTCTGCCTGGACTGCAACACGATCTTCAACTTCTTTTCCCGACGGGTCAATACGGACAAGCTGCCTGACTGCCCGAAATGCGGAAAGAAGGAGCTGCAAAAAGTCATGTCCACCTTTGCCACCATCGGCAAGGCCGCCGAGAATGACGGCGATGATCCCCTTGCCGGCATGGATGAATCGAAGATGGAAGAGGCATTTGCAGGCCTGATGCGGGAGGCGGAACACATCAACGAGGACGATCCCCGGCAGATGGCTGGTCTGATGCGCAAATTCTCCGACCGGACCGGTATCTCCCTAGGCGATCAGATGGAGGAGGCCCTGTCACGGATGGAGGCGGGAGAAGACCCGGACCGGATCGAACAGGAAATGGGCGACCTCCTGGACGCCGACGACGCGCTTTCCTTCGCGGCCATGAAGAAAAAAGTCCGCTCCGGCCCCAAACCGCCAACCAGGGACGACAAACTCTACGAACTCTAGGATCATCTTACTCCGGCCGGGGGGCATCTTGCTGCTATATTGCATTACTGCCGGATAAACACATCCTCCGGTCTTCACCGCGCCGCCCTGCGTGGTGCCGGTAACCTAGGCAAGAAAAAAAAGTAAAAAATGCTGCGTCACTGCAGCTTTTTGGTCTCCTGTTCGTCAACCCGGCACCGGATTCCGTGCTTCTGTTCCTTTTCCGCAAGTATCTCCACCGCCTCTTCTTCCGGAATGCCAAGCGCCTTGGCAATATCGGCAATATTGTAGCACGGTTCGCCGTCTCCGGTAAAGGCTTTGGCCTGCAGCTCCGGGAACTCTTCACTGGTGGCAATCCCGGCCGCCTGTTGCAGCAAACTCTTGATTTCAGGCGGTCCGTATAAGAGCAGCCACTCTACGGCTTCTGTCCATATTTTGCTGTCCACGGTTTGGTGCCGCAGGATTTCCATGGCGCTCTGAATCGTCCAGTCTTCCTTGAATTCTGTCATGATGTCATTCCGGAAACAATTTTATGTTTGGAGATTTTACTTTTTCTATACTATAATTTATGTAAATATTCAGCAGTTGACCGAGGTTATGGCGGTTTTTCGCTTGTCCCAGACAAGTTACTTGTCTTATATATACTTTGGGACCGCGCAAAAATGTGCGGTTATTTTTTTGCGCGGTCTCTTTTGCCTGACAACCGTTCCCCGCTGCCGAGGAGAAATCATGGGTGTTGACAACGTTATCTTTCTTGAAGTTATTGAATGGTTTGACGAAACCGGGCAGGAAATGCTCCACCGCATTCCCGGGCATGGTTCCGGTGAAATCAAGTTCGGCGCCCAGCTTACGGTACGTGAAAGTCAGGCCGCAATCCTGTTTTACCAAGGCCGGGCCGGTGACCCCTTCGGCCCTGGCCGCCACACCCTGAAAACAGGTAACATTCCGCTTCTGACTAAAATCCTGGCTACGCCCTGGGGCATGACCAGCCCCCTGCGGGCCGAGGTGTACTTTGTCAATCTCAAGGTTTTTACCAACCTGAAATGGGGCACCCGCGATCCGGTGGCCTTCCGGGACGAAGAGCTCGGACTTATTCGTCTCCGGGCCCACGGCGTTTTTAACGCCCGCATTGTGCAGCCGGTACTTTTTATCAACACCATGGCCGGCACCATGGGCAAGTATACCACCGATCAGGTTGATGAATATCTCAGGCGGGTCATTATCTCCCGGCTCAACGATTATCTGGGAGAAAAACTGGATACCATTTTCAACCTGCCGGGCCGGTTTGATGAACTGGCGGCAGGACTGAAGGAACGCCTGAGCAATGATTTTGCCCGCTTCGGCCTGGCCCTCGACGAACTCTACATCACCTCCATTACCCCGCCGCCCGAGGTGCAGGGCGCCATTGACGATCGCAGCCGTCTGAGCGTAATCAAAGACATGGATAATTTTGTCCGCATGAAGGCGGCGATGGCCATGGAAAAGGCCGCCGAATCAAGCGGTGAGGCCGGGGCCGGGCTCGGACTCGGCATGGGGATGATGATGCCGGCCATGTTCGGCAACCTGCAGCCGGCCCGCGCCGAATCGGCCGTCGGCGCGGCCGCCCCCGATGTGCGCTGTCCGGACTGCGGCAAGACGATTCCCCCTGATGCGCGATTCTGCCCCTTTTGCGGACACCAACAGGTCATCATCCGGCAATGCGCCAACTGCGGTAAAAACCTGACACCGGGTGCCGAATTCTGTCCCCGCTGCGGCCATCCGGCCGGTGAAAAGCCGGCACCCCTCGTCTGTCCTCACTGTCATGAAGAAAATCTGCCCGGGGCGACGTTTTGTAACCAGTGCGGCGGCAAACTCGGATAAATGGACATCCGGGTCGAGCAAAGCTGTCCGCAATGCGGTGCGCCTGTCACCCTGTCCGAAACAAACCGGCTGCTGACCTGCCCCTATTGCGGAGTAAAAAACTTCCTGCAGACAAGCGGCGCATTCCGTTACGTGCTGCCGGCCAAGGTCAAACCGCCCGAACGCGACCGGCTCCTTTACGCGCCTTACATTCGTTTCAGGGGTAATATCTTCCTGGTTTCCGGGGCCGGGATGACATACCGGGTTGTCGATACCACCCAGACGGGCTCCGTCTTCCCGGCCCTGCCGCCTTCCCTTGCCGTTCGGGCCCAGGCCATGAAACTCGCCCGGCTTACGATAGAGACCGGCGGCCGCTTTCTGCCTCTATCCATCGAAACCAAGGTCATTCTCAAAAAAGCCGCCCAAATCGGTGAACGGTCCGGCCGCGGTGGGCAGACTATGTTTCACCGGGCCTATATCGGCGAGACCGTGAGTTTGATCTACCTGCCTCTCCGGCGCGACAACAACCGCCTGTTTGATGCGGTCAGCGACACCCGGCTCATCGAGCTGGATCAGGAAGCCTCCCTGCCGCTGCAAGGAAAACCGTTCAACCCGCGCTGGCAGGTCAACTTTCTGCCCACCCTCTGTCCCCGTTGCGGCGGCGATCTGGACGGCGAGGGAGATTGCCTGGTTCTGACCTGCAGCAACTGTGATACGGCCTGGGAAATCGGCAACGATGGGCT
>JAADIK010000097.1:0-12773 GCA_013151365.1 Deltaproteobacteria bacterium
TTGGCCGGGCCGTCGTTCCCCCTTTCGCCTGGACAACGAACAGGAGGCAGAAAATGTTTAAGCAAGGTGTCATTCACGGGCGCTTCCAGGTCCTCCACAACGACCATATAAAGTACCTCCTGGCCGGCAAGGCCCGATGTGAACACCTGGTGGTGGGAATTACCAATCCCGATCCCGTCCTGACCCGGCAGGATACGGCGGACAGCTCCAGGAGCGCCCCGGATGCCAATCCGTTGACCTATTATGAGCGCTACTGCATGGTCAATGCCGCCCTGGCCGAAAACGGCCTGGGGCCGGAGAGTTTCTCCGTTGTCCCCTTCCCCGTCAATTTGCCGGAACTTTACAAATATTACGTCCCCCTTGATGCGGTCTTTTTTCTGACCATTTACGACGCCTGGGGAGAGAAAAAATTGCAGATGTTTCAAGGAATGGGCCTCAAAACCGAGGTCCTCTGGCGGCGGCAGCCGGAGGACAAGGGGCTGTCCTCAACAACGATCCGGCGAAAAATCGCGGCCGGCGAACCATGGGAACATCTCGTGCCCGCCGCCACCGCCCGCCTGATCGAAGAGTTTGCCATTGCCGCCCGGATCAGGGCTGCCGCCAAGGTGACACCTGGATAACAGCCGGCGGCCGCAACGGCTAAAAACCGCTCACCCTCCTTGTATCTTTAATTTTCTGCTGAACGGCTGCAAAAAAATGTTGCCCATCCTTGGCGACAATGGTATAAAGAGAAATTTTTCAGCAGGCGCTGCAAATAAAGCGCCTCTTCTTTTTCCGACCTTTTTCCCTATTTCGTGTTCAGCACCTCTTAGCGAAACGCCGGCACACCTTCCTGCTTTTTGTTTTTAAAATTTTTTTAAAATTTTAAAAAAATACAAGAAGAAGCGAAACGCGGCACCCTGGTCGTAAAAAAAGGCCCTTATCCCCTGAAGGAAAAGGGCGACGGCTGGTCTGGTAACCGTATTCCGCCTCCATTGGTATTCCGCCGGTATTCCGTCGGATAGTGTTGCCCTTCCTTAAACAGGATAGTGCGCCTAAGTGCGCCCATTCCCCTTATACCTGAACCCGTGACGGCTTGAGGAATATTGCGATATGCGGAATTTATTGCATTATTGCCGAAAGAAGGCACTTGCTGGCCTTCACCAGGCCGCCCTGCGGGGCGCCCGATAACGGCGCATCTGCTGTGTTGGCAACTCGTTGATATCACACCAGGATAATCAACCTCGTTGCCGCCTTGCATCTGCACCGTTCTCGAACGCTCACGGATCCAGGTTGCATACTGCCATGGTGCCGGAAAAATCTCCGGGCCGGCTTTTCTTCTTACAGGTCATGAATATGATATCATTTGCAGAAATCGGAGTGAATCCGGAAATTGTCAAGAGTCTTGTTGAATTGGGTTTTGAAACCCCGACCCCGGTTCAGGAAAAAGTCATCCCCTTGCTGCTCAAGGAACAGGGCGACTGGATCAGCCTGGCCCAGACCGGGACCGGCAAAACAGCGGCCTTCGGCGTGCCCCTGGTCCAGAAAATCGATACCGGCCGCCGCGAGACCCTGGCCCTGGTGTTATGCCCGACCCGGGAACTTTGCATCCAGGTTGCCGGGGATATCGTCGCCTACGGCAAGCATATCCCCAATCTCAAAACCCTGGCGGTCTACGGCGGCGCCCGCATTGACCGGCAGATCAGCGCCCTGCGACAGGGGGTGCACATTATCGTCGCCACGCCGGGCCGTCTGAACGATCTGATGCGGCGGCGGGCCGCGGATATCTCGTCTGTCGCCACCGTGGTGCTTGACGAGGCCGACGAGATGCTCAACATGGGCTTTCACAAGGAGATCAGCGCCATCCTGGCCGAGACTCCGACCACGAGAACCACCTTGCTCTTTTCCGCGACCATGTCGCGCGAAGTGAAGTCCATTGCCAACAAATACATGACCGCGCCGCAGGAAATCATCATCGGCCGCCTCAACTCCGGGGCTGACAATGTTCGCCATCTGTACTACATGGTCCGGGCCCATGACCGTTTTCAGGCCCTGAAACGGATCGTTGATCTTACGCCCGAAATTTACGGCATCATTTTCTGCCGCACCCGGCAGGAAACGCAGGAGGTGGCGGATAAACTCGGCCGGGACGGTTACCAGGCAGAGGCGCTGCACGGAGACCTTTCGCAGGTCCAGCGTGACTCGGTCATGGGAAAATTCCGGCGGAAAAATATCCAGCTGCTCGTGGCCACGGACGTGGCCGCCCGGGGCGTGGACGTCAACGACCTGAGCCACGTCATCAACTACAACCTGCCGGATGATCTCGCCAGCTATACCCACCGCAGCGGCCGGACCGGCAGGGCCGGCAAGACCGGCATATCGATCTCCATCATTCATCAGCGGGAGGGATGGCGGATCAAGACCATCGAGAAAAATCTCAAGAAGAGCTTCGGGCGCTGCCAGGTTCCGTCAGGCAGTGAAATCTGTAACAGCCGGATCATGCAACGGATCAATACCATGCTGGCAGAGGAGGTCGACACCGAGCGGATTGAACCGTTGATGCCGGCACTCCGCGAAAAACTGGCCGACCTGGACCGGGACGAACTCATCCGGCGCTTCGTCGCCCTGGAATCCGGGCGGCTCCTGGAGTATTACCGCAACGCCCCGGACCTGAACGTTCAGGCAACAGGCAACGACCGGGGCCGGAGGAATGAAAGGGATGCCGGACGCAGGGCTGACCGGAGCCGCGCCAACTTTACCCGTTTCCATGTCAATGTCGGGAAAAATGACGGCATGGCGCCGGAACGGCTCATCGGCATCATCAACCAGGGCTCGCGTCATACCAACATCGCCATCGGCAAGATTGAGCTGATGCGTAATTTTTGTTTTATCGAGGCCGACAGCCGTTTCTCCGATACGGTCCTGCACGCCTTCAGCCACCTGATGATCAACGGCAAGAAGGTGAGCATCGAAATCGCCGCCAACCGGAAGAAAGAGTTTCCCGGCCGGCGGTCGAATGCCTGGAAATCCGGCCCCAATCGCTCCGATCGCTCCGCTGCCGGCGGCCGCCGGAGAAAGGTAATCCGGGCCGCTTCGTGAGCGCCCGCCGGGCCGGACTCGATGTCGCCCGGCCCGGCAAGAGAGCCGGCGAGAATCTGAAAAAAAAACCGTTTCCCTATGGGCACGAACCATTCGGAACCCGGCGAAAGACCGCTACTAACCCGGTCTGCAACTTTACTTTACAAGGAACCAACGTATGATCAACGTATTGAATGTCGCTCTCTCCTATGGCAAGAGGGTTATTTTTAAAGACGTCAATATCAAGTTCACCCCAGGCAACTGCTACGGGCTTATCGGCGCCAACGGTGCCGGGAAAACGACTTTTCTGAAAATCCTCGCCGGCGAGATCGAGCCGGACAAGGGTGATATCGGGGTCGGCGCCGGGCAGCGTATCGCCGTGCTGCGGCAGGACCACTTCGCCTTTGACGAGGAGACCGTCTTGCATACCGTCATCATGGGGCATGACCGGCTGTGGCAGATAATGGCCGAGCGGGACGCCCTCTATGCCAAGGCCGATTTTTCCGAGGCGGACGGGATCCGCAGCGGCGAACTGGAGGCCGAATTCGACGAGATGAACGGCTATGAGGCCGAGCCTGAAGCGGCGACGCTCCTCAACGGTCTCGGCATAGCCGAAGAGCTGCTCCGGAAGAAGATGAAGGAGCTGGAGGGCGGCGACAAGGTGCGGGTCCTGCTCGCCCAGGCCCTCTTCGGCAATCCCGACATCCTCCTGCTGGACGAACCGACGAACCACCTGGACCTGGCCTCCATCACCTGGCTGGAGGAATTCCTCGGGCGGTTCCAAAATACCGTCATCCTCGTCTCCCATGACCGTCACTTCCTCAACCAGGTCTGCACCCACGTGGCCGACATCGACTTCGGGCGGATTCGGGTGTATGTGGGAAACTACGACTTCTGGTATCAGGCGAGCCAGCTGCACCTGAAGCAGAGACAGAACGAAAACAAAAAAACCTCTGCCAAGGCCGACGAACTGAAGGCGTTTATTCAGCGTTTCAGCTCCAATGCCTCCAAGGCCAAGCAGGCGACCGCGAGAAAAAAGCTCCTCGAAAAACTAACCATCGAGGACATGCCCGTCTCTTCGAGGAAATACCCGTACATCGTTTTCAAGCCCGAGCGGCCGTGCGGTGATATCATCCTGGAAATCCGGGGGCTATGCAAAAAGATCGACGGCGTTACGGTCCTGAACGACCTGGACCTCACCGTCAACAAGGGAGACAAGATCGCCTTTGTCGGCAGCGACAGCCTGGCCAAGACCACCCTCTTCCAGATTCTCGCCGGCGAGATGGAGCCGGACAGCGGCGGCTACCGCTGGGGCGTGACCATCGGCACCGCCTATTTTCCGAAGGAGAACGGTTCCTACTTCAACAATGACCTGAACCTGATCGAGTGGCTGCGCCAGTTCGCGCCGGCCTCCGAAGGAGAGAGTTTCGCCAGGGGCTTTCTCGGCAAGATGCTTTTTTCCGGGGAAGAGGCCCTGAAGAGGACCAGTGTCCTCTCCGGCGGCGAGCGGGTCCGCTGCATGCTGTCCCGGATGATGCTGACCGGCGCCAACGCCCTGATCCTCGACGAGCCCACCAACCATCTTGACCTGGAATCCATCATGGCCCTGAACAACGGCCTCATTGCCTTTCCCGAAGTGGTGCTGTTTTCCTCGCACGATCACGAATTCGTCTCCACCGTGGCGAACCGGATCGTTGAGATTAATCCGGCCGGGGTCATCGACCGGATGATGGGATTTGACGAATACCTGGAAAGTATTGAAGCGGCGCAGCTTAAGGAGAAAAATGTCACTGTCCGCCGCCAGGCCGCTTAGGGCTTGCGCAGAAATTAATTGGTAGAATCGGCGCCCGGATTTGGGTCGGTAACCGGTCACAGGTGCCACAGATTTAGGTAGTCGCTGCCGTTCGCAGGTAAGCGACCGAAGGGAGACTCCGATAGTCTCTCTATGCGGGCGGGAAGCGACCGCGTGAAGATGGGGTGCCGGTGACGGCTTACGCTACCGCTCCAAGCCGGTATGATCCGAACTATATTCCGGCGGCCCGGCCCCGTTGAACGTGGCAGTCAATCACCCATGCGCCCCAGGTAAAACGGTTGCATTACCATCTCATCACCCTGAATTGTCGTTATTCTCACTCCTGCCTGGCCCTGTTTTATCTTCGCAACGAGCTTGAACGGCACCTGCCCGGCTGCCGGGTCGACATGAGTCAGCCGACCATTAACGATCCCTATTACGATACCCTGCTGCGCATCTCCGGCAATGAGGCCGAGGCCTTGTTTTTTTCAGTGTATATCTGGAACGGCGCCTACATATCCCGCCTGGTCCGCGACCTGGCCCGGGTCCGGCCCGACCTGCCCATTATCCTGGGCGGCCCCCAGGCCCCGGTCCTTGCCGGCCTGACGGACCGGTGTACCGTCATCCACGGCGAAATCGAGGGCGTGGCCGACTCTTTTTACACCGATTTGCAGCAGGGACGGTTGCGCCCGGCCTACCGGGCCGTGTCCGGCCGCCCCTTTTTTTCCCCGTATCGACCGCAGGATTTTGCCGGCCCCCTGGCCAATCGCCTGATTTACTACGAGTCATCCCGGGGCTGCCCCTTTTTCTGCTCCTATTGCCTCTCTTCGGTGAAACACGGCGTTTTTCACAAGAAAATCGAAACGGTACAACAGGAATTGGCGGCGATCCTGGAGCAGCGGCCGGTGCTCATCAAGTTCGTCGACCGGACCTTTAACGACGACCCGCATCGAGCCCTGGCCATCTGGCGTTTTCTTGCCGCCAGGCCCGTCGGCACCCGGTTTCATTTCGAGATAGCGCCGGACCGGTTTACCGGGGAGATGTTCGCTTTCCTGGCAACCGTGCCGCCCGATCTCTTTCAGTTTGAAATCGGCATCCAGTCCACCGACCCGGAGACGCTGGCCGCGGTCAACCGCAAGATGGACGTGGAGCTGGCAGCGGCCAATATCCGCAGGCTGGTGCGCCTCGACTCCATTCATCTGCATGTCGACCTGATTCTCGGGCTGCCCCGTGATACCGTGGTGAGTTTTCGTCGTTCCTTCAACCGGGTCTTCGAACTCGAACCCCATCATATTCAAATGGGCCAGCTCAAGGTCCTGCCGGGAACGGCGCTCGGAAACGAGGCGGAGAACTTCGGGATCATCTACTGTCAACAGCCGCCCTACGAGGTGCTGGCTACCCGCTGGCTGGACCACCGGACCATCGGCCACCTGCACGCCTTCGGCGAGTGCGTGGAGGCTTTTTACAACAACCGCTTTTTTCGTTCGTTATGGCGTTATATCCTGAACCGCCGGGAGGAACCCTTTCTTTTCTTTCAGGAGTTGCTGGCAACCGCCAAGGAACAGGGATTCTTCGAACTGGCCCATACGCCGGAGCTGCTGACCCGCATCCTGTGCGAACTGGCGGCCGGGCGGCCCGACAGGGAACTGCTGCTGGAGTTGCTGCGCTACGATTGGCTGCGCTGCGGCCATCGCCTGCCGCCCCGGTACCTGGCAACTACACCGGCCAGCGACATTCGCGCTGAAATGCGGCAGAAACTGCCGCAGAATTATCCCGGTTTGTTCAGCTACCGGGACCGGGACGAATTTTTAAAGCAGAGGTCATTCCTCCGCCTGTCCGGCGCCGCCCTGCGGGAGATCGGCCTGAGCAGCGACGACCGGGCCGGCACCGTCTGTTTTCTGCCGGAACAGACCGCCGGGGTTATCAAGCACAGCCGGGCAATCCTGCTATAAGCCGCCACAGGCACCCCATCTTCACGCGGTCGCTGCCGCCCGCATAGAGGGACTATCGGAGTCTCCCTTCGGTCGCTTACCTGCGAACGGCAGCAACTGCGCAAATCTGGGGCACCTGTGGCGGCTTACGTCCTGGTATCGGAAAAACAGAAAAACGGGGAAATAATCATGGCAGCAGGGAAGGAAAGAAAACGGGAATCAGGGTCGGGATGGTGGGCGATACTGGGATCGAACCAGTGACCCCTGCCGTGTGAAGGCAGTGCTCTCCCGCTGAGCTAATCGCCCGACCCGGAATCACAACTTGTTAAATTAGTGCATTCCGCCGGCGTCGTCAACAGCAGAGAACAGTGCCGGCGCTTTTCTCGTCCCGCCCCTCCGTCTGGTTGAGGACGGCCGGGCACAAGACAAAAAAAACCCCGCAACATGCGGGGTTTTTTTATTTATTTACTTCGGGGGCATACATAAACAAGTCATTGTTTTCGCCCCCGTCAATCAGGGGGCGAACGCCAAAGGCTTATCGATTACACCCCTTTACAGCATGCTTACAGGGTGACAACATTTGCGGCTGCCGGACCCTTCTGACCATCAACCAGATCAAATTTGACGCGTGCGCCCTCTTCCAGGGATTTGAAACCTTGTGCCTGGATTGCTGAGTGATGGACGAAAACATCTTTGCCGCCGTCCTGCTCAATAAAGCCAAACCCTTTGGAATCATTAAACCATTTTACTGTTCCTTCTGCCATTTTACTACTCCTTTGTACTGGGTCCCAGATGGTGACCACTTTTTAATAGAACCGGATTAAAAATACATAACCCGGCTTGCAGTTTGGTCGCCCAAACTGAACTGTACCCCTGTCGGAAAGAGCCGGAACGCCCAAGTCAAACAACCCGGGCCAGCGGGGTCCGCTTGCCTCCTAGGCAGCGGCAGACTTTCTCCTGAATCCGTGACGTTAAACACTCACGAATTCAAAAGTTTCTTTCTTACTGGCGTTTTTTTAAATTTTATTATGAATATTTCGTTTCTTGCCGCCCTTACCGCGCTGTCCACGTTTTTTCCAAAGCGGGTATCAGCAAGGCGGCAGAGATATTTTTCCGTTTTTTTTATTGATCAGGGGAAATAATGTGGATTGCTGCTCGGGATATTGACTCGACTGAATAAAACTAATTCCGACCTGAGCCGTATGCTTCTTCATCTCCCTTCCGGTTTTAATATGACGCCCCGGCGGGAAAGAGCAAAGACTTACCTGTGATGCGGTCCTCTCTTTTTCTACAGATCGGGATATTATTGAAGTTAGCCGAGATAAGGTCTCCGGCCGGTTCTCCTTGATAAGCAATCAGCAAAGACTTTAACGGCATCGAACAATACAAGGAAACACGGCAAGGGCCTGATGGAGAAAAGAATATGCTTAAACCTGAATAATTTTTTAATCACTGTTAATAGACAGCATCTTCCCGCGGATGTCAATAAAAAACGAAGGACTGCGATAAATTGTTACCTGAATCCGTGAGCGTTCGAGAATGGTGCAGATGCAAGGCGGCAACGATGTTGATATCCTGGTGTGATATCAACGAGTTGCCAACGCAGCAGATGCGCCGTTATCGGACGCCCCGCAGGGCGGCGCGATGAAGACCAGCAATTGCTCATTAGATAATAATGCAATAAATTCCACATAGTGCATAGAATATCACCCCAAGCCGTCACGGATTCAGGTGTTAATCAAGGGTGCCGCGGTAGCGTTTCAGGCCGATGGTCAGGGCGACGGCCAGAAAAACCATGATGGGCCAGAGATGGGGGAGAATCTGCTCAAAGGAGTTGCCCTTGAGGAGAATGCCCCGGACAATTCGCAGGTAATGGGTGAGGGGGAGGACCTCGCCGACCCGCTGGGCCCAGACCGGCATGCCGCGGAAGGGAAACATGAACCCGGAAAGCAGGATCGACGGCAGGAAGAAGAAAAAGGCCATCTGCACGGCCTGCAGTTGATTCCGGGCCAGGGTGGAGAAGGTCAGGCCGACGCCGAGGTTGGCGGCGATGAACAGCAGGGAGGCGGCGAGCAGGAGAGAGAGACTGCCGATCAGCGGTACCCCGAAGAGAAAGCGGCCGGCGAGCAGAATGACCCCCATCTGCACGTAACCGACGATAATATAAGGGATGATCTTGCCGATCATAACCTCCATCGGTTTGACCGGGGTGGAGAGCAGGTTTTCCATGGTGCCCCGTTCCCGCTCCCTGGTTATGGCCAGCGCCGTGATAATGACCAGGGTCATGGTCAACACCACGCCCATCAGGCCGGGGACGATATTGTACTGAGTTATGGCCTCGGGGTTAAAGCGGCGGTGAAGGATGACCTCCAGGGGCGCGTCGTGCCGGCGCAGGTAGCGCAATGGTCCGGCAAGGTCGCGGGCCAGGGCCTGCTCGGCGATAATACGAAAGGCGGCCAGGGCATTGCTCGTGGCCGCCGGGTCGGTAGCGTCGGCGGTCAGCAGCAGGGCCGGCTTTTCCCCGCGGACCAGGCGGCGGGAGAATTGTTGCGGGATATCGAGTACGAATTGAACCTCGCCATCTTCGATGAGCCGGTCGGCTTCCTCTTCGTCGGCCACGGTTTTGACCACCTGGAAGTACTCGCTGTTTTGCATGGCGGCAATAATGGTCCGGGAAAAGACACTGTGGTCCGCGGCCAGGATTACGGTCGGCAGGTGCTTGGGATTCGAATTGATGGCAAAACCGAAAATGATCATCTGCAGAATCGGAATGCCGATCATCATGGCCAGGGTCACCCGGTCCCGTCTCATCTGGACGAACTCCTTGCCGACAATGGCACTGAACCGTTTGAATGAAAAGAAATCGACGGCAACCATGTCACTGCTCCCCGCGTTGCTGCATCAGGCTGATAAAAACCTCCTCAAGGTTGGCATCGATTTGCCGCCAGTGATATTTTCCGTTCATCAAGGGCCGGAGGCTTGCTGCCAGCAGTTCCGGGTCATGCCCGCTGACATGCAGGGTGTTGCCGAAGGGCACCACCTGCTCCGCCCCGGCAAGTGATTTGAGCTGCGGTGTCAGCAGATGGACGTCATCGCCTGACACCGACCAGGTTTTCAGGCCGGAAGCGGAGATCACTTCCTCGGCGGTACCCGCCGCCAGGAGATTGCCGTAGGCAAGATAGGCAAGGCGGTGACAACGTTCGGCTTCGTCCATATAGTGGGTGCTGATCAGGGAAGTGACGCCTTGGGCGGCCAGGTTGTAGATATCGTCCCAGAAATCACGCCGGGCCTTGGGATCGACCCCGGCCGTCGGCTCGTCAAGGAGCAGCAGGCGCGGCCGGTGCAGCAGGCAGGCCGCCAGGGCAAGGCGCTGTTTCCAGCCGCCCGACAGGGTGCCGGCAAGCTGGCCGGCAAAACGGGCCATGCCCATACGTTCGATGCACTCGGCCACCTGCGACCGCACGTTCCGTAGCCGATAAACCCGGGCCATGAAATTGAGATTCTCCCGGACGCTGAGATCCTCGTACAGGCTGAAGCGCTGGGCCATGTAGCCGACCAGCGGCTTGATTTTTTCCGCCTGCTTCAGAATGTCAAAACCGAGACAGACGCCGCTGCCGGAATCAGGCCGTAAAAGACCGCACAACATGCGAATGAAGGTGGTCTTGCCGCTGCCGTTGGGCCCGAGAAAACCGTAGATCTCGCCGGGCATAATTCGCAGTGACAGGTTGTTGATAACGGTCTTGCCGCCAAAGGACTTGGTCAGGTCCCGGACATCGATAACGGGGGCCGCCTCAGACATCGGACCTCAGCGGCCGGACGTCTACCGGCTGGCCGGGATGCAGGGCAACGGCGTCTTTCGGGGCAAGCCGGGCCTCGATCATGAAGATCAGGTGGGAGCGCGTCTCCAGGCTGTAAATGACCGGCGGCGTGTATTCGGCCCGGGGAGAGATATACGAGATAATCGCCTGATATGGTTTTGCCGCGCCGTCGAACCGGACCGATACCTTTTGCCCGAGAGCAAGGGTGCCGAGGACCTTTTCCGGGACGAAAAAACGAATTTTGATGTTGCCGGGCGGCAGGATGCTGACCACCGGGTGAGCGGCGGGAACGAATTCGCCCGTCACGTAAAAGGTATCGAAGACCAGGCCCGCCTGCGGCGCGGTCTGACTTTTTTCTTCCAGGCGCCAGCGCGCCTGGCGCACGTGTTCCCGCGCCGCCCGGACATCGGCGCGGGCGGCCTTGATTTCATCGACCCGGGCGCCGAGGCGGGCGGTCTGCAGTTCGGCATCGAGCTGGGCCAGGGCCGCCGCCTTACGCTCCATGTCCGTCCGCGTCCGGTCAAGGGCCTCCCTGGCAATAACATTCTGCCGCCACAGGGTTTTGCGCCGTTCAAACTCGATGCGGGACAGGTTATAGGCGGCCTGCGCCTGAGCCCGCTTGGCCTTGATTGCGGCAAGCTCGGTGGGCCGCAGGCCTTTGGCGAGATCGGCCAGCCTGTTTTTCGCCCGGAGCAGGCCCTGTTGCGCCGCGGCGAGCGCGGCGGCTTCATAGGTCCGGTCAAGGGAAAAAAGCGGATCGCCTCTGGCCACTCTCATGCCCCGGCTGACCGCCAGTGATACCAGTTGACCGGCGATGGGGGAAGAGACCCGGAGATATTCCCCTTCAACATAGCCTTGAAAGGAAACAGGGTGTTCTTTGGTGCAGCCCGTGATGATCAGGACAAAAAAGAGCGGCAGGCATGAAAGAACCGTGCCGAAGGGGATGATTGCCCCCTGAATCCGTGACGGCTTGCATCTGCACCGTCCTCGAACGCTAACGTATTCAGGTGACCGGGAATGCGGCGCGGGAATTCCGGTTGACATTAGCGAAGTTTTTTTGGCTGAATCTTGCATCATCCTCTACAACTCAGTATTCTAAAATACCTTGTATCCGTGACAGCCTGCGGTAATACTCCTTACAATATGTGGATTTTGTTGTATTATTGTCAAATAAACGTAACCCCGGCCTTCACCGCGCCGCCCGGCGGGGCGCCCGAGAACAGCGCATCTGCTGTATTGGCAACTCCTTGATATCATGCCAGGTCATGTCAAGTGACAAGTGACGCTAATCAACATCGTTGCCGCCTTGCATCTGCACCGTCCTCGAACGCTCATGGATACAAGGAAAAAATATCAAAAAAAACCGAAAGATGCCAATCAATAAAACCGGACCGCCGGAGGAAAAAGGTTTGTTTGAAACGAGGGGGAAAGCCGAAGTGAAGTGGATTTCGTTGCAGGAGACAGGTAGTGGCTGACCGCAGGGTGGTGGTGGTCGGCGGTGGGGCCGCGGGGTTGATGGCGGCCGGGCAAGCGGCCCTGGGCGGCGCCGGGACGCTGCTGCTGGAGAAGATGCAGCGGCCCGGCCGCAAGCTCTGTATCACCGGCAAGGGACGCTGCAACATAACCAATATTGCCCAACTTCATGACTTTATAGACCATTTTGGTCAAACAGGCCGCTTTCTGCACCAGGCCTTTTCCCGTTTCTTTACGCCCGAACTCATGGATTTCTTCACCGAGATCGGCCTTGAGTTGGTGACCGAAAGGGGCGGCCGCGTCTTTCCGGCCTCCGGCAAAGCGCCCGATGTCCTGGCTGTTTTTCTTGAATGGCTGAAACGCTGCGGTGTCCGGGTCAGAAAAGCAGCCGTTGTCGACTCCCTGGTCATCCGTGACGGGCGAATCACCGGCGTGATCTGCCATGGCGGCAAAATTTCCTGTGATGCCGTCATCCTGGCCACGGGCGGGGCCTCTTATCCGGCGACCGGCTCAACGGGTGACGGCTACCGGCTGGCGGCATCCGCCGGTCACGTGATCGTGCCGATCCGGCCGGCCCTGGTCCCGCTTGAGACCTCGGGGACGACGGCGGCGGAGATGGCGGGACTCAACCTGCGCAACGTCGGCGTCCGGCTGTTGGTCGACGGCAAAAAGAGGCGGCAGGCGTTCGGCGAAATGGTTTTT
>JAADIK010000097.1:12809-14880 GCA_013151365.1 Deltaproteobacteria bacterium
GACCTTGAGCGGCGAAGCCGTGGACGCCGTACATGCCGGGCACCGGGTCATCCTGGCCGTTGATCTCAAACCGGCCCTGGATGAACAAAAACTTGATGCGCGCCTGCTCCGCGACTTCGCGGCCCGGAGCAAGGAAGAGCTGGGCAGCGTGTTGCGCGGCCTGCTGCCGCGGGAGATGGTGCCGGTGTGTCTCCGGGATACCGGGATCCCCGCGTCCTGCCTGGCCGGCCGGGTGAGCGCGCAACAGCGCCGGCGGCTGCGAACCTGGCTCAAGGATTTCCGGCTGCGGGTTACCGGCCACCGGCCGTTCAGCGAGGCCATTATCACCGCCGGGGGAGTCGACACCCGGGAGGTCGACCCCCGGACCATGGAGTCACGTAAAACAAAAGGTCTGTTCATCGCCGGGGAACTGCTTGACATCCAGGCCGACACCGGCGGCTATAATCTGCAGGCCGCGTTTTCAACGGGCTGGCTGGCCGGGCGTTGCGCGGCCAAGCGACAATAAAATTTTCGATATTCGACATTCATTTTTTGTTCGATATTCTGCGGTTCCAAGAAAACCCTGTAATCTTCTCGCCGGATCGGCAGAACATCTCCGGGGACTCCACTTCCAGTGGAGGGTTTATGATAACTAACTCTGAACGCCCGATGCGGCGTGCCGGGCAAAGGTAAAAATGGCAGGATCATCAAAAAAAGTCGTCTTTGCGGCGCTGGCGGGAAATCTCCTTATTTTTATCACCAAGTTCGCGGCGGCGGCCATTACCGGCAGTTCGGCAATGTTTTCCGAGGGCATCCACTCGATGGTTGACACCGGCAACCAGGTTTTGCTGCTGCACGGTATGCGCCAGGCCCGCAAGCCCCCGGACAACCGCTTTCCCTTCGGTCATGGAAAAGAGATCTACTTCTGGTCTTTTGCGGTCGCCATCCTGGTTTTTGCCGTCGGCGCGGGCGTCTCGACCTACGAGGGCGTTATACATACCTTTATTCATCCGCAGCCGGTCGAGCGGCCGATGGTCAACTACGTGGTACTCGGTTTCGCGCTCGTCTTTGAAGGGGTTTCCTGGTTTTTCGCCTTCACCGAGTTCACCAAGACCAAGGGGAAGTGGAACTATATCGAAGCCGTTCACCGGGGCAAGGACCCGACGATTTTTGTGGTGCTTTTTGAAGACTCGGCCGCCCTGCTCGGGATCGTTGTCGCCTTTTTCGGAGTTTTGCTGTCGCATCTGACCGGGATCGATGAATATGACGGTATCGCCTCGATCATCATCGGTTTGATCCTTGGCGGGACCGCCGTCTGGCTGGCCTATGAGACCAAGGGGTTGCTTATCGGCGAGAGTGCCAACGAAAAGGTCGTCAACGGTATCCGGGAAATCGTGGCAGCGGCCGAAGGGGTCGATCACGTCAACGAGGTGTTGACCATGCACATGGGGCCGGATTTTATCCTGGTCAATATCAGTATCGATTTTCGCGATGATATTCCGGCCGGTGACCTTGAAGTCGTGATTGCCAGGCTGGACAGACAAATCAAACAGAGCTTTGCAAATGTCAAGCGGGTCTTTGTGGAGGCGGAAGCCCGCCGGGCCTTGAAATCATAAGGAAAGAGAAAATGGCAACAAAAAAATTCTATGCGGTCGCCGTGGGGCGCAAACCGGGAATCTACGAGAACTGGCCCGCCGCCCGGGCTCAGGTAACGGGCTACCGGGGCGCCAGGTTCAAAGGTTTTGCCGGCCGTCAAGAGGCCGAGGCCTGGATGAAGGCACCGGACGCCGGGCCGACCGCGGGTACGGGCAGGTGCGCGGCGAAAGCATCGACCGGAGCGGCGGCCGCCCCCCCCTCCCCCGCAGATGGCGAGGTGACGATTTACACCGATGGCGGCGCCCGCTTTAACCCGGGTCCCGGCGGCTATGGCGTGGTGCAGGTGTACAATGGCGAACTTAAAGAGCTGACCGGCGGTTATCGATTGACCACCAACAACCGCATGGAACTTATGGGTTGTATCGTGGCCCTGCGGAACCTGGAACACCGCGACAAACCGGTAACGCTCTATAGCGATTCCCGTTACGTGGTAAAC
>JAADIK010000147.1 GCA_013151365.1 Deltaproteobacteria bacterium
GCCTTTGCTCACCGAGAGAAATGATTTCTTGTCAACTTACAGGATGTTAAATTGAAGGATGCACCATTCTTTAACCGGCGCGGTATTGATTTTCTACAGGCCGGTCAGTTCAAAGAGGCTATTCAATGTTTCAACCAGGCCATTGAACTTGATCCGGCATTCCCCGATGCCTACCGTCACCTGGGAGAGGCCTACACCAGGCTTGGTAAAAGTGTCGCCGTCGCCCCCGCCGCCGGCAGCCGGCGTGAAGGAGCCGCAAACGATGAAAAAACCATCGGCACCCGCGACGCCGCCCCGGAAGAAAATACGGCCGACGACCTCTACAATGATTTGCTTTCCGTCAGTTTAAGCGCGATTGACAATGTCTGGGACGAGTTGTTTGCAAGCAGCCAGGAAGAGATTCACAATGTCTGGGATGAATGCTTCTCGGATCCGACCGAGAATTGCAGCTTCCCGGCAATCCTGGAGTTTCTTGACGGCGGGGTTGAAAATATTGCCAAGGCGGTTTTATTGCAACCGGCAAAAAACGATGACCTGACCCTCATGGAGGAGAGTGGAGACGGCAACCGCACCTTTCCCCTGCATCAATGCAGTTGCATCCGCATGGCCGGTCTGCCGGCGGAATTCGCCCAACCCAAGGACCTCTCCTGTCATGTCGAGATCATCGAAACCGTCAACGGCAAGAGCTACCAGAAATATATACCTGCCGAACAAAACCTGAAAAACCTGATTTTAGGTTTCTCCAGAAAAAAAGACAATCGTTTTAAATACGTTTTGTTTCCGATGATAAATATCAGGAAACGCACCCAGAAGCGCTTTATCGGCGAGATCCTTATCGAAAAAGGGATGATCGACACTCCTGATTTCAGAAAGGCCCTTGACGCATACAACCGTCACCGGCAGCTGAAATTCGGCCATATTATCGCCAAACAGGCCCATATTCTTTACCCGGCAGTGGAAGTGGAGATCCAGAATGCCTATAATAATAAAGGCACGGACGGAATCAAGGTGGGAGAAATTCTGCTGGCGGCCGGCCTGGTTGATCAACGGCAGGTAAGCGCGGCCCTGGCGGTTCAGAAAAAGATAAGACAGAAGAAAATCGGCCAGTTCCTGATTGAAAAAGGCATTCTCAAAGAGGAAGAAGTATACATTGCCCTGGCGGAAAAATACAGAATGCCGTTTATCGACCTGCGGCAACAGACAATCTCCAGGAAGATGTTGACCATGCTGCCCCGTGAGTTGGTATTGAAACTGCAGATTCTGCCTATCTCCCGGAAAGGCTCCACCCTTGTTGTCGCCACTTTTTTAACCGATGTCCCGGCCATTAAGGATATTATTGCAAAATATACCAAGCAGGAGGACATCCAACTCGCGCTGACCCGGCCTACTCACCTCCGGAAGATTATCAGCCGGTTGTATCCGAAGACGAATCCGGTTTCATAATCTCCATCCTGCCGAGCACCTGATAAACATCCAGCCCGGCCGCAACGGCGGCGCCTTGTGCGGAGCACCCGGGAACGGCGTATCCGCACCGTTCTCGAATGCTCACGGACCCGGGGTAACATTTTGCCCTGATAAAAATTATAATTGACACGAAAGAGCACATAGTGTTAGTTTATGAGATTTTAGAATTTACCGACTAGAACCTTCTCGCTCTCCCGCTACCGGATTGAAGCGAGGGCCATTATGACCAGGAGGAGGAATTATGCGCCGCTACGAAACCACCTATATCTTACGCCCGAACCTGGGCGAAAGCCAGATTACCGAAATCATCGATCGGACCAACGATATTATCAAGAATGATGGCGGAACCATCATCGATTTAAATCGTTGGGGCCTGAAGACCCTGGCTTACGAAATCAAAAAAGAAAAGCAGGGCCACTACGTCTATTTTGACTACACCGCCCACGGCTCAACCGTTGAGGAAATGGAACGGATATTCCGAATCGACGACCAGATCCTGCGTTTCCTTACTATAAAACTGGCCGATTCCATTGACCAGGAAACAATCGATAACGAGATTGAGCGAATCGCTGCTTCCGCGGCGGCCGAGAAACTGGCCAAGGATACGGAGGAAGCCGGCGAAGAGAAAGCGGCCGAGGATACGGAGAAAGCCGGTGAAGAGAAACCGGCCGAGGACACGGAAAAAGCCGGCGAAGATACTGATCGAAACGAAGAATAAGACCTATCCTGATAGACCATCATACATAGGAGAAGCACATGGCTCCACGCAATAGAACATTTCGCCCCAGGGTATGCCGATTCTGCACGGACAAAGAACTGGTTATTGACTATAAAGATGTGAAAGTGCTCCGGAATCTTGTCACGGAACGCGGCAAGATTGTCCCCAGGCGAATTTACGGCACCTGTGCCAGGCATCAACGCCGGGTCACCGAGGCGATCAAACGCGCCCGGCAGCTGGCCTTAATGTCGTACAGCGGGTCGACCCAGTACTAAAGACAATAGACGATAAAGCATGACGGCGCAGTGGAGCGCTCAATCCGGTGGTCGTTTTTTCAACGGCCCGACAATCCTGCTGGCTGCGGCCTTTCTGCTACCGGCACTGATTCCCGGACTCTTCGGCTGGATAAGCGGGATGATGGCGATCCCGGTTTTCTATTTTCTCAAGGTCGACGGAGAGAGACAGGGCGGCATTGAGATTCGCAACAGCATTCTGCTGGCAGGCGCAGGTGCACTTGTATTGCAACAGTTACCGGTCATGCTATTTTCACTGACCCTGATTCCGCTGGCATACAGTTTGAACCGCAGTGCCGCCGCCGGTGACAGTGAAGTCCGCACCGGCGCCAGGGGGGTAATCATCCTGGGAGCCAGCTGGTTTGTTTTCTGGGCGGTATACGGGACGATAGTGGGCATCAACCCCTATACCCATCTCCTCAAGACGCTTGATAGCGGCTTTGCCCAAGTCTACGAGATTTACAGTAAAAATGGCAACCTGCCCGCAGACACCCTGCTGAATCTCGAACAGGTTATCCATGAACTGCGCCGGCTTATTCCGATAATCCTGCCGGGGATGCTGGCATGTTCGGTCATGATGACCGTCTGGATGAACATGGTCGGCGCTAACAGCCTTTTGCAGAGACTGCGGCCGGAGCTGGCCCCATGGCGGAAATACTCGCACTGGCGACTGCCCGACAGGATTGTCTGGCTGCCCATTGTCGCCGGGGTTGCCTTAACAATCGGCAGTGGTATTGTAAAAAATGCGGCGCTCTGGATTCTTCTTGTTTCGGCTCTGCTCTATTTTTTCCAGGGACTTGCAGTACTTATCCACCTTCTTGATAAATGGAAGGTCCCCTTATATATAAGAATTTTAATCTACGGCATTATTGTGCTTCAGGGCTATGGCCTCTTTGTGCTGGTCATAACAGGCGTGGCTGACGTCTGGATCGATTTCAGACATCGGCACGACAATAAGCAACACCCCGACAACTGACAGCTGTTTGAAAAATGAGGATGAGACCATGGAAGTTATATTGAAACAAACGATTGATAATCTTGGCCAGGAAGGCGATATCGTCAAAGTCAAAGCCGGCTACGCACGAAACTACCTGATTCCGCAGAAAAAGGCCGCAGCGGTCAACAAAATGAACCTGGCCCTGCTCAAGCAGGAACAGGAAGCTATCCAGGCGCGCCTTGACCGGCAGAAACAAAGTGCCCGGACGCTGTCGGAGAAACTCAGTGGAATCACGATCCGGATCGCCTGCCGGGTCGGCGAGGAAGACCGCCTGTTCGGCTCTGTCACCGCCGCCGATATTACGGAAAAACTGGACGAGAAAGGCATCGCCGTCGATCGTCGTTCCATCGTTCTCAGTGAACCCATCAAGACTCTGGGCGAGACCAAGGTCACCATAAAGGTGGGCTACCAGACGACAACTGAAATCACGGTTCAGGTTACCCCCGAAGAGAGCGGCGACCAGGACTGAAAACATCCGTCGGGAACCGACGTAACTCCTTTGCCCCGGCATGCCGGGGCAAAAGTCATATAAGTGGTACTCTCTTCTGTAAAAAATAAAGATGGCATACCCTTTTTTTTGCCGTTGCCACTCATCCTCTATCTCCCGCAGAGGCGTGGGAGATAGAGAGTAACATGGGATAACCGTTCTGCGGTTATTCCGCCTCTATCCGTCTTTGGCTTTGTCAAACAATGCAATACCGGCCTGCTCCACCAGCGCAATCTAATTCGAACATGCTCCCGCCCCAGAACGTGGAGGCGGAGCAGGCCGTTCTGGGCACAATACTTCTCCAGGACAAATCTCTTCTTAAAATCATAGAACTCCTCGAACCTGACGACTTCTACCGTGACGCCCATAAAATCATCTACGGCGCCATGGTCCACCTGTTCGAAAACCGTGAACCCCACGATCTCATCACGGTAACCGGCCTGCTCCGTGATCAGAACAAAATCGACGAGATAGGCGGTCCGGCCTACCTGGCCTCCCTCACCGATATTATTCCGTTTACCGGCACCCTGGTCCACCATGCCGCCATTATCCGGAAAAAATCCATCCTGCGGAAGCTGATCCGGACCACCTCCGATGTCGCCGCCCGCTGCTACGAAGAGCAGGATGAAATCGACTCGCTGCTGGATGATGCCGAACAGGCGATCTTCGAGATAGCACGGTCCAAGAAAGGTCAGGGCTTCCAGGCCATGTCCACCATCGTGCCGCGGGCCTTTGAACGGGTGGAGAAACTCTTTGAGCGCAAGGAACATATTACGGGCGTCGCGACCGGCTACGAACTTCTCGACCGGATGACCGCCGGCCTGCAACCCTCTGATCTTATCGTGCTCGCCGGCCGGCCCAGCATGGGTAAAACCGCCTTGGCCATGAACATGGTGCAACACGCGGCCATGATCGAGAAAAAGCCGGTTGCGGTTTTCAGCCTGGAAATGTCCATGGATCAACTTGCCCTGCGGATGCTCTGTTCAATCGGCAGGATCGACTCCCAACGTGTCCGGACCGGCCACCTGAAACAAAGCGACTGGCCGAGCCTGATCCGGGCGACCGGCATGCTCAGTGAGGCCGCCATCTTTATTGACGACTCGCCGGCCATGACGGTCCTGGAAATGCGCGCCAAGGCCCGGCGCCTGAAATCGGAGCACGACCTCGCCATGGTGGTGGTCGACTATCTGCAGCTCATGCGCGGCCGCAGCAATATTGAAAACCGGGCCCAGGAAATCAGTGAGATCTCCCGGTCACTCAAGGCCATGGCCAAGGAACTCGAGGTACCGGTTGTCGCCCTGTCCCAGCTGAACCGCAGCCTTGAAAGCCGGCCGGACAAGCGGCCCAAGCTGGCCGACCTGCGCGAATCCGGAGCCATCGAGCAGGACGCCGACGTTATCATGTTCATTTACCGCGACGAAGTCTACCATCCGGAGGAAAACAATCCCGACCGGGGCGTGGCGGAAATCATCGTCGGCAAGCAGCGAAACGGCCCGATCGGCACGGTCAAGCTGACCTTCCTCGCCGAGTACACGACCTTTGCGCCGTATTCGGCCCAGCAACCGCCAATAGAGTACGGCGACAACGGCAGTCCGCCCCTTGATGATGAGTAAATAGATGAAAATGCACAATAACGATAAATACGATTTCAAGGCCATCGAGGCCAAGTGGCAAAAGCGCTGGTTGGACGAACAACCATACCGGGTGACGCCGGACCCGGACCGGGAAAAATACTATGTACTCGAGATGTTCCCCTACCCTTCCGGCCGGATTCACATGGGTCATGTCCGCAACTACAGTATCGGCGATGTCATCGCCCGCTACAAACGAATGCAGGGGTTCAACGTCATTCATCCCATGGGCTGGGACGCCTTCGGACTGCCGGCGGAAAACGCGGCCCTGAAACACGGGATTCACCCCGCCCGCTGGACCTACGACAACATTGCCTACATGCGTGAACAGCTCCGGGCCATGGGCCTGAGCTACGACTGGGACCGGGAACTGGCGACCTGTGATCCGGACTATTACCGCTGGGAGCAACTCATTTTCCTGAAAATGATGGAAAAGGGGTTGGTCTACCGCAAGGAAACCACTGTCAACTGGTGTGACTCCTGCCAGACCGTCCTGGCCCGCGAACAGGTTATCGACGGCTGCTGCTGGCGTTGCGACCAGCAGGTCGTGCCGCGCACCATGCACGGCTGGTTCTTCAAGATTACCGCCTATGCCGATGAACTGCTCGACGGTCTCGAAACGCTGACCGGCTGGCCGGAAAAAGTCGTCACCATGCAGCGCAACTGGATCGGCAGGAGCCAGGGGCTGGCCTGCGATTTCCGGATCGAGAACCACGACCAGGTCCTGACCATCTTCACCACCCGGCCCGATACCATTTTCGGTGTCACCTTCATGTCGGTCGCCGTTGAACATCCCCTGATCGAGCAGCTCATCAGCGGCACCGAACACGAAGACCGGGTCCGTGATTTTATCCGTAAGGCCCTGGTTGAAAAACAACGGCAGGCCCTGGACGCGGAACCGGAAAAACACGGCGTCTTTACCGGCGCCTACTGCCTCAACCCCTTTAACGGCGAACGGATCCCTATTTTCGTGGCCGACTTCGTTCTCATGGAATACGGTACCGGCGCGGTCATGGCCGTTCCCGCCCATGACCGGCGCGACTTTGATTTCGCCCGCAAGTATGACCTGCCCATCCGGGTCGTCGTCCAGCCGGCCGACCGGGAAACAACGGATACCGCCCCGGCAGAGGCCTACGTCGAACCCGGTCTCCTGGTCGATTCCGGACCGTTCAGCGGCATGGACTCGCAAGCAGCCAAAGAGGCGATTATCGCCCATGCCGAGCAGCATGGCTTCGGCAAGGCACGGACCACCTACCGGCTGCGGGACTGGGGCATCTCCAGGCAACGTTACTGGGGAACGCCGATTCCGGTCATCCACTGTCAACGATGCGGCATCGTGCCGGTACCGGAAAAAGACCTGCCGGTCGTTCTGCCCGGCACGGACACCCCGGACGGCAGCCATGCCCCCCTGCACCGGCAGGAAGAATTTTATGCGACCACCTGCCCTGAATGCGGTGAGGCGGCGAGACGTGAAACAGATACCATGGACACCTTTGTCGAGTCCTCATGGTACTTTGCCCGCTACACCTCTCCCCGCTCCACCACCACCCCGATTGACCGGGAGGCGGCCGGCTACTGGCTGCCCGTGGACCAGTACATCGGCGGGGTGGAGCATGCCATTCTCCACCTGCTCTATTCGCGTTTTTTTACCAGGGTCCTGCGGGACCTCGGCTACCTGGCCATCGACGAACCGTTTGCCAACCTGCTGACCCAAGGCATGGTCATCAAGGACGGAGCCAAGATGTCCAAATCAAAGGGCAATGTCGTTGATCCGAATGACCTGATCAACACCTACGGCGCCGATACGGTCAGGCTCTTCTCCCTGTTCGCGGCCCCCCCGGAACGTGACCTGGAATGGAACGCGCAGGGAGTCGACGGGGCCTCCAGGTTCCTGAACAAGGTCAACCGGCTCATCAGGAGCAACCTCGACTGTTTCGGCAGCGCCCCCTTGGATGCAGATACCATGAATCCTCCCAGCCGGCTGCTGCATCGCCGGACCCATCAGACCATCAAACGGGTGAGCGACAATATTGAAAAAAATTTCCACTTCAACACCGCCATCAGCGCGGTCATGGAACTGGTCAACCAGGCGACGACCCTGACGGCCGAGAGCCGGAAAGAGCTGCAGCCGGGGGTCCTGCGCCCATGCCTTGAAACCGTCCTCCTGCTCCTCTTTCCCATGGTCCCCCATTTCTGCGAGGAGTTATGGGAGCTCACCGGTCACGATCAGTCAATGGATCACGCCGCCTGGCCGGGCTTTGATCCGGAAGCGGCCAGGGAGGATGAACTGACCGTCGTGGTCCAGGTCAACGGCAAGGTCCGTTCGCGGCTTACGGTTGCCGCCGATATCGATAACGAGCTTCTCCGGCAACAGGCGCTGGCAGACGAACGGGTTCGCCATTTCATGGCCGGCAAGCAGGCAAAAAAAATCATTGTGGTTCAAGGGAAACTTGTTAATATCGTAATCTAATGTGCATCTTATGGCAGTTGTTCGAGTGAAATAAAAAAAGGAGCCCAACGGTGAGATTGCTGAATCACAAGGTGTTGATACTCTTCCTCCTTACTGCATTCCTGGGCGGCTGTGGTTACTATTTCCCTCAGGTGTATAACGGTCCGTCCCGGACGATTTATATGCCGAACTGGAAAAACCGGACCAGTGAACTGGATCTTAATGCCAAAATCTACCAGTCACTCTCCAGGTGGTTCCAGAAATCAAAATCATTGCACATGACCAAGAACAGGAATGCGGCCGACCTTATCCTGGCCGGAGAAATCATGTATATTGACCTGCCCAGCATATCCTGGAGCGGTAACGCCCGCACCACCGAAGTCAGGGTAAGACTTGGGGTGCGCTATATCCTGAAGGACCTGAAATCCGGAGATGTTCTCTGGGAAGTACCGAATGAGCTGTGGACCGAAAACTATTCCACCGAGGGCGGCTCAGCCGTCATCGCCGATAGAGAGCGAGAGGCACTGAAGAAGATTATCAGCGATTTATCGGAGCAGGTCTACCTCGGCACCTTGAATAAACTGCGCGCGAAGGACATAAAAGCAAAGGCCCCGGCCGGCAGATAGCAGATAGTGTCCGGCCGACAACAACGAACCGACCGGTCAAGAGATGACAATTGCCTGCACCTGCCCGGCCCAAATAAAATCAGACGTCGTATTTGAAGCAATAACCACTCCTGTATTAGAAAAATTCCTATCCTATAATAAAACCCTCAATGAACCAAGGGCGATACCCGCAACCCAAATCAACTTCCAGCTTATCTGTTTCCACTGTTTCCAGGCTGTTAGGCTGTAGGCTGTTAGGGTAGGACTAACACCTGAATCTGTGAGCGTTCGAGAACGGTGCAGATGCAAGGCGGCAACGAGGTTGATTATCCTGGTGTGATATCAACGAGTTGCCAACGCAGCAGATGCGC
>JAADIK010000101.1 GCA_013151365.1 Deltaproteobacteria bacterium
GGAGGGGGAGAGGGTCAGGAGAGGGGTCAAGTCTGCTGTTGACTTTTCAGAGGGCAGTGTGTAAGGAAACTGTGTCAAGGGCAGGCACTTTTTTCGTCTCGTTCCATTCTTGACAAGTTGTATCTTGCGGGATACAGTAAAAACACGAAATATGAACTCCGAAGTACTAAACAGTACGACAAATGGTTCGCCAAACTGAAAGACTCTTCGGCAAGAATAAGGATCCTGGCCAGGTTGAGCCGGGTTGAAAACGGTAACTTCGGAGATTGTAAACAAATTAACCCCGGCCTGTTTGAGCTGCGTTTTTTCTTTGGCTCCGGTTTGCGAATTTACTACACCGTACAGGGAGGAACAATTGTGTTGCTGATCACCGGAGGAGATAAATCAACCCAGGAAATGGACATTGAAAAAGCGGCGTCCGTCCTGCAACAACTGGAGGATACCAATGACTATTGAAACAAAACATTTTGATATTGCCGAGCACCTGAACACCCCGGAAGAGATTCGTTGTTTCCTGCAGGAAGTGGCGGCTACCGGAGACGAATCCGACTTTATTCACGCCTTGAACACCGCGGCCAGGGCAATGGGCATGACCGAGGTGGCTAAAAAAGCCGGGGTTACCCGTGCAAGCCTGTACAAGTCCCTAGCCGAAGACGGCAACCCGAAGTTTACCACTATCAGCAAGGTGACCAAGGCCCTTGGCTGCAAGCTGGCTATAGCTTAAAACTTGACAAAACCAGGATAATGCCCTAAAGGTTTGCTCGAAAATAAGTTCGTAAGATTGGTGCCGGTATTCGCGGGATTCGTTGCGGCGCTTGAGCGACACTTAACTTGTTGATATTGATTTTCTATTATAAACCGTGGTGATGGAGTTCGCCCTGATTGTTCCGGCCTGCCGGGACTAATGACTCCTGGATGTCGTTCTTATGACAAAATGCCGTCCCTTGGACGGCATTTCTGGTGATTAAGAAAGGCAAAGAGGAGAATACGGTGGACGGAGACTATTACCCAGACGGCAGACCCCTGAGATATTGCCCTCGCCTTCAGTATCCATTCTTTTTTTCTCACCGTCCGTATCACAGCAAAACCCCTTCGGGACATCCCGGCGGGGGGCCGGAACCTCTCTGTGCCGGGTTTCAGGCAGCCAACACTTTTGATGATTTAACAGCCTTGAGGAGAACACTTTCATGACCGGCAGAATTGTCATTAATCTCCTTCAGGTCATTGTGGTAATGGCCTTCTCTCCCCTTGTCAAAGGGGTACTCAGCCGTCTTGAAGCGATGGTTCAATCAAAGCGCGGCCCGTGTATTTTTCAGCCATACCGCGATATCTGGAAGCTCCTGCACAAGGAAGAGGTGGTCTCCGAGCAGACCTCGTGGATATTCAGGATTACCCCATACGTGGTCTTTATCACCCCGATCTTCGTCACCCTCCTTATCCCGGTGCTGACAAACTATCCCCTGTTTTTCGCCTTCATGGGGGACATGCTCGGCGGCGGCTTCATCCTGGCGCTCGGCGGTTTTTTCGCGACGATCGCGGCGATTGATACCGGCAACCCCTATGGCCCGATGGGAGCAAGCCGCACGCGGATGGTCGGTTTTCTCGCCGAGCCCGTGTTCATGATCGTTTTTTTCACCGTCTCCCTGGTGGCGGGTTCAACCATCCCGTACATCGTGCAGGAGGCATGGATAACGCCGCTGTCGAATTTCTTCGAGCCCTCACACGTACTGGTGATGCTCGCATTCTTCATGCTCATCATTGCGGAGGCGGGCCGGCTGCCGGTCGACAACCCCTCCGGCCACTTCGAACTGGCGATGATCGACGAATCCAAGCTTCTCGAATACTCGGGCCGCGGGGCCGCCCTGATGAAGTGGGGCGGGGCCATGAAGTTCTTTGTTCTGCTCTGTATATTCCTGAATGTCCTTGTTTCTCCCTGGGGACTGGCCGCAGGAACCGGCCTGCCGGAGGTCTTCATGGCCATCCCCCTGGTCCTAGTCAAGATATTCGTCTTTATACTCTTCATGGTGATCATCGAGTCATCCCTGGCAAAGCTCAGGCTTTTCCGCATCCCCGAATTCCTGGGCGCGGCGTTTATTACCTCGATCGCCGCCATGATAATGTACATTTTCTAACAGGAGAAACGATGACGGTTTCATCGCTGACACAATTGAATGCACTCACCGGGGGGCTGTTTCTGCTCTCTACTTTCGGGATCATCGCCATGCGCCAGATCCTGGGATGCCTGAAGATGTTCGTCCTCCAGTCCATCTTCCTGGCAATATCGGCACTACTCCTCGGCTACCTGCACCAATCCATCCATCTCTTTGCGGTGGCGGCCATCACCCTGTTGGTAAAACCTACCCTGATCCCGTATCTGCTCCAGCGAACGGTCGGCAACGAGGTCACGGCGCGCCGGGAGATATCACAACTCATCAACATCCCGACCTCCCTGCTCGTCGCGGTCGGGCTGACCATTGTCTCGTATTTCGTGGCCACACCGCTCCTGTCCGCCGCCGGCGGAACGACCGCCGGCGTCAACCTGCCCATCGGCATAGCGTGTCTGCTCCTCGGGGCCTACACGGTGACGGTAAGACGGGAAGCCCTGCCGCAGATCATCGGCATCCTGACCATGGAAAACGGCGCCTTTTTCGCCGGCATCTCCATTGCCCCGGACCTGCCTCTCATCGCGGAGCTGAGTGCGGCCTTCGATGTCCTGGTCATCGCCCTGGTCATGGGCATCCTGACCAGGAAGATACACGAGCGCATGGGAAGTACAACGGTAAGCGACCTGAAGACACTGAAGGAGGTATAACAGCGGATGGGACTTCTCTTTATTCTGATCATACCATTGGCGGCAGCGGCCCTCTCCCTGGTGTCGGCGGACAGGAGGTTTGCCCCGGCAATAACCATTGCCGGAGCCCTTGCCGTATTGGTCCTGGCCCTGAAGACGGCCTTCACGGTCATAAAGGCCGGGGAGATCATCGCCATTGCCGACTGGGTCTCCTGCAACAGCCTCAGCGCCCTTATTCTCCTGCTGGTGGCCTTCGTGTCCCTGACTGCCGCCGTGTTTTCATGGGGCTACATTGAAGTGCATACGGGCCCGGACAATGTAAAAAAAATCCAGCGTTACTATATCCGGTTCAACCTCTTTGTCTTCTCGATGCTGGCGGTCGTCCTCTTCTCGCAGGTCGCCCTGGTCTGGGTGGCAGTGGAGCTGACCACTCTCATGTCGGTTTTCCTGGTGAGTTTCGATAATACCCGCCAGGCGCTTGAGGCGGCCTGGAAATACGTTGTTCTTACCTGCATGGGGGCGGCTTTTGCGCTCCTCGGCATCCTGCTGCTGTACTGGGCGATGAAGGGCGCCGGCGGCAAGACCTTTACCTGGGAGGAGCTCACCGCCGTCTCCCAGGGGATCAACCCCAAAATACTCAAGACCGCCTTTATCTTCATCCTGATCGGCTTCGGCACCAAGGTGGGGCTGGTCCCCATGCACACCTGGCTTCCCGATGCCCACAGCCAGGCACCTTCGCCCGTCTGCGCCCTCCTGTCGGGCGTGGAGACCACCACGATCCTGTATGTTATCCTGAGACTGCTGCCGATCCTCAATGTCTCGCCGTCAATTCATGCCAGTGAGTGGTTCCTGGTATCGGGGCTCGTCTCGGTCGGCGCCGCCGCCTTTCTCCTGATCCAGGTGAAGGATTACAAACGGCTCTTCGCCTTCTCCACGGTCGAACATATGGGGATAATCATGGTGGCCGTGGGGCTTGGCGGTTCGGCCGCCCATCTCGGCGCCACCTACCAGATCCTGAGTCATGCCATTACCAAATCACTCTGCTTCTTTGCCGCCGGCACCACGCTCCTGATCGTCGGCACGAGAGAGATCTCCTCGGTAAGGGGGCTCATCCGGACATCACCCATAGCCGGCGGCGCCTTTCTGATCGGCGGACTGGCCATTGCGGGAGCGCCGCCGTTCGCCGTCTTCCTGAGCGAGTTCGCCATCCTGCGGGCCGGCATCGCCGGCGGGCACTATATCGCGATCACCCTGCTGGGCATATTTATCCTAATGGCCTTTGCCGCGGTCATGTTCCATGTCAACAGAATGGTCTTCGGCAAGCCGCCCGAGGACATGGTCAAGGTGGCCCTGCCGAAGACGGCAATTATCTCGCTCACCATGGCCCTGGTGCCGGTTATCGTCCTCGGCCTTTATATACCGGACAGCCTTTACAAGCTGTTACGTCTTGCCGCAGCTTCACTGGGGAGGTGATGTCATGAAGAAGACTACCTGTAAAAGCAGCAGCATGAAGGAGTTGCCGGAGGATCTCCCGCCGGGTTGCCGCGGCCCGGTCACGGTAACCGCCGTGGCCGGACGATTCAGCTGCTGCATGGAAGCAAGCGCCGCGGACATCCCCCCGATATGCAACTGGCTGACCACCAGGCAGGGGTACCGGTTCGCCTCCATAGTCATCGAGGAAATGCCCGCGGAATGGCTGGCCCACTATATATTCTACAGCGACAACGGCCAGGGTCCAGTCAGTATCTCGGCCAGGGTCGACAAGGCGGACAATGCGCTGCCCTCCATAAGTCACCTGATACACGCGGCGGACTGGCACGAACGCGAGATGGAGGACCTCTTCGGGCTTGTTTTCGAGGGCCATCCCCGCCTGGGCGAGTTTGTCCTGCACGAGGAGTGGCCGGAAGGGACCAACCCCATGAAGAAAGATTTCGACGCTACCGTTCCCTATATCGACCAGGGACCAAGCTCCAGTTGCAGTTGGCATCCGCCGGCCCTGGTCAGCGAATCAGGGGCCTTCATGATGCCAATCGGCCCGGTCTTCTCCGGTTTCGCCGAATCCGCGCACTTCCTGCTCGAAACGGTCGGCGAGGACATCATCAGGATGATCCCCCGGTTCTTTTACAAGTACCGCGGGGTGGAAAAGACGGCTGAGGGCCTGCCTGCCGACAGGGCGCTGCTGCTGGCCGAGAGGTTTTCCGGCACCTCCGCCTTTGCCCATTCCCTGGCCTTCTGCCACGCGGTGGAAGAGATCTGGGGAACCAGGGCGCCCCGGCGGGCCGTGGCGCTTCGGGTCATGCTGGCCGAGCTGGAACGCTTCCGGCACCACGTCGCGGCCATAGAGGGAATCTGCAGTTCCACGGGCCTCGTGGTCGCCGCCAGCCAGGTGGGCATCCTGGAAGAGGATATCCTCAGGTTGTCCTGTAAATTCGCCGGGCACCGCTACCTGTTCGGCCTGAACGTACCGGGCGGCCTGCAGCGGGATTTCAGCGACAGCGAATGCCTGGAACTCGCCGGGGCCGTAAAAGAGATCTTCGTGAAATTACAGGACTTGGAAAAGAGGCTGCGCTTCTCCAGCAGTTTTCTCGACCGGCTGGAAGAGGTGGGGACGGTCTCGACTGAAGATGCGGTCGATTACGGGCTTGTCGGTCCGGTTGCGCGGGCCTCGGGCGTCTCGGGTGATCTCCGGACCTGCCTGCCCTACGGCGATTACGGTTCTTTTGAATTTTCCGTGCCCGTTGAAAAAGAAGGCGACGGCTATGCGCGGCTCCGGATACTTTTTCAGGAGGCGGAGCAGTCGAACAATATCATCTCGCAGGCCGTTTCCTCGCTCCCCGGCGGCGGCGTCCTGCAGCCTCTCTCGCCCGGCGCCCGGCCTGCCGGCGCCGCCCTGGGCTGGGCGGAAACCCCGCTGGGCGCCACGTTTCACTGGGTGAGGCTGGAAGAAGACGGCCGGGTCGCCAGGTACCGCCTGACTACCCCGTCGTTCACCAACTGGCACGGTTTTCACCTCTCGGTAGAGGGGTTTGCCTTTCAGGATTTCCCCATAATACTTGCGACCTTCGGGTTGTCAAACGCAGAGTGCGACCGTTAGGAGGTCAACATGTCCGGCTGGGTATTAAAAGGACTGAAAACAGGGATCAGGACCACACTCTATCCAAAGGTTGAAGAGCCGGCCCCGGGAGTATCCCCGGGACGGCCGGAAGGCGGCGGGATTGCCGGAAACAAAAAACCGGCGGCGGTCGCCTGCCCGGTTGCGGCGATTACCGTTCACAATAAGCGGGTGTCGGTGGATTACGACAAATGCATACACTGTGCCCGGTGCCTGCCGCCGGCCGGGGCCATTTTCGACAAACCGGCCGCAGGTTATGAATGGGCCTATAAAGTACCGCGGGATGGTGTCGCTGCCGGGGGAGCGGGAGTGGCAAAGACCTGCAGCCATTCCCTTCATATCAAGGTGGTCGACGGCGGGGCATGCAACGCCTGCCTGAGCGAGGTCTCGCAACTGACCAAGCCGTGCTACGATATGCATCGGCTCGGCTTCTTTATCACCCCGACACCAAGGGACGCCGACCTGCTGCTGGTGGTCGGCCCGGTAACCGAACATATGAAACTGCCGCTGAAAAAGGCCTTCGAGGCCATGCCGGAACCCAAGGCGGTGATGGCCGTCGGGACCTGTGCCCTCTCGGGCGGTATCTTTGGTCCGGGGTTTGCGGCCGGGGGCGGGGTCCGGGAATTTCTGCCCGTGGACATTGCCGTACCGGGCTGTCCGCCGCCGCCCCTGGCGATTATTCATGGCCTGCTCATGGCAGTCGGCAGGAAAGAGTCCGTCCCGTCGTCAACCTCACCCGGGCCGGGTAGCGGCAGGGAGGCGAAATGATGAATATACCCCTTCTCCTGGAGCTGTTTCTGCTTTCCTGCGCGGCCGGCATTCTCCTGGCCATGGCGGTCCCGGAACGCTACGCTCCGGCCGTCCTCGCCTGGACCGCCTCCATCTCCTCGGCAGTCATCCTGATTGTCGGCGGCATCGGTCTCTTTACGAA
>JAADIK010000129.1 GCA_013151365.1 Deltaproteobacteria bacterium
CCGACAGGTGGTGGTTTGATAAGGAGCATCGGCGGTTGGAAGGAACTTGTCGACATGCGTAGAATGAATATCAAGCAAATCGTTCCGGCAGAACTGCAATTGCACCTACCGCTGAGCAGCTTTATCGCACTGATATAGTTTGCAAACAAAGCAGCGTTGACTGGAGCGAGGTCTTCAATGAATTGAAAAATAGTAAGACGCACCGGCGCACCTTGTGACCAGTTACGGAGCGCGGCAAATAAAAAAGGGATTCAAGCTAACCGGCTTGAATCCCTTGGTATTTTATGGGGTGAGCGATGGGACTTGAACCCACGACCTCCTGGGCCACAACCAGGTGCTACCACCAGCTGAGCTACGCCCACCACGTAAAGTATGGATTTTTATACAAAGCAGTGCTGCTTTTGGCAAGAAGAAAGTCGGTATTTTCAGCCCAGCTCTTTCTGGCAATGCTTACACATCTTTGCCTGGGCCTTGATAATCTCCGCGCAGTAGGGACATTCTTTCATGTAATGATCGGCAAGAATGGCCGAAATGGCCATGTTGACAGCCTGCTCGAGGTAGGTATCCTTAAAGTCATGGTTACGCAGGGGATCGATGCATGAAATATCATTGATCTGCTTCAGCAGTTCGGCGGCGCGTTTCCGGACATCCAGGCTGGGGTGCGGATCAAGAAGCAGGTAGAGAACCGGTTCCAGGTTGTGTTCCTCGACACAGGTATCGAGTTTGGCAATAGCCTCTTTTTCTTTGCAAAAACGCTCGTTCTGGCTCTTGACCTGCTCGATATCGACAATGCTCCCGGTAAAGGCAAGCCTGCTGCCGACCATCATATTGTACGATTCTTTGCTGTGGGGTATCCGCATGTAGCGGTATGAACCCATATGGCCATACTGGTTTTCGATATATGCCCAGCCGTCGACAAAAAGCTTGCATTCGTCGTTCAGGCAGATAAAGAGATATTCGCTCCCCCAGCCCAGCCCGTCACCGACGTGTACCGGCGGGGCATTGCACAGGGTCATCTCCTGGTTGCAATGTGGACAGATATATTTGTCATCAAGAAAATCTAAGGCAGAAGACATCATAAAACTCGGAGGCTCCCTACTGGTAGTCGTATATTTAAATGAATCGGTCACGGACCGGACTTCCCGCAACCTAACGTAACCACTGACCGGGGTCCGGTCAAGAGCGGAACTTTAAATCATGCTTCCCAGCACCTCGTCGACCGCCTTGGCCTGGAGCATCCGGTCCTGCAGGAAATCCCGGGTCAGGTGTTGACAGTTTCGGTCAATCAGGGCGCGGAGTTCGGCAATCCGGCCTTCATCCGCCAGCGCCATGACGGTCTGCAGATTCTTGGCAAAGTCGCTGACAATCCGGCGGCTGTCGCCCCGGCTTGACATGATCTCCGCGTAGGTCCGTGGATTCTGCGAGTGGACCCGGGCCATGGCGAGAATGGGATAGAGGGAGGTCAGGGTGCAGTGACTGGCGATATCCTCGCTGGTAATGCCGTGCGCATCCAGGGTCATGGCCAGGGCAACGGCAACTACCGTGGGCAGCTTCTGGCCGATGCCCATGAGCAGGTCGTGCCGTTGGGGTGAATCCTGATAAATATCAGCGCCATGTTTGTACAGAAATGCCTCGAATTCACTGCAGAGCCTGCCGCTACGGGCGGTACGGACCACGATGGCATTCTTGTCCTTCATGGTTGCCGCCTGCGGCCCCCACAGGTTGTGGACCAGCATCAGTTCCACGTTTTCACCGGTGGCTTCAAGGGCCGCCGCCAAGGTCTTTTCCGACTCCCCGGCCAGGAGAATCAGGGCCTTGCCGTCTGCAATCAAGTGACCATACTTGCGCACCGTTTCGGCGGTCACGCTGATCGGCACACAGACCACCACCACATCGACCTGGCGGATCATCTCCTCCGGCCGCAGCGCCGTGGTCCTGCCGGCCATCATGACCCGATAGCCTTCATTTTCCAGCCGCTCGGCAAACCAGCGGCTCATCTCGCCGGTGCCGATGAAGCCGAATGATTTGATATACCTGGTCCGCATGTCAACCCGGGGGAAACTGCCCAGCAGCCTGACGGACCGGTTCAGGCCGATCACCCGTTTCTCGATTTGCTCGATGGACTCGGCCACCACCTCGTCCTGGACATGCCCTTCTATCTCTACGTAGATCTGGAGTTTCTGAGTCTTGACATCGTTTTCCGAGCGCATATCGAGGATATTGATGCCGCGCCGGGTGAATTCACTCAGGATGTCGACCAGCATGCCGAGCCGGTCATCCAGGGGGATGGTGATAAAGGCGGTGGCGTCATAGCCTGTTTCCACGGCCAGCTCCGGCCCCAGCACCGCGTAACGGGTCCGGTTATGCGGCACGACTTCCCGCTCCAGGATGTAGAGCCCGTGCGACTTCAGCATCTCCTCGGTATCGATCACCCCGCGGTCATGCAGGCCGCTCTCCTTTATTTCATAAACGGCCTGATCGAGGTCCTGGACACACATCATGGCAAGATCGGGGAAGGTGTTACCGATATACACTTCGCACTGGCGAAAGACGGACGATTGCCCGACCAGCATCCGCAGGTCCCTGTGCTTGACAAAGGGCTTGAAGACACCCAGAGAGAGATAGGTCGGCAAAACTATATTGTCGATCCAGTAACCCGACTTGAGCTGATCAACCAGACGGAAATACTCTTTGTTCTCTCCTTCCCTGGTGTTATAGATGGGGATGACGGCCAGCTCCGCTTCACCGCTTGAAAACGCTTCGATCAGGGCGCCGGTATGGGGATAGGTCCTGATCGTGGCATTGGGTGCGTAATGGACGGCCGCCTGCCAGGCATGGGATTTCTCTGGTCCGAGAGTCGCGATGGTCATCATTTATCCGGTTTCCGGCTGTGCAGGGATTTTATACCCGTTCCTCAATCAAAGAGGACGGACACTACTCCACCATGATAAATTAAATCGTCTTAATGATAAACCTTAAAGTACAGCGGGCCGCAACATGAAACAGGTATCGGGTTCCGTCGCCGAATACCTGGCGGCATTCAAGGGGTCTGAACGTTTCGGCCCGCAGATCGTCGCCCATCGGCTTCTGCCGGCCGATGAGCCCGAATTTGCCGGACCGGTTCCGGGCCTGCCGCAGACGCTTGAAAAACTGCTCGAAAAAATGGGTATCCGGCACCTGTACAGCCACCAGGCGCAGGCCGTCAACCTGATCCTGCAGGGCCGAAACGTCATGGTGGCCACGCCGACGGCCAGCGGCAAGTCCCTGATCTACAACCTGCCCGTTTTCGCCGGGCTTTTGGCGGACCCCGGAGCCCGGGCGCTCTACCTCTTTCCCCTCAAGGCCCTGGCCCGGGACCAGGTCAAGACCATTACCGCCATGGCGGCGCACCTGCCCGCCGCTTTTGCCGATAAGGGCCGGCTGCCGGCCGCCATCTATGACGGTGACACCTCCTCGTATCTGCGTAAAAAAATCAGGGACAATCTGCCGGCCATCCTGGTGACCAATCCGGACATGCTGCATCTCGCCCTGCTTCCCTACCATGACCTCTGGGGCCACCTGTTCGCCAACCTGACCCATGTTGTGATCGACGAGGTCCACACCTATCGCGGCGTGTTCGGCTCGCACATGGCCTGGGTTATCAGGAGACTGAAACGAATATGCAAACTCTATGGCGCCGATCCGGTCTTTATCCTGTCATCGGCAACCGTCGGCAACCCGGCAGAGCTGGGCCGCGGCCTGACCGGTGAAGCCGTTGAGGTCGTCACCCGTTCCGGCACCCCCCGGCCGCCGCGCAATATCGTCTTGCTCAATCCGCTTGACTCCGCCCCCTATACGGCCACCCTGCTGCTTGACGCCGCAGTCAGAAGAGGCCTGCGGACCATTGTCTATACCCAGTCCCGAAAGATGACCGAACTGATCACCATGTGGGCCGGCCGGAGGATTGGCGACCTCCGGGACAACATTGCCTCGTACCGGGCCGGATTCCTGCCCGAAGACCGTCGCAACATCGAGAAACGCCTGGCGGACGGAAGCCTGCTGGGGGTGATTTCCACGTCCGCCCTGGAGCTGGGTATTGATATCGGCAACCTGGACATCTGCATCCTGGTCGGCTATCCGGGCTCGATGATGGCGACCTGGCAACGGGCCGGCCGGGTCGGCCGCAGCCGGCAGGAATCCCTGGTCGTGCTGATCGGCCATGAAGACGCCCTTGACCAGTATTTTATGCGCCACCCGGACGATTTCTTTGCCCGCGAAGTGGAGGCCGTCGTTCTGAACCCGGACAACAAAAGCATAGCCGGTCAACATCTGGTCTGCGCGGCGGCCGAAGCGCCGGTCACCACCGCCGAGGCGCTGTACGCCTCGGCTTCGGTCCCGGGCCTGCTCCGGCACCTGGCCGGGGAGGGGCGCCTGCTCCAATCAGCCGACGGCGCCACCTGGTTCTCCGCCCGCACCTATCCCCAGCGTGATGTCGATCTGCGCGGCAGCGGCAGCCGCTATCAGATCAGACGGCAGGACAACCGGGAACTCCTGGGAGAGATTGACGGCACCAGGGCTCTCAAAGAGTGCCACCAGGGGGCCGTCTACCTGCACATGGCCAGGACCTGGCTTGTGCGGAACCTTGACCTTGATGGTCATGAAATCCTGGTGACCCCGGCCAAGCCTCCTTATTTCACCAAGGCCATGTCGCACAAAACCACGGAGATTCTCCGGACGGAAGCCACCCGGTCCTGCGGGGTCACCTTGGTCCATTTCGGCTCCCTGCGCATCACGGAAACCATTACCGGCTACCGGAAACAACTCATCGGCAGCCGGAAAATCATCGGCAACATTCCCCTTGATCTGCCGCCCCAGACCTTTGAAACCGAGGGGTTCTGGCTAGAGATCCCGGAGCGGCTCAGGCGGGAGACGGAGCAGGCCCGACTGCACTTCATGGGCGGCATTCACGCCATGGAGCATGCCATGATCGCCATGCTGCCGCTCTTCGTGCTCTGTGACCGCAACGATATCGGCGGTATTTCCCACCCCTGGCACGAGCAGCTTGGTAAGGCGGCAATTTTTATCTATGACGGCTACAGCGGAGGGGTTGGTCTGACCGGCAAGGGATTTTCGCTGATCCGGCAGCTCATGGACAAGACCCTGGCCGCGGTCAGGGGCTGCCCCTGTGATCTGGGCTGCCCGTCCTGCGTGCATTCGCCCAAGTGCGGCTCCGGCAACCGGCCCATTGACAAGGAGGCCTGTATCCGGCTCCTCGAACAGTTGCTGCGCGCCGATGAAAAAACCGGCGCGAAACGAGCCGGGGCCGCGAGGCAAACCCCGGCTGGTGACAAACGGCCCGCCCCGGTCGAAAAAATACCTTTCGCCCTGCCGCAACGTTATGGGGTCTTTGACCTGGAGACGCAACTTTCCGCTCAGGAAGTAGGAGGCTGGCACCATGCCGACCGCATGCGGATCAGTGTCGCCGTGCTCTATGACGGCGGCCGGGACCAATATTTCAGTTTCCGGGAACACGAGACCGGGCAGTTGCTTGAGCGCCTCTTCGGCCTGGACCTGGTGATCGGCTTCAACAACAAGCGTTTTGACAACCTGGTTCTGTCGGCCTATACCTCGCGCCGGCTCAATGAATTGCCGTCCCTGGACATTCTCGAGGAAATCACCAGGCAGCTCGGCTATCGGCTCAGCCTTGACCGGTTGGCCCGGCATACGCTGGGGGCCCGGAAAAGCGGCGACGGCCTGCAGGCCCTCAAATGGTTTCAGCAGGGCCAAATGGACCTGCTGAGCGATTACTGCCGCAAAGATGTCGAGATTACCCGTAATCTTTTTCTGTTCGGCTTACGGGAGCACCACCTGCTCTTTCAGAACAAGGCCGGAAAAGTCGTCCGGCTGCCGGTCAATTTCAGGGATTCGGTCAAAAGGATTATGGAGAACGGCAAAAAACCGGCTCAGGGCCAGAGCAGCGTCTTGTAAATCCAGCCGGTCAATCTCGGATGACGCACCTTCACCCAGTCGCCCTTGGTCTTAAGCCGCTGCAAAATAACCTCACGGGCAACGGTTCCTATCTTCTGATAATTTTTCCCCGGACCTGAACGGACATTTCCTTCTTTGACCTTGACAATGACATAATTGGATTTGGAGACCAGGGAAGAAAAAATCCAGCCCTTGTCATTTTCAAAATCACTGACCTTTAGCCAATCGCCTTTTCTCTTCAGGACCTTCAGGGGATAGCCGGCCGGCAGTTCATAGAGAATGCTGGAGTTGGTATTCGGCGCCGAGCGCAGATTAACGCCGTTATTATTCACACTGACATAATCGGCCGCCATGGCCGATACCGCGATCAGGGCGGAAAAGGTGAGCAGCAGAAGCGCCGTTATCAACGACTGCCCGGGTTTATATTTTTTCATTTTGATCTCCTTGATTATCCTCACTAATGTAACGAAGTTGTCTTGATTTTTGCGCCGCCGCCGTGAGATACATCAGAAATTCCTGGTTCCCCTTGGCGCCCCGGACGGGTGACGCCACAACGCCCTTGCAGTCAAGTCCGGCCTGCGTAACGTAGCCGCGGACCATCTCCAAGGCCTCCTCATGCAGAAAGCCCTCCCTGACAACGCCGCCCCTGGCCACCTTTTGCCGGGGCAGCTCAAACTGCGGCTTGACCAGGACGACCATCCGGACCGGGCCGTGAAACAGGCCGCACAACGGTTCAAGCAACAGGTTAAGAGATATAAACGAGGCGTCAATGACCGCCAGGTCGAGCGATTCCGGAATCTGTTCTCTGGTCAGAAACCGAGCATTGGTCCGTTCCAGGACCACGACCCGTTGGTCTTGCCGGAGCTT
>JAADIK010000176.1:0-5087 GCA_013151365.1 Deltaproteobacteria bacterium
TTCCGGCTCGACGAGGCGATTGTCGGCTCGCCGCGCTGGTTGAATTCTCCCTGCTCGATGTTTTTCAGGATTTCATGGGCCCGGTCGACAACATGATCCGGCACCCCGGCCAGCCCGGCCACCTGGATACCGTAGCTGCGGTTGGTCGCCCCCTTGACCAGTTTATGGAGAAAGATGATCGAGTCGTTCCATTCCCGCACGGCGATGGAAAAGTTTTGAATCCGGTCCCTGGTGGCGGCCAGGTCGGTCAGCTCGTGATAGTGGGTGGCAAAGAGGGTCTTGACGCCGCGCCCATTTTTTTCCGCCAGCTCTTCAACCACGGCCCAGGCAATGGCCAGGCCGTCGTAGGTGGATGTGCCCCGCCCTATTTCATCGAGGATGACGAGGCTCTTGTCCGTGGCGTTGTTCAGGATATTGGCGGTTTCGTTCATCTCGACCATGAAGGTCGACTGGCCGCGGCGCAGGTCGTCCATGGCCCCGACCCTGGTAAAGATCCGGTCCACGATGCAGGTCTGGGCATGATCGGCCGGGACGAAGCTGCCGATATGGGCCATCAGGACGATGAGCGCCGTCTGGCGCAGGACCGTCGACTTGCCGGCCATGTTGGGGCCGGTAATAATCAGCAGTTCGTTTTTCTCCTGATCGAGATGCACGTCGTTGGGAACGAAACGGCCCGGTTCCATGGCGCGTTCGATAACCGGATGCCGCCCCTCGCGGATGGAGATTTCGTCACCTTCCGTGATCACCGGCTTGCTGTAGTGATAGCGGCTTGCCCCCTCGGCCAGGCTGGCCAGGAAGTCGATGCGGGCCAGCCGGGCGGCGGCGTTGAGGATCCGTTCGCTCTGGCCGGCGATGCGGTTACGGATATCGACAAACAGCGTGTATTCCAGCTCCAGCCGTTTTTCCTGGGCGGTGGAAATTTTGTTTTCCAGCTCTTTGAGTTCCGGGGTAATGAATCGTTCCGCATTGACCAGGGTCTGCTTGCGGATAAAGTCTGCGGGAATCGCCCCGGCCTGGGAGCGCCGGACCTCGAAGTAGTAGCCGAAGACCCGGTTGTAGCCGACCTTGAGCTTGGCGATGCCGGTCCGTTCGCGTTCCTTCTGTTCCAGGCCGAGAATAATCTGTTTGCCGTCGCGCAGGAGGACGATCAGTTCGTCCAGCTCTGCGTGAAAGCCTTCCCGGATCAGGTTGCCGTCCCTGAGCGTTACCGGGGCGTCGTCCCGGATCGCCCTGTCGATCAGGTCGTGCAGGTCGGCCAGTTCGTCGAGTTCATCGCCGATATCGTGCAAAAGCCCCGGCGGCGAGCCGGCAAGGAGTTCCTTCAGGGCCGGCAGCCGGCCGAGCGAGACCTTCATGGCGCTCATGTCCCTGGCGTTGCCGTGGCCGAGGACCAGGCGGCTGCAGAGCCGTTCCAGGTCGTAGATCTGTTCCAGGTTCTTTCGCAGGTCCCGGTGGCGGCCGGGATCGGCCAGCAGGTTTTCGACGGCATCCAGCCGGGCCTGGATCTGCCGGCGGTCCTGGAGCGGGAAGAGGAGGCGGTTGCGCAGCAGACGCGCCCCCATGGGGGTGCAGGTCAGGTCGAGGACCGAGAGCAGCGAGCCCTCGCGCCGGCCGCCGATAATGGTCCCGGTCAGTTCCAGGTTGCGGCGGGACGATTCGTCGAGGACCAGGTAACCGCTGTGAGTCAGGGGGCGGAGATGGCGGATGTAGGAGAGCTCGGTTTTCTGGGTCTCCTGGATATAGACCAGCAGAGCCCCGGCCGCCCGGATGCCGACCGGCATGGATTCGCAGCCGAAACCGGCCAGGCTGGTGGTGCGGAAATGATCGGTCAGGGTGAGGCGGGCCGAGTCTTCTTCAAAGTCCACCTCCGGCCGGACGGTGACGCACAGGCCGGGCAACAGGGCCTGCAACATGTCGAGGAGGGCGGTCAACCGCTCCCGCTCCGCTTCGGCGAGCAGCAGTTCCGCCGGTTCCATCCTGGTGATCTCGTCCACCACCGGATCGAAATTATCGGCAGCAATGTCCAGTTCGCTGACGAGAAAATCGCCGGTGGAGATATCGAGGAAACCGAGGCCGGCCACGCCCTGTTTCCTGGAACCGCCGGCCAGGGTAAGGGCGCAGACGTAGCAGTTGCTCTTGTCGTCAAGCAGCTGCTCCTCGGTGGTGACGCCCGGGGTGACCACCCGGATGACCTCGCGCTTGACAATGCCCTTGGCCTGTTTGGGGTCCTCGGTCTGTTCACAGATCGCCACCCGGAAACCGGCCTTGACCAGCTTGCCCAGGTAGCCGGTAACCGCGTGAAACGGGACGCCGCACATGGGAATTTTGTTCTCGTCATTCTTGCTGCTGCGGGAGGTGAGCGTGATGCCGAGCACCTTGGAGGCCGTCAGCGCATCGTCAAGGAACATCTCGTAAAAATCGCCCATGCGGTAGAAGAGAATGGCATCCTGGTACTGTTCCTTGATTTCCAGGTACTGCCGGAGCATGGGGGTCATTTTAACCGGTTTATTCATGGTCGTTTTCCGCTTTGAGCAGTTCCTGGAAATCAGGCAGCAACAGCTCGAAGGTGTGCCTGATATGCTGGGGAATGGTCCTGATGTCGGCGACCACGGTCATGAAGTTGTGATCGCCCTCCCAGCGGGGAACAACATGGAAGTGGAGATGGTCCGGGGTCCCGGCGCCGGCGGTTTCCCCCAGGTTGAGGCCGATGTTGATGCCGTCCGGCCGCAGGCGGCGGCGCAGAATGGCGCAGCAGTGCTGGAGCATGGCCATCAGGGCCGAATTCTCCCGGTCCGCCAGTTCGGTGATGTCGGCAAGATGACGCCGCGGGGCCACCAGCAGGTGGCCGTTGGCATAGGGAAAGCGGTTCAGCAGCACCACGGTCAGCCGGTCGCGGTAGAGCAGCAACTGTTCCCCGGCAAACGGTTTGTCGCCCGGCGGTTCAAACAAACAGCCCCGGGACCGGGCCGCGGTGCCCAGCACATGCTCCATGCGCCATGGGGTCCACAGGGTTTTCATCGAAGACGCGGGACCTCGTGGATGGAGCCGCGCAGCCGGTCGCCTATCTCCAGGATGGCGTAGGTGCCGGGAGCGCCGAAACGGCCGGTGTCCCGGAAACGGCCGGGATTGATGACGAGGGTGCCGCCGGAACTGTGGCAGACCGGCTGGTGCGTATGCCCGTAGATGATACAGTCGGCCCCGGGGAAAAGAGCCAGGAGACCGCCTTCGATGTCCCGGCCGAGCTGGGAGCCGTGGGTCAGGCCGATGGTCATCCGTTCAAGCTCGAAGGATTCTTCTCCCGGCAAGGCCAGGGAAGCGGAGGAGTCGCACAAATTGCCATGCACGGCATAGACTTTCCTGCCGTTAAAGACGTCGAGAACGGAGATATCCGTCAGGTCGCCGGCATGGATGATTACCTCGCAGCCGGCGAAACAGAGTTCGACCTGTTGCCGGAAAACATCATCGGCCCGGGAAAGATGGGTGTCGGAAAGTATGCCTGCCTTGATTGTCATTTGCCTGCCACTTCATTATTGCCGTCGCAACGGATTCAGGTCATGTTCAGAGTGGAAATGTATAAGAAATCCGGCCGGAAAACAAGGTGAATAGTTAGGAAAAAACCAGGAACCGGTTGCAAAAATCATGGACATCCCGTAACATAATCGCGCTTTAAATTAATCCTGAATCCGTGACGGCTAGTGGGATATTCCATGCAATATGTGGAATTTGTTCTATTATATTTAGGACAAATGTATTTTCCGGTCTTCCACGCCGCCCTGCGGGGCGCCCGATAACGGCGCATCTGCTGCGTTGGCAACTCTTTGATATCACACCAGGATAATCAACATCGTTGCCGCCTTGCATCTGCACCGTTCTCGAACGCTCACGGATTCAGGTTAATCTTTCAACCCTTCCACAACAGGTAAAACCATGTACAGCGCATCAGATTTACGCAAAGGCCTCAAGGTCCAGATCGACGGGTATCCTTATATTGTCACGGAATTCGAATTTTCCAAGCCGGGCAAGGGGCAGTCGCTCTACCGAACCAAGATGCGCAACATGATCACCGGCAACCAGTTGACCCAGACCTATCGCTCCAATGACAAGTTCGAAAAGGCCGACCTGGAAGAACGGACCATGCAGTTTCTCTATTCCCAGGACAATGAATTTCATTTCATGGATACCTCCTCGTATGAACAGATCTTTCTGACCCTGGAGCAGGTGGGCGACAACGTCAACTTCCTGGTCGACAACATGGAGGTGCAGGTCCTGTTTTTCGGTGACCGGCCGATTGATATCAGCCTGCCGATCTTTGTCAATCTGAAAGTCACCAAGGCCGACCCGTGGGTCAAGGGTGACACCTCGGGCACGGATACGAAACCGGTGACCGTCGAGACCGGGTATGTGCTCCAGGTCCCGCCCTTTATCGAGGAAGGGGGACGGATCCAGATCGACACCCGCACCGGTGAATATATGACCCGGGTGAAAGACTGAGCGGTGATTTCACCCCGCTGCCTGGCCCGGCGCTCCAGCCTGTTGCAGGCCGTCCGGTCTTTTTTCATCGCCCGGGAGTATCTCGAAGTCGATACCCCCGCCCGCCTGCCCGTTCTGCTTCCCGAATCATATATTCTGCCCTTTACCAGCGAGGACTGGTTTTTGCAGACCTCGCCCGAGCTCTGCATGAAACGGCTGCTGGCCCGGGGCTGCCCGCGGTTGTTTCAGATCTGTCACTGCTTCCGCCGGGAAGAGCTGGGCCGTTACCACCTGCCGGAATTTGCCATGCTGGAATGGTATCACACGGGCTGGAGCTACCTGGAACTGATGGCGGAATGCGAGGACCTGGTCCGAGCCCTGGCCGGGGGCGCTGCAAACGCGGCCGGGGTTTGCGGACCGGCAACATTGCTGCGGGACGGGCAACGGATTTCCCTGGCCCCGCCCTGGGAGCGCCTGACCGTGGAGGACGCCTTTTTGCGCTTTGCCGGCATGTCCGCGCGCGAGGCCCTGGACCGGGACCGCTTCGACGAGCTGCTGGTCACGGCCATTGAACCGCACCTCGGCCGGGACCGACCGGTTTTCCTCTACGATTACCC
>JAADIK010000176.1:5106-11915 GCA_013151365.1 Deltaproteobacteria bacterium
AAAAAAGAGAACGAGGCGGTGGCCGAACGTTTTGAGCTCTATATCGCCGGCATCGAGCTGGCCAATGGTTTTTCCGAGCTGGTGAACCCGGAGGAGCAACGGCAGCGGTTCGCGGCCGAAATTTCCCGGCGGCGCCGGGCCGGGGAGCCCCGGGCCCTCATGCCGGAGCGGTTTCTTGACGACCTGGGCCGCCTGGACGAAACGGCCGGGGTCGCGCTGGGCCTGGACCGGTTGTTCATGATCCTCCTGGGCGCGGCAACCGTGGCCGACGTGGTTCCCTTTGCCGGCGATGACCTGTAGTATCGAATCCCGCCCGAATTATTTTCCCGGAGAAATCCTTATGCCGTTTTCCATTGATGCCGCCATGGCCCTGCTGGACCGGGAGGTCCGCCATTACCAGGTGCCGGTTGTCGATCTGGTGGCCGCCCAGAGCAAAGATCCGTTCAAGATCCTGGTGGCCACGATCCTCTCCGCCCGGACCAAGGACGAGGTGACGGCGGCGGCGTGCCGCCGGCTTTTCAAACGGGTCGAGACCCCGGCCGACCTGGCCGGATTGAGCGTAGCCGAACTGGAAAAGATCATTTATCCGGTCGGTTTTTTCCGCAACAAGGCCGGCTACCTGGCCCGGCTGCCCGGCGCCCTGCGGGAGATGTTTGATTCAAGGGTGCCCGACGACGTGGATTCCCTGGTCAAACTGCCCGGCGTGGGGAGAAAGACGGCCAACCTGGTCGTGACCATCGCCTTTGGCAAACCGGCCGTCTGTGTCGACACCCATGTCCACCGGATTATGAATATCTGGGGCTATGTGCGGACCGAAACGCCGCTGGCGACGGAAATGGCCCTGCGGGCCAAGTTGCCGGGCAAGTACTGGCTCCGGTTCAACTCCATCCTGGTCGCCTTTGGCCAGGCCACCTGCCGGCCGGTCAGCCCCCACTGCGACCGCTGTGTCCTGGCCGCGACATGTCCGCGGATCGGCGTGACACCGAGAAAAATTTCGGGTAAGAAAAAAAACGAGATGGAAGATGACGCCGTGAAAAAATTTGTTTCCTGGAACGTCAACGGTCTGCGGGCGGCCCTGAAAAACGGCTTCCTGGACGCGTTTGCCGAACTTGACGCCGATATTTTCGCCCTGCAGGAGATCAAGGCCTTGCCGGACCAGCTGCCAGATGAGGTCAAAAACATCCGCGGCTACTCCGCCTTCTGGTACCCGGCTCAGAAAAAGGGCTATGCCGGCACCGCGATTTTTTCCCGCCGGGAACCGCTGCGGGTCCTGTACGGGCTTGGCGACCCGGCCTTCGACCATGAGGGCCGGGCCCTGACCCTGGAATTCGCTGATTTTTATTTCATCAATCTCTACTTTCCCAATGCCCAGCCCGGCCTGAAGCGCCTTGATTTCAAACTGGCGTTTGACCGGACGGCGCTGCAATTCATCGACCGGCTCGCCCGGGAAAAATCAGTGGTTGTCGGCGGCGATTTCAACGTGGCCCACAAACCGATTGACCTGGCGAATCCGCAGGCCAATGAAAAAAATCCCGGCTTTTCCCCGCCGGAACGGGCCTGGATGGACGAGGTGACCGGGGCCGGCTACATCGACACCTTCCGCCGTTTTAACCGGGAACCCGGACAGTACACCTGGTGGAGTTACCGGTTCAGGGCCAGGGAGAAAAATATCGGCTGGCGCATTGATTATTTTATCATCGATCCCGGCAGCGCCGACCGCCTGGTCTCAGCGGCCATTCACGACAACGTGCTCGGTTCGGACCATTGCCCGGTCAGCATCGAATTCAAGCCGTAGGAGTTCACCAGTGCCTTAGATTCGTTCGTTTTGGTTTCCGGATCTATCCTTGGCGGATGTGAGGAGGCCAAAACGGGCGAAGATGAGGTGCTGGTGTACTCCTAAGGCCGAATGGCGCGGACATAGCCCTTGCCGCCGCCGTGGTAGAATTGCCGGTCTATACCGCATTCGGGGCCGAGTTCCCAGGCCCCGACCATCCCCTCGCCGTTTTTCTTGTCAGCCCAATATTTCCCTTTATTATCAATAACACAGTTGCCGTTATGATGAATATCAAAGGTGAAGATCAGATTGTAAAGCTCGTATACCGTGGGCAAACGCCAATCGTGGTATTTACCGGTTTTATTCAGTTGGGCGACATAGGCCTTGGCCGCCTTTAAACCGCTGATCATTTTACTCCGTTTGATCTGCCACATCTGGCCGTTCGCCCGGTTCAGGCAGATGCCGTTGCCGAGGTCGACAAATCCCGACTTCCCGTTCGTTAGCTTGGCGCAACCGGGCAGGGTGACGAGCAGGAACAGGACCAGAGTAATCGTAACTAGGCTTTGTCTCATCAAAATAAGCTCTCCAGTGATAATTAAGTGGATCTATTTTTCCTTGTCTTGCAGGCAGAGCGACACGACGTTGCCCCGTCCGGAAACGAGGATTTCCGTTCGAGATCAGGTAAACGCAGACTTCGAGGCAGGCGAAAAAAAGCGGGCAAAAAGACCGTTTCCGGATAGACACGAACTATTATTCGAACCTGTTCCGGAACAAACCCTGAAATGACCGGTACCTGTTTGTAGTATATAGGAAGAGGTTTTTTTTTCAAGAGAGCCGGTATAATATAAAAAGGTGCCGGGTGAAAAAATAATGATTACCGTTGACCGTGAAGAAACATTGATTTATGACTCAAAAAGAGTGATGGAGGCAGCAATGAGCAAGCTTGACCAGTTAAAAACAATGACCACTGTGGTTGCCGATACCGGGGACTTCGATTCAATCAAGGAGTATCGGCCCACGGATGCCACCACCAACCCGTCGCTCGTCTATGCCGCGGCGCAGTTGCCCCGCTACCGGAACCTGGTGGATGAAGCGGTGGACTACGGCATGACGAGAGCCGACACGCTCTCTGCCCGCACGGGCCTGGTCCTGGACCGCCTGGCCGTCCTCTTCGGCCGGGAAATTCTTGCTATCGTGCCGGGACGCGTTTCCACGGAGGTGGACGCCCGGTTGTCCTTTGATACCGAAGGCAGTATTCGCAAGGCCAGCGAATTGATCAAAATGTACGAGGAATTCGGCATCGACCGGGAGCGCATTCTCATCAAGGTGGCCTCGACCTGGGAAGGAATCCGGGCGGCGGAGGCCCTGGAAAAAGAGGGTATTCACTGCAACCTGACGCTGATGTTCAGTTTTGCCCAGGCCGTTGCCTGCGCCGAGGCGGGAGTGACCCTGATCTCGCCTTTCGTCGGCCGCATTACCGACTGGTACAAGGCCCACGAGGGGGTCGACGGCTATGCCCCGGAGGATGATCCCGGGGTTAAATCGGTCAGAAAGATTTATTATTATTACAAGCACCACGGCTATCCGACCCAGATCATGGGGGCCAGTTTCCGGAACGTCGACCAGATCCTCGGCCTGGCCGGCTGTGACCTGTTGACCATTTCGCCCAAGTTCCTGGCCGAACTGGAAAATACGGAAGGGGATGTTCCCCGGCAGCTTGATCCGGAACGGGCCCGGGAGATGGAGATGGAAAAATACCACCTCGCCGAAAAGGATATGCGCTGGATGCATAATGAAGACCCGATGGCCGTGGAGAAACTGGCGGAAGGCATTCGTAATTTTACCAAGGATCTGCGCAGGCTCGAGGAATATGTGCGCCAGCGTCTGACCGCCGCCTAGGCACTGGCCGGCAAAAACGAATTCCGGCGGCAAGACGCCGGCAACAAACGAAGGGAGAACAACATGTCAACCGCGGATATCGGCCTAATCGGCCTGGCCGTTATGGGCCAGAACCTGGTTTTGAACATGAACGACCATGGCTTTACGGTTGCCGTATTTAACCGGACCCTGGCCAAGGTGGATACCTTTCTGGCCGGCCCGGCCATGGGGACGAAAGTTATCGGTACCCATTCAATCGAGGAACTGGTCGGTAAACTGAAAAAACCGCGCCGGGTCATGATGATGGTCAAGGCCGGCGAGGTGGTCGACGCCTTTATCGACAAGCTGACGCCCCACCTGGACCCCGGCGACATCATCATCGACGGCGGCAACTCGCTCTACACCGACACTGAACGCCGCAACCGCGCCCTGGCCGAGAAAGGGATTCTCTACATAGGCACCGGCATCTCCGGCGGCGAGGAAGGGGCGCGCAAGGGCCCATCCATCATGCCCGGGGGCAATCCCGAGGCCTGGCCGCATGTCAAAGATATTCTGCAGGCCATTGCCGCCCGGGTCGACGGCGTGCCCTGTTGCGACTGGATCGGCGAGGGCGGGGCCGGGCATTTTGTCAAGATGGTCCACAACGGTATCGAGTATGGCGACATGCAGCTTATCTGCGAGGCCTATGACCTGATGCACCGTGGTCTCGGCATGGACGAAGAGGCGATGCAGGCCGTGTTCGCCCGCTGGAACAAGGGCCGGCTCGATTCCTACCTGATCGAGATTGCCTCCCATATCCTGGGTTTCAAGGACGAGGACGGCAGTCCCCTGGCCGAAAAGATCCTCGACACCGCCGGCCAGAAGGGCACCGGCAAGTGGACCGCTGTCAACGCCCTCAACATGGGTGTTCCCCTGACCCTGATCGCCGAGGCCGTGTTCGCCCGCTGCCTGTCGGCCCTGAAGGAAGAACGGGTCAGGGCCGCGGCCGTCCTGCACGGCCCGGCGGCCGCTTTCGACGGCGATGCGGACCAGTTCATCGAGGACCTGCATGATGCCCTCTATGCCGCCAAGATCATCTCCTATGCCCAGGGCTACATGTTGATGCGCCAGGCGGCGCAGGAATACGGCTGGCAACTGAATTACGGCGGCATCGCCCTGATGTGGCGGGGCGGCTGCATTATCCGCAGCGCCTTTCTCGGCAAGATCAAACAGGCCTTTGACGCCAACCCGGACTTGGACAACCTCCTGCTTGATGATTTTTTCCGCGACTCGATTCACGGCGCCCAGGCCGGCTGGCGCCGGACCGCGGCCCGGACCGCCGAACTCGGCATTCCGGCCCCGGCCATCGCCGCGGGCCTGGCCTATTATGACGGCTATCGCAGTGCCCGGCTGCCGGCCAACCTCCTGCAGGCCCTGCGTGACTACTTCGGCGCCCATACCTATGAGCGCGTCGATAAACCGCGCGGCGAGTTTTTCCATACCGACTGGATCGGCAGTGGCGGCAAGGTCTCGTCGTCGACGTATAATGCGTGATTGCCGGACCCCGCCGGTAAGCCGCCACAGGCGCCCCGGATTTACGTAGTCGCTTTCGTTCGCTATAGCCCCTCTATGCGGGCGGGAGTGACCGCGTGAAGATGTAGTGCCGGTAGCGGCTTACCTTCATCTTCATCCCGTTCCGCGGTGAATAACCCGTTCTTAAGCGAGCGGATCAGGTCGGCGCGGCTGTGGATCGGCTCATGGAAACGGGTTACGGCCATGCCCAGTTCGGACAGGGAATGGGCATCGCTGCCGCTGACCTGGCTGACGTTGTAACGCTTGCACCATGATGCGGCCTGTTCATTTTCAGGACGGCTGTTGCGGCCGTTGACGCTTTCCACTATGCGGCACAGGTGGTCCTTGATCAGATTTTCGCGGGTGGACCTGGTCCGGCGACACGGGTGGGCGGCCACCGCCACGCCGCCCGAGTCCTCTACGTAGCGCAGAAGCTCTGCGGCGGACAGCCTGGGGCGGATCTCCTCAAAAGGCCCGAACAGCAGAAAATCACCCTCCCCGGTGGCGTATTCCAGGCCGAAGATGACACAGAGGCCGTTATCCTGCACCCCTTCCCTGAACACCTGCCTGACGGCCATGGTATCGTGGTCGGTAATGCAGACCCCGTCAAGCCCCTTGGTAGGGGCAAATGACATGATCTCTTCCAGAGTTAATTGACTACAGGAAGATAAGGTAGTATGAACATGTAAGTCGAAGCGCATGGTTCTATTGTGTTCATATTACAGACAAATGTCAAACAGCTAATTCCGATGACAAGTCATTTTTCTATCTATGTTTTCTATGTGGAAAAACGTTTTTTCCGAAGATAAAACAAGAAAGATGAAACAAGAAATCAAGCCAAAAGCACGACCCGGAAAAACATCATGACTACCCGGTGCATCGTCATCCTCCTGGACGGCCTCGGCGACCGTTCCTCTCCGGCCCTGGGTCACAAAACCCCGCTTCAGGCGGCCCGCACCCCCAACCTGGACGCCCTGGCCGCCCTGGGGGCCAACGGGCTCTTTCACGCCGAGCGGGCCGGCGTGTCACTCCCCAGCGAAAATGCCCATTTTTCCATGTTCGGCTACCGGCAGGAAGAATTTCCGGGCCGCGGCCTCCTGGAGGCGCTGGGGGCCGGCCTTGAAATCCGCCCTGACGAGGTCTATCTGCTGGCCCACTTCATCAACGCCGAAGCAGCCGCCAACACCCTGTATGTAAAACAGCATCGTCCCCCGGTCTCGGCCGATGAGGCCCGGGCCTTTATCCATGCCGTGAGCCGGTACACCACGGACGATATCAGCTTTGTTTTCAGGCAGACGAAGAATTTGGACGGGATTCTCGCCCTGAGCGGCAGGGTTTCGCCCCAGATCACCGATACGGACCCGATCCAGGTCGACTGCCTCATGATGAGCGCCGTTCCCTGGCGCCCGGCGGCAGGAGAGCGGGATGCCGTGCGGACCGCCGGGGCCCTGAACTCTTACCTTTCCTGGTGTTACCGGACGCTTGGCAACCATGCCGGCAACCGGGACCGGCAAAAGCGTAATCGTGTTCCGGTCAACGCCGTGGTCACCCAGAGAGCGGGGCGCTGGAAAAATGTAGAGCCCTTTGCCCGCCGCTGGGGCCTGCG
>JAADIK010000134.1 GCA_013151365.1 Deltaproteobacteria bacterium
GAAGTGTATGCCCACGAAGGTTATGTCGAAATCGTAGATTTTCGAAAACAGTTATCAATTGTATATGGGGTCATATATGGGGTCAAGTCTGCTGTTGACTTTTGGGGTTGGCGTGATATGGTGAAGTTATATTTAGGCCATAACTATAAACTTCGTGGCTATTGCCCAGGTAAAATAGCCGGTCAACGTGGTCGGCTGGCGATGTCCCCTTGTGCCTCTGGGCCTTTGCCGGTAAAATAACGACATTGCGGCCTGTTACATTTTGGAATAGAAAATTGAGATAATATTTTGGCCGTGGTATTATGGATGTATACTTGTGCAGGTTATCTTTTTTTGTGCGAGGGGAAAACCGGGAAAGGTCAAGGCCGCTGCTGACTGTTTCGGACAGCATTTATGCAAGGAAGTTATGTCAAGACCGTTAAGAATAGAATACCCTGGCGCCTGGTATCACGTTATGAACCGGGGGCGGCGAAGAGAGCGGGTTTTTTCTACTGCCAAGGACTATGAAGTTTTTATTACCGTTCTGCAGGAAACGGCAGAACTGCTGAACCTCAAGGTTGCGGCCTACTGCCTCATGCCGAGTCATTATCATTTATTGCTCCACACGCCTGACGGCAACCTCTCCCGCTGTATGCGGCATATCAACGGAGTGTATACCCAGCGCTTTAATCGCCGCCACAAACAAGACGGGCAATTATTTCGTGGGCGCTACAAGTCTGTTGTGGTCGCTGATGACAGCTATCTTCTTGAGGTCTTGCGCTATATCCACAAGAACCCGATACGGGCCGGAATTGTCCGGAAGGTGGGCGAATATGTCTGGAGTAGTCATAAAGGGTATACCTCGAGAGCAAAGAAGTGGCACTGGCTGTATAAGGATTTTTTATTGGCCATGTTTTCGGAAGAGAGGCACCGGGCCGGAAGACTATATCGTGAATTTGTGCAAGATCAAGAACCTGAGGAGGTAGAGAAGTTCTATTTAAAAAAGAATCTGCCGTCAATTTTAGGTGGTGAAGATTTTAAGGATTGGATAAAGGACAACTTTCGGCATTTGCGGTTCAACCGGGAAATCCCGAAATCGAAAGAGCTTGCCGTGGATAGCGCTCGACTGAGGAAGTTTGTTTGCAAGGCTTATGGTGTTGCCGAAGAGGACCTCATGAAATCAAGACGGGGTATGGAAAATCTTCCCCGGGATGCAGCCATTTTTCTACAGAGAAAATATTGCGGCCAAACCCTTTCAGAGCTTGGCCGGGACTATGGAATTGCGAATTACAGCAGCGTCAGCAGTGCGCTTGAGAGAATGAGGGCGAGATTGCTGAAGGATCGCAGGTTAAAAGGAAGGCTTGCCGGAATTGAAGAAAGACTCGACAAGGGTCAAAAGGAGACTTGACCCCCCGCGCGCATGAAATTTTACCGACCCCACTCCTTTTTCGCCCTTTTGTTGATGGGCTTTATCTTTGTTTCTCTGCCGCTGATGACGGCCCTGTTCAGCTCCATTCAAATTCTTGATGGGCTGGTGCAGCAGAGTGCCGTTGCCGTCTTCAGCTCCGTTGACCGGGTCAGCGGCAGCCGGAAGCTGATGGCACTGCTCCATGACCAGGAGCGCAAGGCGCGACTTTTTCAGGTGCTTGGTGATCCGCAGTATCTGAAAGATGTTAATTCGCTTGAGCAGGATCTGAAGAAAACACTGACCCATCTTGCCGATTTAAATACCGATGAAAAGCTGGCGGCTAAGCTTAAGCAGGTGGAGACCCTTGAACACAACTTGGTCGCAGGATTTAACCATATTTCCGGGGGGCCGAAAAAACGAAAAAAGGAACAAGATAAACTGCTGGCAAACTATCGCCTTCTCAATGACCTGGCCTGGTCCATCGAGGACTCGAACCGGGAATTGATGACTAAAGAAGTCGACGGGTTGCAACAGAGAGTCCACCAGGACAAGAGAATGCTGATATGGCAGACTTCCGGCTTGATGCTCTTCAGTGTTCTGCTGATTATCCTGTTTGTCATCCTTATTTCCAAGCCGGTTCGACAGATTGATCAGGGGATCGAGCGCCTTGGTGATGGAGATTTTCAGACGTCTATTGTTGTGACCGGTCCAAGAGACCTGGAGATACTTGGGCAGAAACTGGACTGGCTTCGGAGGCGCCTTGCCGAACTTGACCGGGACAAGATCAAGTTGGTTGCCCATATATCCCATGAGCTCAAGACCCCTCTGTCCTCGATTAAAGAAGGTGCCGCCCTGCTTCGGGATGAATTGGTCGGCCCGATGAATACGCGCCAGAAAAATGTTGTCGGGATTCTGGATAAAAATTGCAGCAAGTTGCAGCTGCTTATTGAAAATATTCTGGATTTCAACATGGCCAAGGTCAGGGAAACTCCGGCAGAACAGGATTGTTTTCGGCTGGATGGCTTGATCCAGGAGGTGGTTACCGACCACCAGAACAGTGTCCTTGCCAGGCAGATAACGATTGAAGTACAGCTGGCTGCCGTACGTGTCGCCGGTAACCGAAAACAATTAAAAACGGTTTTTGATAATCTTTTGTCCAATGCCGTGAAATTTACTCCGGACCAAGGATTGATCAAAATCCAGTTGCGTGTGGATTCCCGCCTTGTTGTCTGCTTTGTCGAAGACAGCGGTCCGGGAATCAGGGAAGAGGATCGTTCCCGGGTTTTTTCACCTTTTTTTCAAGGTCAGGGGGCAAAAAAGACTGTGGTTAAGGGTTCAGGCCTAGGTCTTGCAATCAGTAAAGAATATGTGCAGAATCACGGAGGAACTATTCGTTTGCTTCCTGGTAAACAGGGCGCACGATTTGCCGTGACACTGCCAGTCGCTGTTTGAGTAATTATGAAGAAAGTTTTGTTTTTCTTGGTGATTCTTCCTTTTGTCCTGGGTAGTTGCGCCGAGATGGTGTCGTTGCAGAGGGGTAGAGCCGGATACGTTTTGTCGTGTATGAACGAAATGCAGGGTATCCGGCGCGATGATTTTAATGCTCGTGTCCGCCGGGCGGAAAAAAAATTGGCAAACGGTAATGATTTGGATCAACTTCATTTTGTCTGCCTGAGTTTAAATGAACATGCGGACTATGAGCTGGTGAAGAAGGGTGGGGAGGTGCTCTCCAAATATCTTGCGCGGCACCCTGACGCCCGGGAGGATATGCTGGGGCTTTCGGCCTTGGTCAAGCGTCTTGGCAATGCGGAGATTTGTAGCCAGAGTACCAGGAAGAAGCTGGTTGACGAAAAAGATAAACTCGAAAAGAAAGTTGATTCGCTAACCAACTCCCTGGAGAGGGAGCAGGTCAGGGCCCAAGATCTGAAAAGTCAGATCGAGCAGCTCAAAAATATTGAAAATATCATTAAAGATCGGTAGGACGCCGAGATAGGAGTAGGCTCTATGGGTGAAGGTTACCGTATTCTTCTTGTCGATGACGAGGCGGATCTGCTCAGTTTATGGAAATTGCGCCTTGAGAGCAATAGTTATCAGGTCACAACCGCGCTCAGCGGAGAAGAGGCCCTGGCCAAGTTGGCGATGATCAGGCCGCACCTGGTCATCACCGATCTGCGAATGCCGGGGATTGACGGTATAACTTTGTTTGAGGCGGTTCGCAAGCGAAACCGGGCAATTCCGGTCATCATTATCACCGCCCATGGGTCCATTCCGGAGGCGGTAGAGGCAACCAGGCAGGGAGTTTTTTCCTTCCTGACCAAGCCGATTGACGGCCGGGATCTTGTGCGGGAGGCCGAGAAGGCCCTGAAATTTTCAGCCGCTGGTGCCGGCCCTCGTGATGACCGTGGAGAGTGGTGCAGCGACATTATCTATAAAAGCGCGGTCATGGAACAGTTGCTCTCTAAAGCGCGCCTGGTGGCCGAAACAGATGCAACGGTTCTGGTCAGAGGGGAGAGCGGTACCGGCAAGGAACTTCTGGCCATTGCCATTCACCGGGCAAGTGACCGCCGCCAGGGTCCCTTTATCCCGGTGAACTGTACCGCTATTCCCGAGAGCCTGCTTGAATCCGAGTTGTTCGGCCATGTGAAGGGGTCGTTCACCGGTGCCTCAAGAAGCTATATGGGGCTTTTTCAGTCTGCCCATAAGGGCACCCTGTTCCTTGATGAAATCGGCGATATGCCGCTGCATCTGCAGGTCAAGTTGCTGCGGGTTCTGCAGGAGCGTCAGATCAGGCCCGTGGGGAGCACGACATCCGTGCCGGTGGATGTGCGGATTATTTCGGCAACGCATCGCAACCTGGAAGAGGCCATAGAGAGCGGCCAGTTCCGGGAGGATCTTTTTTATCGCCTCAACGTGATCGGCCTGGAGCTGCCGCCGCTGCACGATCGAAAAGAGGATATCCCGATCCTGGTTGAATCGTTTATTAAAATTCTGGCGAGCGGGAATGAAGGAAAAGTGCAGGGATTTACGCCGAAGGCCATGGAGATATTGGTCGATGCCGCCTGGCCCGGCAATGTCCGGCAGTTATACAACGTTGTGGAGCAGGCTGTCACCCTTACAACTACACCGATTATTTCGGAAGATCTTCTGCATGATGCAATCAAGCACCATACTAAAAAAATTCTGCCCCTGATAGAAGCGCGGCGCCGGTTCGAACAGGAATACCTGGTTCAGCTTTTACAGACTACTCAAGGCAACGTGTCGCAGGCGGCGCGCATCGCCAACCGCAATCGTACCGATTTCTACAAGTTGCTTAACCGTCATCATATTATCCCTGCCTTTTTTAAAGCACAATAAAATCATAAAGTTGCCTGGATTCGCCAAGTTGAATTGTCGCAAAAAAAAGACTGGCTCTTTGGCTGGTTGATGGCGGGGAAAGTATTTCAGAGCTTCCCCTGTTTAAGGAAAAGAGTCCTGTCTTTTTCGGCAGTTACGAATGTTGTTCTTGGGCGGGGAAAATCCGCAGACATCGAGATGTCAATTAATATATTGATATTACGAATAAAGAGACAACAGTGGTAATGGGGCGGCGGGTTTTGGGCGCAGCTGGTTGATGTTTCGTTACAAGCCGCTATTTGCCATAGTGCTTTTTGTCTAAACGCTTTTGAAAATGTCCTTGCGAGTCGCCTTATGGCGACAATTTCCTTCAACGGCCAGAGAAAAGCGCAGCAGAGGGGGCCGGCCGCCGGAGGCGGTCTCTCAGTTCCTGTTTTTCGGCCGTCGGCCGGATGGATGCGGCCGCCTTTTTTTTCTGCCGGGCCTTGACGTGCTCCCGGGTGCTTTCGTGCCGCGCGGGGGCGGGACCAGCAGGGAGCTGTCCGGATAGACGCATTTTAGTTCACGGCCGAGAAATTCTTCGATTTCAGGGAGATGAAACGATCCTTCCTCGCAGGCAAAGCTGATGGAAATGCCGGCGGCCCCGGCTCTGCCGGTGCGGCCTATCCGGTGGACATAATTTTCAGGCTCAAAGGGCAGTGTGTAGTTAATGACATGACTGACGCCATCGATATGAATGCCCCGGCTGGCTACATCGGTGGCAACCAGCACCCGGATCTTGCCGTTGCGGAAATCTTCCAGGGTTGCGATGCGGCGTTTCTGGGGAACTTCTCCCGAGAGCATGGCGCAGCTGATGCCGTTCCGTTTGAGATGGTCCGTGAGTTTTTTCGTTTCATCGCGGCGGTTGACAAAGACCATGACCCGTTTCAGGTCAAGAGTCGTTATCACATTGTAGAGCAGGGTGTATTTTTCTTCCGCCGTGGTGAGGTAGAAAATCTGTTCGACGCTGTCGACCGCAACCTGCTCCGGGGCGATTTCCACCTGGATGGCATTCTTGGTCCACTGGGAAGCGAGGCGCTTGACATCCGCAGATATGGTGGCGCTGAAGAGAATCGTCTGCCGGGCCTCCTTGTCCGGGGCATTTGACACGATTCTCCGGACATCCGGGATGAATCCCATGTCAAGCATGCGGTCCGCCTCGTCGATCACGAATATTTCCAGCTTTTTCAGTTTGATAATACCCTGCCGCTGAAAGTCGAGCAATCTTCCCGGGGTGGCGACCATGATATCAACTGCTTCGGAAGAGAGCAGCAGGCGTTGTTCCTGGTAATCGACGCCGCCGTAAACACCGGCTACCTTCAACCGGCAATATTTGTCAAGTTCCTGCGCTTCCTTGACTATCTGGATGACCAGTTCACGGGTCGGGGCCAGGATCAGCGTGCGCGGCATCGATAATCTTTGTTTTCCCGCCGCGGGCTTGTTGGTCAGAAGGTGGACCAGGAGGGTGATGAGAAAGGCGGCGGTTTTGCCGGTCCCGGTCTGGGCCTGACCGACGATATCCTTGCCGGCCAGGCTCGACGGCAGTGTTTCCGCCTGGATCGGCGTGCAATATTCAAAGCCCAGGTCGGCGATGGCGTGCATGACCGAAAGGGGCAGGGGCAGGTCCTGGAACCTGGTTTTGCCCTCGGCCGCCGTAACCTGGAAATCGGAGATGTTCCAGGTCCCGTCGCCAGGCTTTAGGGGGTCAAGCTCCGCTTGCCCGCCGTGCCGTCCGTCGCTCTCCCGCTCTTCGGCGGGAGTAACCGGAGATGGAGATGTTTCCGGGTCCTTGGTCTGGGAGGGGGCTTGGGCGCTTTTTTTTCTCTTGGCAGGGACCTTGAGCCGGTCCTTGCAACAGGGAGGTTTGCAAAAGTTATTAATGCTCGTCATGGGTAATTTCTTTTAGTTTTTCGTGTGTTTAATTTTTTGCTTTTCTCTTATGGTGCAATAACATGAGTCCGGGGCCTGCACGACAAGCGCCGGACTGAGTGTTGAGGCAACGTTACGTTTTGAAGGTCTGGCTGAATCTGTGAGGCTATGATCG
>JAADIK010000087.1 GCA_013151365.1 Deltaproteobacteria bacterium
GGTCCTCGAGATACGGGGCAACATGTTGAGCGTTGTCGGCGTCGATGTTATTGACGGGACCCCCCTGCTGGATATCAAAAAAAAATTACGGGAAAAAGATGACGGGGATTAGAACCATCCCGACCTTGCTTTACATTTCCATGTTCGCGTATAGTGTAGGAATAGAGAATAAAGCGGCGAGGATAAAGCCGTTAAGAAAACCGACCTCCGGGTGTCGCGGGAAGGAATGTTCATGGAAAACCACCATCACAGCAAGGCCGGACTTGGTCTCAAGGAACTCATCGCCATGGGCGTGGGCGGCATGGTGGGAGGCGGCATCTTTTCGGTCCTGGGACTGTCCGTAAGCCTTGCCGGGCACGCCGCTCCCATTGCCTTCGCCATAGGCGGCGTCATCGCCCTGCTGACCGGCGTTTCCTACTCCAGGCTCGGCCTGGCCTTTCGTTCCGACGGCGGCAGTTTCACCTACCTGGAGCATGCCTTCCGCCATCCGAACATCGCCGGACTTGGCGGCTGGCTCCTGCTGGCGGGATATATCGGCACTCTGGCGCTCTATGCCTATACCTTCGGGGTCTACGGCGCGGCCATGCTCGGGACCCATGGTCCCCAACCCGCGGTTCATGAACTCCTTGCCGCCATGGTCCTGCTCATCTTCCTGGGCATCAACCTCTACGGGGTCAGGACCAGCGGAGAAACCGAGGACATCATCGTCCTGGTCAAGGTCATCCTGCTGTCGCTTTTTGCCGTCACCGGTTTTTTCTCTCTCAAGGCCGATCACCTGCTGCCCGTCCTGAACCGGGGCGGCGGCGGGGTCCTCATGGGGGCGGCCCTGATCTTTGTGGCCTATGAAGGGTTCGAGCTGATCCCCAATGCCGTCCACGAGATGCAGGACGTGGAACACAATCTCTCCCGGGCGATCATGATCTCCATTATCATCACGACCATTATCTATATTCTTGTCTCCCTGGTGGCGGTGGGCAATCTGCAACCGGCCGAGATCAGCCGCTACAAGGAATATGCCCTGGCCGTTGCCGCCAGGCCGTTTCTGGGCCAGGCCGGTTTCCTGCTGATCGGGCTCGGGGCGGTGCTGTCAACGGCCTCGGCCATCAACGCCACCCTCTTCGGCACGGCCCGCCTGGGCATGGTGATGGCTCGGGACCAGGCCCTGCCCCATGTTTTCTCCCTGCGTGAACGGACCAAGGATATTCCCTGGGTCAGCCTCTGCATTATCAGCGCCTTGGCGATTATTTTTGTCAGCCTGGGCAACCTGGAGATCATTTCCTCCTTTGCCAGCTCCACATTCCTGTTGATCTTTGTCTGCATCAACCTGGCGGCTTTCCTTCTTCGGGACAAAATCGGCCTGCACGCCGCGGTGCCCCTGCTGGGTTTCACCCTCAGCCTGGCCGCCTGGCTGGTGCTCGGCTTTTACCTGTGGCGGCACGACCGAACGGGCCTGGCCTGGATAGGAAACGCCTACCTGGCCATCGCCGCCGCCGAACTTTGTTTCAGCGAAAGGAGAATGTTTTTCAAAAAAAGCGAAAAATCATAGCCCCTTATCGGGTGGGCCGCAGGGCGGCGGGAATCCGGAGTAATTGGGTATCCGCTTGATTCAGGCAGGCACTACATATAGTGTCTTATTCCTGAATTTCTGTCATAAAAAACAAGAAAATTGATTATATTTTATTTATGTAAATCAGTAGGTTGTTCAGGCTGAAGGCTATTAGCCCTGCCCTAACAGCCTGGAAATAGATACGCTGGAAATTGATTTAGGTTGTAGGCATCGCCCGCATTAGTAATTTACTCAAAGTATTTTCAAATAAGAAGGACGCTGTTCATGCGTAACGAGACCAGTGAGCAGATCAAGGAAAAAATAATTTCCATCCTGCCGTTCTTTGTCGGCCTGGTGCTGTTCAGCGGCGCTCTCTTTGTCCTCCACCGCGAGCTGGCGCACTATCACCTGGCCGATATCCGGCATTCCCTTAACGCCATTCCGCAGCAACGTATTACCTTTGCCTTTCTGCTGACCGTGGCCAGCTATTTAGTCATGTCCGGCTACGACATTCTGGCCCTGGGCATCATCAACCATCCCCTCCCCTACCGCAAGGTAACCCCGGCCTCCTTTATCGGTTACGCCTTCAGCAATAACCTCGGGCTGTCCATGCTGGCCGGGGCCTCGGTGCGCTACACCCTGTATGCCGCCTGGGGCCTGAGACCGGGCGAAATCGGCAAGGTTGTCGTCTTCTGCACGCTCACCCTCTGGCTTGGTTTTCTCAGCCTGGGCGGAGTGCTGTTTCTTACCGCGCCGCCGGCCATCCCGGCAGGGCTGCATCTGCCGTTGGCCTCCCTGCGGCTGGCGGGCCTGATTTTTCTCCTGGTCGTGGCCTCTTACCTGCTCCTCTGCGTGGTGCGCAAAAAACCGCTTATGCTGTTCGGAAGGACCGTCGGACTGCCGGCACCGGGCTATCTTGCTCCTCAAATCGTGATCGCCGTCCTGGACTGGACCCTGGCCGGTTCCGTTCTGTATGTGCTGTTACCAAGCTCGCCATCCCTGACCTTCGGCAATTTTCTCGGCATTTTTCTGCTCGCCCAGCTGGCCGGCCTGGTCAGCCAGGTACCGGGCGGCGTCGGGATTTTTGAGACCACGGCCCTGCTGCTCCTGCAACCTTATTTTCCCGCCCCGGCGATCCTCGGTTCCCTGGTGCTTTACCGGGGCATGTATTACCTGCTGCCGCTCCTGCTGGCCGCCACCCTGCTCGGAGGCCTGGGGATAAGCAGCCGCTGGCATCGGATCCGCGGCATGTTTCAATCGCTTGACAGCGTAGCCTCCGTGGCGGCGCCCTGGCTTTTTTCCCTGATTGCCTTTGGCGGCGGTATCATCCTGCTGCTATCCGGCGCCACCCCGGAAACCTCCGGGCGTCTGCAGTGGCTTAAACATGTTTTGCCGCTGGCGGTGGCGGAAATCTCCCACTTTCTCGCCAGCCTGGCCGGCGCCGGCCTGCTGGTGCTGGCCCGGGGACTGCAGCGCCGGCTGGACGCCGCCTATGTCCTGACCATCCTGCTGTTTGTCGCCGGAATCGTCTTCTCTCTCCTGAAAGGGATGAACTATGAGGAAGCGGCGGTGCTCACAATCATGCTGGGAGCGATCCTGCCCTGCCATCGCTACTTTTACCGTAAGGCGGCCCTGCTGAGCGAGCCCTTCACCGCCGGCTGGACAATCGCCATCGCCCTGGTTTTCTCGGCGACGCTCTGGCTGATCTTTTTTTCTTACAAGCATGTCGAATACTCGCAAACGCTCTGGTGGCAATTCGCCTTCAACGATAATGCGCCGCGCTCTCTCCGGGCCATGGTGGGGGCGATCATGGTCGTCGGCTTCTTTTTCCTGGCCCGGCTGATGCGGCCGCATCCACCGTCTGACGCCCGCGAGGAAACGATGGATATGACGCGGCTCGAAAAGATCGTCAGCCGCTCGGCCAGAACGAACGCCAACCTGGCCTTTCTCGGCGACAAAAAAATTCTCTGCAGCCGAAGCGGCGACACCTTTCTCATGTACAGGATCAAGGGACGAAGCTGGGTGGTCATGGGCGATCCCGTCGGACCGGTGGCGGAATGGCCCGAACTGATCTGGCGTTTCAAGGAGAAGAGTGATATCCACGGGGGTTGGCCGGTGTTCTATGAAGTCAGCCATGAACATCTTCGTTACTACATAGATATCGGCCTCATGCTCTTTAAACTCGGCGAAGAGGCCCGGGTGCCGCTCCGGGATTTTTCCCTGCAAAGCCGGGCGGCCAAGGGACTCCGCTATACGAAACGCCGTCTCGAAAAAGAGGGCTGGCAATTCACCATTATCCCGAAGACCGGGGTTGCCGAACTTATGCCGACGCTACGGGCGGTTTCCGATGCCTGGCTGGCGGCAAAGAATACCAGGGAAAAAGGATTTTCCATGGGCTTTTTCGAGCCTGATTACCTGGCCCGTTTCCCCGTAGCCCTTGTGACCAGGGGTGATGATATTTGCGCCTTTGCCAACATCTGGCCGGGCGGCCCCGGGGGCGAGATCTCCATCGACCTTATGCGCTATCGTCCGGAAGCACCGCAGGGGATAATGGACTTTCTCTTTTTGCACCTCATCCTCTGGGGACAGGAACAACAATTCCAGTGGTTCAATCTCGGGATGGCCCCCCTGGCCGGGATGACGGACCATCGCCTGGCCCCGCTCTGGAACCGGGTGGGGGCCTTTGTCTTTCGACACGGAGAACATTTTTATAATTTCAACGGTTTACGCAGTTACAAGGAAAAATTCAAGCCGCTCTGGGAGCCCCGTTACCTTGCCGCGCCGGGCCGGGTGAAGCTCCTGCCCATCCTCAGCGATGTTGCCGCCATTATTTCAGGAGGCATCAAGGGAACCATGGGCAAATAGTGCCCATCCGGAAACGGTTTCCTGAATATGTGACGGCTTGAGATGACACCCCATGCAAAAATGGAATTTATTGCATTATTAACGAATAAACGCATTTGTGGCCTTCACCGCGCCGCCCTGCGGGCCTTTTTATTTTCCTCTTCCCCACGGGCTTGACTCGGGGTAGAATAAATAATCAAGTACAGGTATTTCACCTGGGGATTGATGTTCCTCTTTCTTTAATGCCTTAATCTGGTATCATTGTTTAGCAACAGGCCGTTTATATGCCATCTCAGTGCTTCTCTCTCGTGGTGATACGAAAAAAATAAATTTGCAGGATTGGCGCCTGGATTGGGGTTGGATTTCGTGGTTACGGACCGACGAAAGACAGCCCGAAGCCAGGAGGCAAAAATCTGAAGTTATTTTTGAGCGAACCCAAAGGAGTTTAGATATGTCCCAACATCTGGAACGCGAAATCGACAAGCTTAAAGAAAAGGTTATTTCCATGTCAAGCCTGGTTGAGGACCGTGTCTACCAGGCCACCATGTCGGTAATCAACTGCGATGACGAAATTGCGCAGGCCGTGATCCAAGGCGATGCCGAGGTCGATGAAATGGAGGTGGATATCGAGGAGGACTGCCTGAAAGTGCTGGCCCTCTACCAGCCGGTGGCCATTGATTTGCGATTCATTATCGCGATCCTTAAAATCAACAACGACATGGAACGAATCGGCGATCTGGCGGTCAATATTGCGGAACGTTCCTCTTTTCTCAGCACCCAGAAAGATTTTAAAATCCCCTTTGATGTCTATCAGATGGCAATCAAGGCCGAAAGCATGCTCTCGCAGAGCATGGACGCGGTGGTCAACATGGATGTCCGTCTTGCCCATCTTGTCCGGGCCGAGGATGATGCCATGGATACCCTGAACCGGGAAATGTACGCCCGGGTAATAGAGGCGCTGTCAAAGGATATGGAACACATTAACTGTTTTCTGCACTCGGTTTCCATCGGCCGGCATTTGGAACGAATCGCCGATCATGCCACCAATATTGCCGAGGATGTCGTGTATATGATCGATGCCCGTATTATTCGCCATAAACCCGAGGTCTTCGAAGAATAGCACCTGAATCCGTGAGCGCCCGATAACGGGATTCAGGTAGCAGGTCAAACCTGCCAGGCCCGGAAAGTCTCGTCGTCAAGCGCTTGGGCGGATAGTATTCTCCGGCCGTGGCCGGTGTCGATCCGAACCTCGACCGATTGCGGCCGCCCCTTGACCTTTTTGCCGTAACGGACCACCAGGCCGGCGGCCTGCCCGGCAATCAAAGATTCCTCCGGGGTGCCGGCCAGGTCCTGCTCCGCCGCGCGGAGCAGACCGATCGGCCCCGGCAGATCGACCGCCTCCAGGAGCCAGTCACCTTCCCCGCGCAACCGGATCAATTTTTCGTTTTCCTTCTCGTTCCGGCCAAGAATAAACCAGTGGTCTCCCGGCAGGCGGAACTGACGTCCCACGAGCAGCAACCGGATATCATTGCCTTGAATCGCACCGGGGCCGGCTTCGGCCCGGTCGGCATAAAATCGCTCGATCCTGGGGCCGAGAGTGGGGTCCGTCAACACGCAGCCGCCGGCCGGAGCGGGATAATCGTCGATGCCTAATTCCCGGGCCAGCCGGATCTGCTGCTTGCGGCTGCGGCCGCTGAAGGAGTACAGCCGCTGCCGGTCAACCAGCCCCTCGCGCTCAGGCAGGGTCGGGTCGAGCAGTCCGGCGCAGAGCGGCCGCAGCAGGAGGTCTTCGCAGCCGCTTTCCCGTTCGATGACCCGCAGAGTATCACGGCGTTGCGACATCGGCCGCTGGCCCACCACCTCGCCGGTCACCAGAAAAGAAGCGCCATGCTCCGCCATCAATTGCCGCGCCCGGGTCAGCATGAGAATCTTGCAGTCAATACACGGATTGAAATGCTTGCCATAGCCGTGCCCGGGATTTTTGAGCAGCTCGATATATTCCCGGCCGATATCCACCAGCCGGACATCAATGCCGTATTTTTCCAGCATCCCGGCGCGATATTCATCTTCCCGGTCCAGGAGATCAACATCAAAAAACGGCGTCACGAATTTAAGCGCCACCACCCGGACGGCAAGAGACGCCATAATCCGGCAGGACAGGAGGGAATCAAGCCCCCCGGAAAGAAGAACGATTGCGGTAACCCGGTTCATTACTCCTCCCGGTTTGAGTGGTTTGAGTTGAGTTCAAGCAGTTCCCTGGCATAGGCCAGGGTCTGCCGTGTCAGCGAATCACCGCCAAGCATCCGGGCGAGTTCCATAACCCGTTCTTCGGCGTCAAGAGAGGTGATAGCAGTCAGGGTGCGGCCGTCATGCACGTTCTTGGCCACCATGAAATGTTCCGCGGCGCGGGCCGCGATCTGGGGAAGATGGGTAATACAGATAACCTGGTGATGACCGGCCAGCTCGCCGATCTTGCGGGCCACGGCCTCGGCCGCCTTGCCGCCGATACCGGCATCGACCTCGTCGAAGATGACCGTATCCACCTGATCGCGCCGGGCCAGCAGACATTTCATGGCCAGCATCAACCGTGACAGCTCACCGCCCGAGGCCACCTTGACCAGGGGCTGGGCCGGCTCACCGGGGTTGGCGGAAAAGAAAAACTCAACCAGTTCCCGCCCGGCCGGGTGCAGCGCCTCCATGCCCTTGCCCGGCGAATCGGTTACGATAACCTCGAAGACCGCCTGGGGGAAGCTGAGCGAGGCCAGCTCCTGCCGCATGGCCGTGCTCAACTTTTTCGCGGCCCGGCGCCGGGCCCGGCCCAGTTCGGCGGCCACGGCCTGGGCCGCGGCACTCAATTTTTCAATTTCACCGGCCACCGCGGCCAGTTCCCGTTCCACGCTGTCCAGCGAGGCCAGTTCCTGCTCCGCCCGGTCGGCAAAGGCCGCCACCTCCTCCAGCGACTGGCCATACTTGCGCTGCAGCTGCTTCAACACCCCCAGCCGTTCGTTAATATCCTCCAGCCGTGACGAATCCCTGGGGATGGCGTCCCGATACTCCCGCAGGGCCAGCTCCAGGTCTTCCACCTCGAAGCAGGCGGAGCCGATCCGTTCGGCCAGCTCGCTCGCGCTGCCGTCCAGGGCGGCGACCTGCTCCATGTTCTTGCGGATCTGGGGCAGATGTTCCAATACTTTTGTATAGATCAGTTCGTGGCTCCTGCCGGCAAGGTCGGCAAGCGTTGCCGACGACTTAAGCCGGTCCCGCTCGTGCGCCAGTTCCGTATCTTCTCCAGGGGAGATCTCCGCCTCCCTGATCTCGCGGAGCTGATAAGTCAAAAAGTCCCGCCGTTGTTCCTTGTCCTGTTCCTGTTGTCGCAGCTCGTGCAGCCTGGCGGCAAGGTTCTGCCATTGACTGTAAATCCGGCCGAACTCCAGGCGTTGATCCCACAGTTCGCCGAAACTGTCAAGGAAATCAAGGTGCCGACGGGCAACGAGCAGTTGCTGGTGATCGTGCTGCGAGGCGATGTTGACCAGGTTTTCGGTCAGGGCTCCGGCCAGCCGGGAGGTGACCAGCCGGTCGTTCACGTAAAACCGGCTGCGCCCGTTTCTGGTAAAAATCCGCCTGACAATGCAGCCGCCATTGTACTCGATCCCGTGCTCCCGCAGGAGACCGAGGACTTCAGGTTGATCCCCGTCGACGACAAAAAAAGCCTCGACGACCGCCCGGTCGCAATCACCGCGAATGCACGAAGAAGCGCCCCGGCCGCCGGCCAGGAGATGAATGGCCTGCAGAATGATGGATTTTCCGGCCCCGGTTTCGCCGGTGAATACGGCCAGACCACTCCCCCGCCCCGCGAACTCGAGCTGAAGCGAATCAATCAACGCCATGTTTTCTATTCGCAGTTCAAGCAGCATATTTTACCATCTCCCCGTTACCTGCCGGAAATTGCCGACAGGCACGGGACATTCTCCTTGACGACGCCATAGGCGCCAGGTACCTTCCTGATTATGCGTAAGTCGTCACAGGCACCCAATCTTCACGCGGTCACTTCCGCCCGCATAGAGGAACTATAGCGAGCGAAAGCAACTGCGCAAATATAGGGCACCTGTTCCAACTTACAGGTTGGATGTAGGGAATAGCGTAGAGTTTCACTCCCTGTGACCAGTTACGATTATGCCGATAAGAATCAAGATCAAAGCGGCTCTCCACAACGCGCCCCTGTTTTCAGACAGGTGTGAGCAGGTGAAAACATGGGACAGCAATTCAAGCTCAGCGCCAGCCTTGAGGATTACATCGAAGCCATTTACAATATTGTGGCCGAAAAGGAGGTGGCCCGCGGGAAAGATATTGCCGCCCGCCTCAGCGTCAGCGGCGCTTCCGTTACCGAGGCCCTGCGCTCCCTGGCCAAAAAAGGACTGATCAACTACGCCCCCTACGAGGCCATCAGCCTGACCGATACCGGGCGCCGGGCGGCCGAAGACGTCGTCCGGCGGCACAATGCGCTCAAGCGTTTTTTCGTCTCCGTCCTGGCCGTTGACAAGGACCTTGCCGAGCAGGGAGCCTGCCGGGTCGAGCATGCCGCGCCCCAGGAAATCATCGACCGGATCATCAGCTTCAGCCGGTTTCTCGAAATCCGCCCCCGCGACGGCGAAAAGCTGATTAAGGATTTTGCCGACTTCTGCAAACAAAACCGGCCCGGCCCCAGCGGCAAATAGCGCGACCAGGCCCTCGAAACGACCGGGGCCGTCAACGTCTGATGAGCCGGACGATCTCGCCCGGTTCCGGGAAACGGCGCAGTTGCTTCTTGGAAAAGATAAGCGTTCCGTCCACGGCAATCTCGAAGACTCCACCCGAGCCGGGAATCAGCTCCACCTCGTCGAGTTCCCGGCCGAGCTCCTGTTTCAATTCCTGCTCCAAACTGGAGGCCTGCGGCTTATAGTTTCACTGTCTGCAATAGGTAATGGAAATCTTCACTGGTCTCTCCTGAAATTCTCCGGTAGAGGCAATATCATATCACATCAGGACCGGCCTGCAAACTGCGGCGATGCGGTTCCACCGGCCGGGAACAAAATTTGTTTTCTATTTCCAAGCTGACCGCCAACTTGTATAATGATTTAATATTAATATTTATCTCTTAAAGCTCAACAGAAATTCCGCCTCATTCGCAATCATGCCGGTCTATGAATATACTGCCCTGGACTCCTCGGGTAAAAAACTGAAAGGCATCATCGATGCGGACAGCCTGGCCGCCGCCCGGCAGAAAATTCGCCATACCGGCAATTATCCCGTCGACATCCGGGAAACGGTGCCGGTGTCCCGGACGGAAAAAGGACGGGAATTTACTTCGCTGCACCTGACCCAGCCGGTCCGGCAGCATGAAATCAATGTAACGACCCGGCAGCTTGCCACCTTGCTGGGGGCGGGCATCCCCCTGGTTCCCGCGCTGAACGGGCTGATCGAACAGACCACCAACCAGAGCCTGAAAAAAATCATCGCCCAGATCAAGGATGCGGTGAACGAGGGCAATTCCCTCACCTCCGCCCTGTCGGAACACCCGCGCCTTTTTTCCAAAATATATATCAACATGGTAAGAGCCGGCGAGGCCTCCGGCTCCCTGGAGGTGGTCCTGGAGCAACTGGCCGAATTCGGTGAAAATCAGCAGGCCATGAAGTCAAAGATCTCGACCGCCCTGATGTACCCGATTTTCATGGCCCTGGTCGGCACGGTCGTTCTCTTCATCCTTATCACCTTTGTCGTGCCCACCATCACCAAGGTCTTTGCCGACACCCGGCAGGCCCTGCCCCTGCCGACCATTATCCTCATCAACCTGAGCGGCTTTCTGCAGGCTTACTGGTGGCTGGTCCTCGCCCTGCTCATCGGCCTTGCCTTCCTGGTCCGTTATATTGTCCGCCGGCCCCGCGGCAGACGGGCATGGGACCGGCTGAAACTCAGCCTGCCGCTGCTCGGCGACCTGAACATGAAAATCGCCGCCGCCCGCCTCGGCCGGACCCTCGGCAGCCTGCTGCGGTCAGGGGTGCCGCTCATTACCTCCCTGGGGATTGTCAAAAATATTTTTAATAATATCCTGCTCGCCGAGGTCATTGACGAGGCAATGGAGCACCTGGAAAAGGGGGGCAGCCTGTCGGAAACCCTGAGAGAGAGCAAGTGGTTTCCGCCCATGCTCGTGCAGATGCTGGCGGTGGGGGAACAGAGCGGGGCCATGGAAAAAATGCTGAACAAAGTCGCCGACAACTATGAAAGAGAAGTCGAGACCAAGATCATGGCCATGACCACCATGATCGAACCGGTCATGATCCTGGTCATGGGACTGATCGTCAGTTTTATCGTCATCTCCATCCTGCTGCCGATCTTCGAGATGAACCAGTTGATCAAGTAGCTGCCCTGACTAAGTGACCCTGAAAACCTCTTCAAGCGTGGTCTGCCCCGCCAGGACCTTTTGCAGACCGTCCTGGCGCAGGGTCAGCATGGCGCCGGCCGTCGATTCCAGAGCCCGTTTTCTTATCTGATTCGAGTCCGACGTTGTCAGGATGAAATTCCTCAGGTCCTCATCCATCACCATCAACTCGAAAATACCGACTCTCCCCTGATACCCGGTGTTCAGACATTCAGGGCATCCTTTCCCCCGGTACAGAGGCTTGTCGCCAAGCTCCTCCGGAGTCAGACCGACCTGCGCCAGATACTCCTTGCTGGGGGTATAGGGTTCCGCGCAATGGCCGCATATTTTCCGCAGCAGCCGCTGGGCCACGATGGCATTGACCGATGATGAAACCAGGAAGGACTCGACCCCCATATCGATCAACCGGGTAACCGCACTGGCCGCGTCATTGGTGTGCAGGGTCGAGAACACCAGGTGGCCGGTAAGAGCGGACTGAATGGCGATCTCCGCCGTCTCCAGGTCACGAATCTCGCCGACCAGGATGACGTCCGGGTCCTGGCGGACGATGGTCCGCAGGCCGTTGGCAAAGGTAAGGTCGATCTTGGGATTGACCTGGACCTGGCTGATACCCTTGATCTGGTATTCAACCGGATCTTCAACCGTGATAATATTGATGTCCGGTTTCTTGAGGATAGTGAGCGCCGAATAGAGCGTCGTCGTCTTGCCGCTGCCGGTAGGGCCGGTGACCAGAATAATGCCGTGGGGGGCCTTGATCAGTTTAAGGAAGGCGTCCAGGTTGTTTTCGGACATCCCGAGATCGGTGAGCGACAGCAGCACGTTCGACTTGTCAAGCAGCCGCATGACCACCCGCTCGCCCCAGGCCGTCGGCAGGGTGGAGACCCGGATATCCACATTCTTGTCCGCAATCCGGATCTCGATCCTGCCGTCCTGGGGCAGCCGTTTCTCGGCGATATCCAGCTTGGCCATGATCTTGATCCGGGAGATCAGCTTATACTGGACATGCTTCGGCGGGGTATACATGTCGTAGAGAATCCCGTCGACGCGCTTACGGATCTTGACCATATCCTGGTACGGTTCAATATGGAGATCACTGGCGTTATCGCGGACGGCCTGGGATAGCATGAGGTTGACCAGCTTGATTACCGGGGCATCGCTGGTATCATCGAGGAGATCGGCCGTTTCCTCGATCTCTGAGATGATCGCCTCCGGATCATCTTCATCCATGTCCTGCATGACCTGATCGGCATGGTCTTGGCTGCTCCGGTCATAGGCGGTATTGATGGCCAGGAAAATCTCCTCCTGCGGGGCCAGGACCGTCTTCATCCCCTCCCAGTGCAGAACCCGCTGCAGATCATCCACCTGTTGAAAGAAAAACGGCTCGGCCAGGGCGATATAGGACTCATCGGCAGTGGCCACCGGGATCATCCTGAACTTTTTTAAAAACTGGATGGGAACCTTGCCGGTAAAGAACGGATTGAGATTGCGGGGCAGCATCGGCAGCAACTCCAGACCGCACTGCCTGCTGCGGGCGGCAAGCAGGTCGGCCGGGGTAATTTTCTTCTGCTGAACCAGGATCTCGCCGATCCGGCCGCCCTTTTCCCGCTGAATGGCGAGTCCCTGCTCAATGATCTCCGGGCTTAGCCCACAGGTCTCGACCAGGACCTGACCAAGCGATTTCATGGGGCCGGCCTTTGCACCGGGGTCGCGGAGGAGTGCGGCCCGGACCGGGATTTAACCGGCAGGCTCAGACGTTTGAGATTATCCTCGGCCATCTTGCGCACGGCCCGGTCCTGCCCGCTCGCCGCCTCCCCCTTGGCGGCCGGTTGCGCCGGTTGCACCTTGAGAACCTTGCGGTACATGGCCGCGGCCTGCTCCCGTTTGCCCTCATGTTCCAAAACAACCCCCATGTTCAAAAGGGCGTAGGGATTATCAGGGTCAACATCCAGGGATTCCTCAAAATACTGCCGGGCCTTGCTGTAATCCTTCCTCCGGAGCTCGGAGAAACCGATATCCGACAGCGCCATGGAACTCTCAGGATCCGGTTTTCCGTAAAAGAAATCAGAGGGGATATTGCTCGCTCCCGGCTGAACGTGCTGCATAATATTTTTACGCTTCTTATAATACATCCCCGCAAGTTCAGCCGAATTCTCGACAATGTGCGGGGTAATAAAGATGAAAAGATTGGTCTTTTCCTTCGAGTTCGTGTGACTCTTGAATAACCAGCCCAGGATAGGGATGTCACCGAGCAGGGGGACCTTGTACTCCCCGACGGAAGTGTCCTGGCCGATCATGCCGCCGATGACCACGGTTTCGTTGTTATGAACCACAACCGTGGTCTGGGCGCTTCTCTTGAAGGTCGTCGGGTGGCCGCTGATATCATTGGGATTCTTGAGTTTGATGACCTCGACGCCGATCTTCAGGCGCACCAGGTCAGACTGGTTGATCTGGGGCGTGATGTCCAGGGTCGTGGCGACATCCTTGTACTCGTAATTGGTATAATCCTGCTGGGAGTTGGTGGTGTTCTTGCTGGTTATGTACGGGACATTCTCGCCGACCTTGATCTCGGCCTTCTGGTTGTCGGTGGTCAGGATCTGGGGGGTCGCGATAATATTGACATCGGAATCGTTCTTGTAGGCCTGCAGGACGGCGCCGAGATTGGGAAAATAGACGTTGCCGATTTTCACCCCCTGTTTCAGTATTCCGAAGGAGAAACCGGCCGGCAGCACGGCCGGGCTTTGCTGCAGTCCCTTGAGGACATCGTACTGGTTCGGAGCGGGGTTGCCGCTGAAGCCACTGTATATCTGGCCCGTTTTATCGGCGAAGTTGCCGCCGCCGCCCCACTGCACGCCGATATTAAACGACTTGTTGACATGCACCTCCATGATCAGGGCTTCCATGTACACCATGCGCCTGGGGACATCGAGTTTCTTGATGACGTCCTCGATAACCGCGTATTCGTCCCGCGGGGCAATGATGATCAAGGAGTTCGTTTCCTTGTCCGCCATGATCTTGACATTTTGCGATATCAGCGGCGCCCGGCCTTTTTGCTTGTTCGAGCCCTTGGACTCGGCCGGCAGATTGGTCAACACCTTGACCAGTTCTTCGGCATTGGCATTCTGCAGGTAATAGACCTTGATCTTACCCGTGCCTTTCGGCACCTTGACATCAAGCCGGGCAACCAGTCTTTTGATCTTCCGGACATTGACCTTGGAGGCCAGAATAATAAGCGAGTTGGTCCGCTCATAGGGGATGATTTTTATTATTTCCCGGCGCCGGATCCGTCTCACGGGCTGCCGGAAAAGCTGGTCCACGGATTTGGCGATACTGACGGCCGAGGCATGCAGCAGCGGCAGGACCACCAGGTCCTCGCCGATTGACGGCACATCGATCGCCCTGATAATCCCCTGCAACCTCTTGATATTCGACTGCACATCCGTGATAATCAGCATCCCCGAATCGGGGTTGGCAATCACCACGCTGGTCCTGGAAACCAGCGGCGCCAGCATCTTTTTCACCTGCTCGGGATTGGCATGTTTGAGATGAATCAACTGGGTGACCATCCTGTCTTCGGGATAGGCCGTGCCCCCCTGGCGGATGGTGGGAATGCCCTTGGAGCGGGCCTCGACATCCGGGACGATTTTAATGATCGAGCCGCTGGAGACAGTGGTATAACCATGCACTTCAAGGACGGATTCGAAAACGCGATAGGCGTCTTTCACGGAAATCCTGGTGGGAGAGAGAATTGTCACCTTACCTTTGACCGCCCGGTCCACCACAAAATTCTTGCCGGTCAACTCGCTGATGTATTTAATAAAAAGATTGATATCAACATCATTGAAATCAATGGTCACATAGCGCTGTTTCACCTGGTTTTGTTTTACCTGGCGCTGTTTTACCTGGCTCTGTTTCGCCGGATGCGGCTGCCGGTGCGACACCTGTTCGGCCGCCCCGGCCCCCGGGCCGGAGGACAAAATCAGGAAGCAACACAAGACCAGCACCGGCACCACAAGCCGGCAAAGACGGCCGGAAAGGCGGGACACCGTGAATCCGTCCATGTTTTTCAAATTATTCTCCATGATTGCTACTCATTAGAAAAATCCCCTGAATCGGTAGCCTGGCCGTCATCCCGGGACTCCGGCGGCAGCGAATCATCCGCTGCCGGCACAGTCGCCTTTTTCACCTCTCCCCGTTTTTCCTGAATCCGTTCTTCCCGAACAGAGAGGGGCAGCCGGTAACTGGAACGACGACGGGGCTGAATACGCGGCACGAGCCGCTCTTCCCCGCTCCCGGTCAGGCGGGTTCTCAGACTTCTCATCAGCGGCTCCGGCGGCAACCGCCGCAGGCCCGGCCCGCCGCCCTGACGATCCTTGAGGAGCAGGACCTCGCGGCGGCCATGTACCTGCAGGATGACCTTCCCGCGCTCAATGCTTTGAATCAACGCCCCCTGGACCGAATCTCCTATCTTGTAGAGATCCTGCTTCTTTTTCTGCTCGTCAACGATAATCGCCCGGGCGTCCCTTTTCGTGCCGGAGACCGTGCCCATCAAGGAAAGCTTGAGGGCCGTGGGCTCCAGGTATTCATCCCCGCCCGGCTCGGCCCCGATAACAGCCTGGAAAATATTTCTTTCGATTATTATTCTATAATCCGGACGCTGCCGCAAGATTTTAGTCGTCTGCCGGGGCTGCCGCTGCTGAACCGTGGTCTCGGGTGAACGCGTGTCCTGGCGCAGCGTGTCCTCGAGGCGACCGTACCACACGGTCACCCCGGCGTAAACCAGAACGAAAATAAGCACCAGTTTGACAACAACACGGATCACGGCTATCTCGCGCTCCTCTCGATAACACCATCGATTACCCCGGATATCCCATGAAACAGGATACCGGGCTCCAGCAGGGTGCCGCTGACCGTAAACGACAACTTGCCATCCTGCAGCTGCTCCCGGATCAACGACACGGCCACGTCATCATGCAAACGGCTGAGCAGCTCGGGGCGGGGAGCCAGGAACCCCCGCATGTTTATGCCGCTCTCCTGGAAATAGGGCAGCAGGGTAACGGTGCCTTTGTATCCGGCGGAAAAGAGCCGGGACTCCACCTTGCCGTCCGCAAAAGTCACGACCCGCTTTTTCAGGGAGACCCTGGCGCTCATGCGGCTGAACTTCAGGCGGTCGAGACTCAGGATTGGCTGTTGCAGGCCGATATCGCCGGCGGTCAGGACAATATCGGCCTGCAGGGCGCCGAGCGCCGGCTGCCGCCAAGTCCCTTGCCAGCTAAACCGTCCCGAAAGATTGCCGGCCGCGGTGCGCCCCATTTCCCGCCAGACCCCGGTCATCCGGCCGATCCGCAGGTTCCGCAGGGTGCCGGAACATCTCATCCCGCTGCCGGCGCGGGCGACCCGGACCTTGCCTTTTACCGTCCCGCCCAGGGTTTGCAGAGAATATGACAGGGGAACTTCTTTTTTGTTCGCCAGCAGCACTGCCGGGTCCAGCCTGACGGTAAGCCGATCGATGCGCAGCAGCGGCGTGGTTTGGTCGCCGTCGCTGATGCGAATGTCCGTCGCCACCAGCCCCACGGGCATGGTGAAACTCAGGCCCTGAATCTTCCAGGTCAGCGCCGGATTGAGTCCGTCAAGCTGCGTCTCCAGCCACGCCCGGACACTGGCGGCCGGAAAAAGAAACCAGAGGAGCAGGGCCAGAACGGCAAGCGTATAAACCAGGTAACCGAGGACTGCGAAAATGCCGCGGATCATTCCGGTCTTCACTTAGCGCGACTCCTGCTCACCGGCGGCGGCTGTTGCGAATTTAAGACTGACCACCTGCATAATCACGTCAAGGGTTGACTCTTCCTTGGTATCCTGCTGAATGGCAATCCGCTTGATGGCCACGACGTTTTCCGGCGACTCGACGAGCTTTAAAAAATCAACCAGTTGCTGCAGGCTGACCGCCTGCAGCTTCATTTCGACGAGCATCTCCTGCAAGGCCCCGTCATCGGTGGTCGCCGACGGCTTCATATAGGCGATGCTCTGTTTGACCCCGGCCTGGGCCGCCGTCTTTTCCAGAAAAGAAAAGAGGCTGAAATCCGGCGGCCGGCGGGTCAGCTGCCGGGTCAGCGAATTGGCCTTCCCGTGCAGCCGGCGGTAACGCGACTGCAGACCACGCATCTCGACAACGGCCTTGCCGTGTACCTCGATATCCCGCTGCAACCGGTTCCAGTGATCAATAACCGGAAAAACACCGAATTGCATCACCACGAAAAGCGCCACGAATATGCCGCCCGCGATCAGGGCGAGCCGCTCCCGGCGGGCGAGTTGTTTCATGACGCCCCTCCAAGATGCAGCCGGAGGGCGAAACGAACCAACCCCTTGTCCTTGTCCGCGGTGGCCGAGACGATCTTGACTTCGTCATAGAGGGGCGATTTCCCGAGGCTGCCCTGCATGACGTTGATACTGTTAAAACTATCCGTTGTCCCCTTTATCACCACGGTTTTCTGATCGATAACCAGGCGGGCGACATGGATTTTCAGGGCGTTCGGAGTGCGCGCCGAAATGTCGGCCAGAATATTCAACACCCTTTTATCGCCGGAAAAAACCGGGATGGCGGCGGCCGGGTCCTGTACCGTCCTGAGTCCGGCCCGCATCTGGATCAGCGGATCGACGATCCGGGTCGCCTTGGGAAAAGTTTCCTTGAAGATGGCCGTCATCTGCCCGGTCAGGGCGGCATTCCGCTCCTGCAGAGTCAGGTAATGCGTCCAGAACAGGACCAGTCCCCCGCCGGCCATAAGCGCCAGCAGAATCGAGGCGGCAAGCAGTTGCCGCCTGGTGGCGAAAAATATCTTTTTCGGGGCGAATTCATCTTTCCGGAAGTTGACCGGCGGTTTCTTCTTCAGACCGGCCAGGGCCAGCGCCAGGGCATGATCGAAACAGGCAGGCTGCCACTGTTTTGCCGCCTCTCTCTTTATGGTAACGCCGGCATCGCGCCGCAGGTCCCCGACCGAGGCCTCCAGGCCGAGTTCCGCCTGAATGGTTGCCTGAAAAACCTCGGTCTGCACCATGCAGCCGGTCAGGACCACCTGATCCGGGACGATATCGAAGCCGCTGTCGAGCCGGAAAAAATCCATGCTCAGCCGCACCGCGTCACAGATGCCGGCAATGCAGGATACGGCCTCGTCATGGTTGGCGATACCCGCCCGGCCGTCCCGGAAGGTAAAGGGCTGAGCGGTAAACATCCTGTCCGGATAGGGCAGACGCCGGATAAAAACAATACGGCCATGGTGACAGATGAGCATGTTCATGGCATGCAGGCCGGCATCAAGCATGAGAAAATTACCGCTTTTCCCGCTTTCCAGGAACTGCCCGGCCAGGGCCATCATCCGCGGGGTAACCGTCTCCGGACTCAGATTGGCGCGGGCGAGGCTGTCCAGATACAGTCGCAGATATTTCTTTTCCAGCCCCGCAATCAAGAGGTGACTGGCATCCCCGGACGTGCCGGTCACAATATATTCCAGGACCTGTTCGCTGACCGGGGTAAGGAGCTGGTCTTCCAGCTCGAAAGGCAGGACCTGCCTGATCTTTTTCTGATCGGTAAAGGGGAGGGTGAGATTTCTCAGGCTGCAGCCGACGAGGGAGATTCCGCAAAGACAATCACCAGCCTGCCAGCCGACCTGTTCGAGCAGGGCGGGAAGCTGCACGGGAATTGAATCCTGGTCATCGAGCCGGACATAGCCGCAGGAGATGATCCGCTTTTCCCCGGCCTTTCGCTCAACGACCACGGCGGCGAGCATATCATCGTTGATGTCAAGACCAAGTATTCTTCGTTTCATGCAATTATACCTGAATCCGTGAGCGTTCGAGAACGGTGCAGATGCAAGGCGGCAGATGCGCCGTTATCGGGCGCCCCGCAGGGCGGCGCGGTGAAGACCAGAAAATGCATTTATTGGCAATAATGCAATAAAATCCACATATTGAGCGGAGTATCCCCTCAAGCCGTCACGGATTCCTGTTCTACTCTACTTTCCAGTACAGCAGTGTCTGCCGCCGCCGGTCATCCCGCCGGATGACCCCGCTGCCGGTCCTCACCATGCCGTCATCGCTGGTGGCGGTCACCGACACCAGAAAACAGTGGCTGACCACGGTCACGATATTCCGGTCCAGCACGATATCATCGGGAAAGTCGCGGACCTGACGATACCAGTCAGGACGGGCCAGCAAGTCCATGTTCCGTTTCTGCCGCCGGAAGTCAATGAGCCGGCCGGCGGTTTCCTTGGTGATGCCGGGAGCCAGAGCCTGAAGTATTCCCAGGGGAGCGGTATTTATGTTTATCTTACCGTCCCGGCCGGCAATGGTCAAATATTCAACGAGTCCGGCGTGTTCTTTATCGCCGTAAAACAGTTTCCTGGTCATGCCCCGCACGAGCAGCAATTCCTCCGGATACTCGATCGGGCCGTTCCGGGCGGAATAAGGCGGATCAAGGCCCTGGTAATAAGCGCTTTCGGCGCCATGGTCCCGGACTTCATCATCCTTGTCGATCCAGTCTTTTATCGAATCGACCAGGACAACCGCCTCGTCCTCCGACTCGATGGCGAAACGGCCCGAGGTCAGGAGACGAATCCACAGGTCAAACTGCCGCTTTTCCTGTTGCCGACGTTTTATACCATCTTTCTCCTGAGAAACAAGGGCATTTACCTGCAGCAGGCCGGACTGATCGACAACCTTGACCGAGAGCTTGCCCCGGCCGAAGAGAGACGACAGGGTTGCCGGGTCCAGGTGGTTCCACTCGTCATCAAGGGAATCGAATTTATTCCGCCGCTGATCGGCCGACAGGGCCGCGCGGGCAAGGTTGAGACCGGAACGGACCATGGCCTTCAGCCTGACACTGTCGCGCAGATTGTGCGCCGCCTCCATCTGCCAGTTAACGGTGGAAGAAAGCTGCACGGTGACCGCCACCAGGAAACTGACCGCCAACAGGGTCAGCAGAAGAGCCATGCCCGACCGGTCACGAAGTATCATGATCCTCCCCCCCCGCCTCTTTCGGCTTGGATCAACCCCACGGGGAGCAGGACGCTGGTGCTGAAGGTCAGGGATGTATTCTGGTCCCGGTCAAGCCGGAACTCCAGGGTACAGGTAACGGTGACCGGGAGCCGCCGCGGCGTCATGTCTTTTTCATCTTCCGGGGAGGCGCCCCAGGAGTCGAAGGTCTCGCCGCTTTTATCCGTAAAACTGAAACGGACGGAACGCAGACCGTTGCAGAGCAGGAACCCTTCGTCCCCCTCACCATTGCCGTCCTGTCCCGCCGGCGGCGTCAACAGACGGTCGGCACGGAGCAGGACAAGATCGCCGCTGTTCCGGGGATCCGGCCGCACCGTATATGAAATAATCGCCATACCCGGATGGTCATGCTTCGGATCAAAAACAATATGGGCCATGGAGGCGAACCGCAGGCTGTCGGCCCGGCGGCCGTCGATTGCCATTCTCTTCCCCTGGAAACGAACGTCATTGACCATAACCGCCGAAGCAAGATCATCGCTGATCCGCTCCAGGGCGACCTGGGCCTGGTGGTACAGCTCTCCCTGTTTGCGCGTCTCGCTCACCACGTTCAGGCTGCCGGAGAGGGAAAGCGCCACCATGGCAACGACCATGGCCAGCACCAGCAGGGCCAGCATGATCTCAAGCAGGGTCATGCCGCGGCTCCCCTTGAGCGGCGACAAAATATCCGGCGGGATAATCATTATTCTTTCGGGTCAGCCATGACCACGTCCCGGACAATATAGGAAGAGCGTGCATCGCCGGTCCGGGTCACCGTCAGGTCCACGGCCTTGAGCATGCCGCCGGTCCCGCTCAAGCCGGTTTCGTCTTCGCCAAGACTCTGCACTACCGTGTGCCACCGGTAATCGGGATACTGTTTGCCGAAATCGCCCTCGTCGGAAAACAAGGAGTCAAAGTTGCCGGCCTCGATCTCGGTGAGCTTTTGCTGGGCCAGGAGGGAGGCCATGATATCGAAACGCGCCTCCCCGGCGATTGACACGCTCTGGGACTGGGAACCGATCAGGGTAACCAGGGCGATGGCGATAATGGCCACGGCAACCATGACCTCGAGAAACGTAAAACCGGCAGCGGAGATTTTCTTCATTCTGCAAGTCAACATTGTTCTTCTCCTGCCAAAACACGGAAAAGTGGGGGGATGCTCCTGCCGCAGAGCGGAAGGCCTCACGAGGCGCCGAGGGCCTTGATCCGCTCAATATGTTTCGCAATGCCCAGGCCGTGCCGTTGCACGAAGTCCGGCCGCACCTGCCTGGGGGTCAGGTCCAGGATGGCCTGCCTGATGGTCTCCGGCCGATTATCATCGAGAACCACGCCCTCCTCGTCCGTCAGCAGTTCCGAGGCCCCCGCCCCCCTGGTCACGAGAACCGGCGTGCCGCACTGCAGGGACTCGATAATCACCAGGCCGAAAGGCTCGTAACGGGACGGCAGGATCGAATAATCAACTATACCATACACCGCGGCCAGATGCTCAACATTGCCGATATACCGGACGCCGGCCGGCAAGTTGGAAAAATTACGCAGCCCCTCGCCGGCCACCAGCAGCTCGTAACGCGAGGGGTCCAGGCCCGCAAACGCCGCCAGCAACTCCGGCAGTCCCTTGCGCCGGTGGTCACGAGACGGAAACAAAAAGGTCATCTTCCCCGGAGTAAGCCGATACTGCCGGCGGGCCGCATCCAGGACCTGCCTGGAAACAGGTTGAAAAACCGTTGTATCCACGGGCGGATAAATCACCTTTATTTTTCCGGTATCCAGGGTGTAGTACTGTTCGATCTCTGCGGCCACGGCCTTGGAATGGGCCAGGACATGGGGAGTCTCCGCCAGCATTTTTCTTTCAAACGCCGTCTCCAGCCGGTCATGGAGACGGCGATAGACATTGTTCCCGCCCCTGAGGACGACCGAGGAAGGATGGACGCCGCCGATCACGGCAATGTCCGGGCAGGCCGTTCTGGTAAGGCTCAGGGAAAGATCATAGGCCGTCCGGTCGAAGCGGCTGTTGCAGCGCTGCAGAAAAGCGTATTTCTTCAAACGCCGCGGCAGGAAATCCAGCCGCATCCGGTGCACGACGCACGGCAGGGACCGCGCCGTATTCCGGTCAACTTCATAGGTGTGCACATGAACCTCGTCTCCGGCTGCGGCAAAACCGTTGATCAAGGCGAACAGGTAGGATTCCATGCCGCCGGAACGACTCAGTTGATTATGGATGAGCGCGATTTTCATGTCTCTATCTTCGGTCTACCTTGTCAGTCAGCCGACCGGTTACCAAGGAACCGCTTCTTCGGCAGTTACCTGGATTCCTAACGGCTTGCGGTGATATTCCATGCAATATATATGGAATTTATTGCATTGTCCCTGAATAAAACTCAAGAGCAACCCGGTATCGATCAAGTTTCAGCCCGGCCGCTTCCCGGTCCCGGCAAAAGGGCATGGTCAGGCGCAGAGAAAACAACCGCCACCGGGCTTGCCGTCCATAGGCGCGGCAGATACGCCGCACGGTGTCTTTTCTGTAATGTTTGTCATAAAAAAGAAGTTCGGCCCGGAGTTTCTTTTTGAATACCTCCATCGGCGCGGTACTTCTTTCACTCTGTCCTTCCAGATGGATCACGCCGGCGCCGGGGATGGAACCGAGACGCCAGCCCCGCTTTCTCATAACCAGCCCCAGGTCGACATCCTCGCCGTACAGAAAAAACCGTTCATCAAAACCGCCGATCCGTTCCATGCAGTCCCGGCGGGAGACCAGGGCGGCACCGAGAATCCAGGCGATGTCGCCGGGCAGGCCCGACAATTCCCGCCGGGCGTAACGGTGCCCGGGATAGGTATATTCCACGGACGGGTGCGGACTGAAATCAGGATCAAAGAGCGCGGTCCCGGCCAGGGCGACTTCGGGCCGGGCCGCCATAAAGTCCAGCATGGCCGCAAAACAATCGGGCTGGACGATGGTATCCGGATTTAAAAAAAAGACCAGCTCGCCCCGGCACTCCCGCAATCCTTGGTTGTTGGCCCTGGAGAATCCCTCATTCGTCCGGTTGGCGATAACGGTTACCCCTGGATATCGCTCGCGCAGAAGGTCAACACTCCGGTCCCGGGAGGCATTGTCAACCACAATTATTTCACAGCTCACCCCCTGGCGGCCGATAGAATCAAGGCAGCCGGGAAGGAGATCGGCCGTATTATAATTAACGATGATGACGGAAAGCGCAGGCGTCATCATCCGTCAGGCCGCCCGTTTCCGGCAGACCAGCGCCACACTGCTGCCGGGAAACAGCTTGGCGACCGGCCGGGCCAAATATCGCGTAACCCGTTTTCTCAAAAGCCGGTCCCGTACATAGCCGCAGTGGTAGGTGTTGGCGGCCAGGACCTCGAAACCAAGCCGGTCGAGCAGCCGCTCAAGTGATCTCCTGGTAAAATGATGGCAATGAAAAGGCAGATCCCAACCCGGCCAACCCTCACCTTCCATGAAGGCATCGATGGCTTCGTGATTCGGCACGTCGATAATCAGAACGCCGTCTTTGGCAAGCAGGTTCGCAAACAAGCAGAGCTGGTTTTCCGGATCAGGAAAATGTTCCAGGCTGTGCCAGAAAGTGAGTACCTCAAACTGAAGACCCGCAGAAGAAAACAAGTCCGCGGCCGGAGAAAAAAAGTCAACCCCGAGATGCTGTTCAATGAAATTTTGATTCCTGGTGGTGATATCAAAGCCGGCGCAGGCGAAATAAGGTTTACAGGCATAAAGGAAATATCCCCGGCCACAGCCCACATCGAGCAGCCGCCCCCTCTTCTTATGCCGCCTGAGCAGCCTGACCCGATGATCTTCCTGGCGTATCCGTTTCTTGAATTCGCGATCAACAGGACGAATCTCGGGATAATGCGCGGCAAAATAGGCCTCATTATACAGGGCGGCCAACTCATCAGGGCCGGGCAGCGGGTCCGTGACCGCATGGCCGCATCGGCGACAGGTTTTGAGTTCATATCCTTTTATGTTCAGGGTGAGCGAACTCTCCTTACAGAAACAAATCGGACATTTCATACATTATCGCCCCTCACTTGAGTTACCGGCAGATTTCAGTCTCTCGTCCTTCCCTGTCCGGCCGCGTAACAGGTCACAAGGTGTGACATGCTATGCTGTTACCTGCATCCAACCTGTAAGCCGCCACAGGTGCCACAGATTTACGTAGTCGCTTCCGTTCGCTATAGTCCCTCTATGCGGGCGGAAGCGACCGCCTGAAGATGGGGTGCCTGTGGCGGCTTACCCGGCAGCCGATAGAGAACGGCGCTGAACAGGGAGAACAGGAAACCCGTCTCGTAGACGATGAGATAGGACTCGGTCAGCATGATGGTCAAAAAAAAGAGAGGAAAGGCAACACGTATCCTCTCCCAGCCGTCCCGCATGGTAAAGGCCTGGCGGAACTGGAGCAGAAAAATACCGAGCAGGGCCGCAAGGCCCAGCAACCCGAGCTGGCACTGGACCAGGACATACTGGTTATGGGGATTGTCGGTCACCCCCACCTGCGGCGACAATTTTTTGTTCAGCTCGGCATAGACATCCTGAAAATCACCGGTCCCGACCCCGAACCAGGGCGCACTCTTGATCATCTCCCAGGAATTTTTCCAGTACAGCAGCCGCAGCCCCACGGAAGTCTCGGGATTAACGTGAAAGCGGGCGATGTCGGAACGGGCCTGTTGCACCCGGCCGTGAAAGGTGGGACTGAACATGTAAACGGCCGTAAAGGTTGCGGGGAGGACGAAGATGATGAGCAGAAAGGCGAGGACAAGATTTTTTCTCAGGATCTGGAACAGCAGCAGGCCCAGCAGGACGAAAAAAGCCATCTGGCCGGCCCGCCCCTGGGTGATAAACATATCAAACACCATGAGAGCGGCGAGACCAAGCACGAACCAGCGCCGCCACCCCCTGGTCACGCCCCAGATAAATTCATGCAGCAGCAGGTAGATGGCCAAGGCCAGCATGGGATCGTAGACCACATGGAAAGTCCCCTTGGTCAGATGTTCCGGGGAAACATCGGCATAGTGCAACAGGCCGAACCAGACCAGGTAGGTAATGAGCATGGCGACGGTCATCCCGGCCAAAAAAGAGCCGGCGTACAGCCGGCGGTCCTGCCGGCGGCCGGCGGTCATGAACACCGGCAGCAGCAGGAGTTTCCATTGTCTGCCGATCATGGCCAGCCCGGCGGCCTGATTCTCGCTCCACAACAGGCCCACGACATACAGGGCCAGGTAGAAGAGCACCGCCATGCAGACCGGATTGGCGATGATCTCGTGCAGCTTGTCCCGGTACCGTCCCTCGATAAGCCAGCACGCCAATACCAGGAGGGAGAGCACGGAAATGGCCGAGGTGGAGAGGGGCAGGCTGAATGCCAGCAGGGCCAATAACCAGGAATTGAGTCGCCCGATTTTTTTACGGTTCACGGAGTCCGGCATACGGTTCAGGCTTGACTGTTCACGGTTGACGGTTCCGGATTCCCGGTCCGGACATACTGCATCCGGTACAGCGTTTCATACTCGCCATGCAGGGCCAGCAGTTCGTCGTGGCTGCCCTCTTCCACCAGACAGCCATCCTTCATGACGATAATCCGGTCGGCGTCCCGGATGGTGGAAAGCCGGTGGGCGACGACAATGGTGGTCCGGTTCTTCATCAGGTTTTCCAGGGCCTGCTGAACCTGCCGTTCCGATTCCAGGTCCAGGGACGAGGTCGCCTCGTCAAGGATCAGGATCGGGGCGTCCTTCAACAATGCCCGGGCGATGGAGATCCTCTGCCGCTCGCCGCCCGACAACCGGGCCCCTGACTCGCCGATGATCGTATCGAGACCGTCGGGCAGTTCATTTATAAAATCCAGGGCATAGGCGGCGCGGGCCGCTTCAATGATTTCCTCGTCGGCACAATCAAGCCGCCCATAGGCAATGTTGTGGCGCACGGTGTCGTTGAACAGAAAGGTCTGCTGCGTCACCAGGGCGATCTGGCTGCGGAGGGAGTGCAGGGTCACGTCCCGGACATCATGGCCGTCAATGATCACGGCCCCTTCACAAACATCATAGAAACGGGGAATCAGGCTGACCAGCGTCGACTTGCCGGTGCCGCTCGGCCCCACCACGGCCAGGACCTCGCCCTGCCTGACCTGCAGCGAAACATGGTGCAGGATCGGCGGATCGTCTCCATATTTGAAGGTGACATCCTTGAACTCGATACTCTCCGCGAACGGCGGCAGCGCGACGGCGTCCGGGCGTTCACTGATATCGGTTTTCATATCCAGCAGGGTGAAAATCCGGGTGGCGGAGGCCAGACCCTGCTGGATGGTGGAATTGATCTTGCTGACCCCCTTGATCGGTTCATACAGCATGATGATGGCCGTCAGAAACGACATAAAGGTACCAGTCGTCGAATTCCCCTTCAGCACCTGGATGCCGCCGAACCAGACAATCAGCGCCATACCGACACCGCCGAAAAATTCGACCATCGGGTGCGACAGGCTCTGGTAGCGGGTATTGGTCAGGAGGATATCGAAGAGCTGCCGCATCTTAGCGGCAAAACGATTTTTCTCATATTCTTCCATGCAGAACGCCTTGACGATACGGGTTCCGGCAATGGTTTCATGGAGCAGGTTGGTGGCATCCGCCACACTTTTTTGATAACGGGTACTGATCCGGCGGAATTTTTTACCGAAAACAACAATCGGGATGGTGGCCATGGGGATAAAAATGAGCGAGATGAATGCCAGCCGCCAGTCCATGAAAAAAATAACGCCGAGCAGCCCGATCACGGAAAAAAAATCCCGGAGAACCCGGATCAGGGCATGGGAAACCGCGCCCTGCAACAGGGTGACGTCATTGATAATCCTGGAGATCAGCTCGCCCGTGCTCATCTTGGCGAAAAAACTGAGCGACATGTCATTCAAGTGGGAATAAATCCGGTTGCGCAGGTCAAGGATAACCCGCTGACCGACCCACTCCAGGGTGTAGGAATAGCAAAAATAAAAGATGCCCTTGAAAAAAAACAGGGCCAGCAGCACCAGGGGCAGGAGGTTCAGCAGCTGCCGCTCCTTGTTGACAAAAATTTCATCCAGGAGCGGCTTGACGATATAGGCCTGGGCCGCGTTGAAACCGGCCACCACGACCATGCCCAACATGGCGATGAGCAGTTTTACCCTGTATTTCTCAAGGACTTGGTACAGCCGGAGAACGATCTCTTTGTTGGTCATAGGTTCTTCTTGAACATAACGGGATAAAAGTAAAAAATAAAACTTGCAGTATTAAAGGACGGATTGAATTTTGTCAAGCTTACCGGTTCCCGCCCCAAGGTGCGGTCAGGGCACGGGGTGCCAAGTTTGCGGCATTGCCCTCCGCTCACAGGAGATGACCCTGGAAATTGCCGGCCAGCACCTGCGGCTTGCGCCCCTGCCCGCGCAGCAATGAGGCCAGGGTCCGCAGCTCATTTTTAAACTGCCCGGTGCAGAGGTCAAGAACCAGGTAATTGACGCCCAGCTCCTGGATCTCCGCGGCATGGTCCAGGAGCGAAAAAGGCGGAACCGGGCGGGCATGGGTGAGGCCGTCCTCGTGGTCCAGAACAAACCGTTCCGCCATGGGGCTGACAAACGGGCGGCCGTAACTGAAATGGCCACTGTCCAGCCGGGAGGTAAAAAGCGGCGGCCGGCCGTAGACGAACATCCCGATCTTCATCCGCTCCAGGCGCCTTCCCCGCTTTCTGCCGGCGGCGGCAAAATGGCCCAGGGCCGCCGCCATATTCTCCCGGTCCGTTTCCAGGGCGAACTGGACCCCGGCCAGGCCCAGGTCCTGTATTGCCGAGAGGGCCGCGCTGTTCAGCACATTCATGGTATAATCGCCGTAGAGCCGGACCGGCGGTCCTCCGGATTTCGTTGCCGCCCCGGCGAACAACCCGGCCTGGGACCAGTGACCAAGCTGAAACTCCCCGGCCCCGGCCTGCAGAAGCTGCATGACCGCCCGGCGATACCAGTCCAGCCGCTCTTCCTGGATGACCGGCGGCAGGGTCCAGACAATCCGCGCCTGAATGGTGCGCGCCTTGCCGCCCCCGGTGCGGCCTGCCAGATTTTCCCTGTTCACCGGGACCAGGAACCGGAAGGGGCGGACCGGAAAGCGCTGCCCGACCGCTGCCAAGGATTTGACCCGTATCCACCATTCAGGCGGCCGGCGGCCGGCCGGCTGCTGTTTTTTCCGGCCCTTGCCGGGATGACGCTCAACCGGCGGTCGAACCTTGCGAAGCCGGTCCGGCTGCCAGGAAAGCTCACCAAGAATCCGCTCCACCCGGCGGCGGTCCGGGACCACTTTTTTCCTGGCCGCCA
>JAADIK010000043.1 GCA_013151365.1 Deltaproteobacteria bacterium
CCGAATCTGTCAGACAACTCGTCCTGCTTTTTCATAAAACCATGAGCTTCGGGAAGCAAAAACTACGTATGAGCAACAAACATCATTCGTCGAATTTTATACCAGAAATGAGTTTTTTTGGCGTTCCTTTTATTTTCCTGTTCAATTTAAGTTGAACATGCTAAATATATAAAGAATATTAACAGTTACAGTTCAGCAAAAAATCAAGGCCGGCGGCTCCTACCTGAAGAGTTACATGAACAAAAATAAATGAAAACCGTAAATCCCGATGCTTAACGTCCTCCATGCCGTCAGATGGCGGGATATCGTCGATATCCTGCTTGTTTCGATTATTATCTATCGACTGATCCTGCTTATCCGGGGCACCAGGGCGGTCCAGATGCTTGTCGGCATCGTGATCATTACTATTTTCTACTTTATTTCCAAACAATTCGACCTGCTTACCCTGCACTGGCTCCTGCGGACCTTTCTCAACTCCATCTTCCTCATCGTCATTATCGTCTTCCAGCGCGATATCCGCCGCGCCCTGACCCAGGTGGGGAAAACCCCATTTTACCGGCAGTATGATATGGCGGTCAACGAATTGAACGAGATCATCAAGGCCGTAACCAGCCTAGCCCGCCGCAAAATCGGCGCCCTGATCGTTATCGAGCGCGAAACGGGACTGCGGGACTATGTCGAATCCGGGCAGCTTGTCGACGCCCGGCTGAGCCGTGAAATGCTGCTCTCGATTTTTCATACCGCGTCACCGCTGCATGACGGCGGGGTCATCATCTACAAGGGCCGGATTCATTCCGCGGGCTGTGTCCTGCCCCTGTCGCGGAATCCGTACATCGACAAGCGTTACGGTACCCGGCATCGGGCCGCCCTCGGGCTTTCAGAGGAGACCGACGCCGTCATCATCGTTGTATCCGAAGAGACCCAACAAATCTCCCTGGTACAGCACGGCACCATGACCCCGATGCCCGATGAAGAAACATTGACAAAAAAACTGCGGGAGATATTTGTTCATCAGGATGTCTCCGGTCAAACATGGAAAAGCTGGCTCGGCAAATCACAGGCCTCATGAAGATCCCCCATATTTTCAAAAAACGTCCCAAGAACTGGGTACTCAAGTGTATATCGCTGGCCCTGAGCGTTTTGCTCTGGTATTTTGTCGTCGGCGAAGAACAGGTCGACATGAACGTGCTGGTCCCCCTCGAGATACTGAACCTGCCGTCGGACCTGATCATCTCCAATCAATACAAGAAAGACATCGAGGTCTCGGTGCGCGGCTCCCGCAGCATAATCCAGGACCTCCGCAACCGGAATATCACCCGGCCGGTCGACCTTTCCGATGCGAAACCGGGGACGATCGTCATCCGCAACGATGAAAACTCGATCCCCTTCCCCAGCGGCGTTAAAATCCAGCGGCTGCAGCCGACCAATATCACCCTGCTGCTCGATAAACTGGTGCAAAAGGATTTCCCCATCGTCCCGGTCACCGAGGGAGAGGTGGCGCCAGGCTATGTTCTGAAGAAAATCTACCTGACGCCCGACCACCTGGTTATCTCCGGCCCGAAAACCATCCTCGATCAGGAGGCAAGCCTGAGTACCTACCTGATCAACCTGGACGGCCTCGACCGTTCCACCACCCTGCAGATTCATCTCAATCTCCAGCCCGAATTTCTTGACCTGATCGGCGAAACAGTGGTAACGGCGAAACTGGAAGTGCATGATAAAATGGAGGAGCGCACGGTCGAAAACATTCCGATCAATGTCCGGGAAGCAGGGGTGCCGGTAACCGTACAGCCCGATTCGGTCACGGTTACGGCAAGTATCCCCAAAAACCTGATTCGTGACACCCCGGAGCTGGTCATGCTGCTGCGGGCATCGGTGTCGGCCAAGGATATTCATTCCCCCCGGCGCCTGCCGGTCACGGTCAGCGGCGTCAATGTTCCGGGCCACGATCCCATTAAAATCCTGTCGGTCCGGCCGACGGAGGTCATCGTTACCCCCCTGCTGACCAACTCCAGGTCGAAAAAACCCGGCAAAACAAGCAAATCGAAATAGCCAGCGTCCGGCCCGGATTTCCACCCTCTTAACCGACTTATTCAACCTGCCGACGGAAGTAAACATGAGTGAACTTTTTGGTACAGATGGCGTACGCGGGGTAGCCAATACCTATCCCATGACCACGGAAATCGCCATGCAGATCGGCCGCGCCATGGCCTTCCTGGTGAAGAAACGGGCGAAAGGCCATCATATCGTCATTGGTAAAGACACCCGCCTTTCCGGTTACATGATCGAAAACGCCCTGGCCGCGGGCATCTGCTCCATGGGGGTCAATGTCCAGCTGGTGGGTCCGATGCCGACCCCGGGCATCGCCTTTATCACCACCTCCATGCGCGCCGATGCCGGCGTTGTCATCTCCGCCTCGCACAATCCCTTCCAGGATAACGGCATAAAAATCTTCTCCAGCGACGGCTTTAAACTGCCGGACGAGATGGAGGCCGAGATTGAAGACCTGGTGGTCTCGCAAAAGATGGCCCCTCTCATGCCGGTGGCCGACGAAATCGGCAGGGCCTCGCGCATCGATGACGCCAAGGGAAGGTATATTGTTTTTCTGAAAAACACCTTTCCCGGCAAGTACACCCTGGACGATTTTCATATTGTCCTGGACTGTGCCCACGGCGCGACCTACAGTGTCGCCCCCCATGTCTTCACCGAGCTCGGCGCCCGGGTCACCGCTATCGGCGTGTCACCGGACGGCAAGAATATCAATCATCAGTGCGGGGCGCTGCATCCCGAAAAGATTGCGGCCAAGGTTCGCCAAACCGGGGCGGATATCGGGCTGGCCCTGGACGGTGACGGCGACCGGCTCATTGTCTGCGACGAACATGGGGAAATCGTGGATGGCGATCACATCATGGCCATCTGCGCCGCCGAACTGATGAAGCGGCGGAAATTGAAAAAAAAGACCCTGGTTGCCACGGTGATGAGCAACATGGGCCTGGAAAAAGCGATGCACCAAATGGGCGGCCACCTGGTCCGCACCCGGGTCGGGGACCGCTACGTGGTCGAGACCATGCGCAGCAAGGGCTATTCCTTCGGCGGGGAGCAGTCGGGCCACCTCATTTTTCTCGAGCAAAACACCACCGGCGACGGCATCCTGGCGGCCCTGCAACTGCTGGCCATTATGATCAAAAAGAACAAACCACTCTCCGAACTGGCTTCCATCATGTCCAGCTACCCGCAGGTGCTTGAAAACGTGCGGATGTCCCGGAAAATCGAACCTGAACGGATCAGCGGTTTTGCCGCGGCCCTGGCCGCCGCGGAAGAGCAGCTAGGCGGCCGGGGGCGGATCCTGGTGCGGCCCTCCGGCACCGAGCCGGTCATCCGGGTCATGACCGAGGGCGAGGACGAAAACGAAATCGCCGCCATTGCCACGGACCTGGGGGACTTCATCAGGCAGGCGGATAGATAATTAACTTCCGGCCTTTGCCATTGCTATTGCATTCTTGAACCCCTCGGCGGAGCGCTCAATCACCTCGTCCTGTACGCAGAAGGCCAGCCGGAAATATCCCGGCGCGCCGAACCCCCGGCCGGGTACGCCGAGGATCTTTTCCTGCTGCAGGATGCCGCAGAACTCCACATCATCGTCAATAGGCGTTTTCGGAAACAGGTAGAACGCCCCCCGTGGTTTCACATACTCGAAACCCGCTGCATCGAGAATGTGACAGAACAGCTGCCGGCGGCGTTCATAGATCGAGGCGTCAACGGTCACATCCTGCAGCTCCGCCACCACCCGCTGCATCAGGGCCGGCGCATTGACAAAACCGAGAATCCGATTGGCCAGGGTCATGGCGTCAAGCAGCGCCCTCTTGTCCTTGATATCGGGATGCACGGCCAGGTAGCCGATGCGCTCACCCGGCAGGGACAGGTCTTTGGAATAGGACGACACGACAATGGCATTCGTGGTTGCCGTCATCACCGGCGGCACCTCGCAACCGTCAAAGACGATCTTGCGGTAGGGTTCATCGGCCACCAGATAGATGGTGGTGCAGAACTTGTCCCCGGCCCGGCCAAGCAGTTGTCCCAGTTGGGCCAGGGACTCCCGGGAATAGACCTGGCCCGTGGGATTATTGGGGCTGTTGATCAGCACCACCTTGGTCTTCGCGGTCAGCGCCTCTTCTATGGCGTCGAGATCGAGGTTAAACTCGTCATCCGTGGACACGACCCTGGTCACGCCGCCGTGGTTATCCACGTAAAAATGATATTCCACAAAAAAAGGCGATAGAATGACGACCTCGTCACCCGGATCAAGCAGCGATTTCATCACCACGTTAAGCGCCCCGGCGGCGCCGCAGGTCATCAGCACGTCTCCCAGGTCGATTTCCACCTCCTGCTCGACGGAGAGCGTGGCCGCCACCGCCTCTCGCACATAGGGGTAGCCGCCGTTCGGCATATAGGCGTGGACGCCGGCCCGGTCGTTCGCCGCCAGCTCCCGCAGCACTTCGCCGAACTTCGGCGGCGGCGGGACATCCGGATTGCCCAGGCTGAAATCAAAGACGTTTTCAACCCCGAACTCGGCCTTCATCCTGGCCCCCTCTTCAAACATTTTGCGAATCCAGGATGACTTTTCCGCAAAATCCCGCATTTTTTCCGCAACAGTCATGAGTCTCTCCATCGGCCCGACAATCCTGTTATTGCCTTACTCCTGTCATGAAAAACAAGAAAATTTGATCATGTTTTATTTATGTAAACCAGCAGGTTGTTTAGGCTGAAGGCTATTAGCCCTACCCTAACAGCCTACAGTCTAACAGCCTATATTTAAGCAGAGCGAAACCCAACAAACCCGGCGGCGGCTAATCGCTCTACGCCAACCTACTTGCCCCCCCTCCCCGGCACGAGGAGGACGGACTACGTCTCATTATATTTTCTCTTGAAATAATCGTAGGCCCCGTTGATTTCCTTCATCTTTTCCTCGGCAACCCGCTGGAATTCCTCCCCGAGATGGCTGACCTTGTCGGGATGGTACTGGAGGCTCAGCTTTCGATAGGCCTTTTTGATAACCGCAAAATCGGCGCCCGGTTCCAGGCCGAGTACCGCGTAATACTGTTCCTCTTCCTGGACCGCCGTTGCCGCTTCCCGCCGCTGCCGGTACATGTACTTGGCCTCGATGGTCCGCTGGTCATAAACCGAAATCTGCAGGAAGGCGGCAATATTGCGAGCCTGTTGCAGTTCCGAGGGCGAGACGGTCTCCTTGGTGTAGAGAATCTGGTAAATCAATTCCAGCAGAATCAGACGGGGCTCGTAGGCGAAAGTATCCCGGAATTCACTGAGCAGCGCGTCCATGCCGATCTGCTCGTCACGGGCGTCCTTGATCAACTGTTTGACCCAGTACATCTGGTCCTGGCTGTAGCGCAGGTTGTACTGGAAAAAATTCAGCATGGTCCGGAGTTCGGCCTTGGAGAAATGACCGTCGGCCTGGGCGATCTTGACCAGGATATTCACCAGCAGGAAGACAAAGCGGTTATGGGTCTCGGTCTGCGAAGACTCGTAGGAACTGACCCGCTGCCGGATGTAATAGCTGAAGCCCCAGAAGAGCGCTACCAGCAGCACAACACCGAAGATACCGGTGAAAAAAATAAAACCGAGAAAATCCCAGAGTGCCGGGGCACCGCCGAAGAGGAGGACCAACAGTCCGGCAATGAGCAGGCAGCCCCCGCAACCGGGTTGATTGTGTTGCCGATATTCCATAATTAAAAAGTGAAATCCAGAAGGAAGAAAACAGCAGGCGGCAGGGCGGCCCGGTTTTCATAAAAGCGGTTCGAAACAGCCGGATTTTTCATCCTTTCAGTGTTCGATCCCATTTTCCTGACCAAGGCGGCACATCAGTGAGCCTCATGGAACAGGGCCTCGACAAATTCCGTCGAATCGAAATCGCGCAGATCTTCGACCTGTTCACCGATGCCGATGAACCGAACCGGAATCTTCAGTTGCCGGCAGACATTGGCGACGATACCGCCCTTGGCCGTACCGTCGAGTTTGGTCATGGTCAGGCCGGTTATCTCGACCGCCTCGTTAAAGAGCTTGGCCTGGGAAATGGCATTCTGGCCGGTGGTGGCGTCAAGGACCAGCATGACTTCATGCGGGGCGCCCGGCAGTTTCTTGCCGATCACCCGCTTGATCTTTTTCAACTCCTCCATGAGATTCACCTGGGTGTGCAGACGGCCGGCAGTGTCGATGATAATGACATCAAAGGCGTGGGCGGTCCCATACTCGATCCCGTCGAAAACGACCGAGGACGGATCGACGCCGGGCTGCCGGGCCACTACCTCCACCCCGGTCCGTTCGCCCCAGATCTTGAGTTGATCGATGGCCGCGGCCCTGAAGGTATCGCCGGCCACCAGCAGCACCGAATGGCCGGAGCCGGAAAACTTGGCGGCGATCTTGCCGATAGTCGTCGTCTTGCCCACCCCGTTGACGCCGACCACCAAGATGACAAAGGGGCCGGTCTCCGGCATATTCAGTTCAGCCGGCTGGTCGGATTCCTGTAAATAATCAAGAATTTTGTCCTTGAGAACGGCTTTTAAAGCCTGCGGATCACTGAGCTGGTTACGCTTGACCTTTATCCTGACGTCATCGAGCAGGTCCCGGGTCGTGCCGACCCCCAGGTCGGCGGTGATGAGAATCTCCTCCAGGTCGTCGAACAGGGCCTGGTCGATTTTCTTCCGGCCGCGAAAAAGGCCG
>JAADIK010000075.1 GCA_013151365.1 Deltaproteobacteria bacterium
GGATTGCCGGTTCCTGCCCGAGTCGCAGCCAGGCCTGGCGCAGGATCTGCAGGGAGTCGCCCAGGTTGGAGCCGAGGCCGATATACGCGGTTTTCATGATCCTGAATCCGTGACGGCTTGAGGGATGCTCCATGCAATACGTGGAATTTATTGTATTATTGACGAATAAACGTATTTCCTGGTCATCACCGCGCCGCCCTGCGGGGCGCCCGATAACGGCGCATCTGCTGCGTTGGCAACTCGTTGATATCACAGCAGGATAATCAACCTCGTTGCCGCCTTGCATCTGCACCGTTCTCGAACGCTCACGGATTCAGGATGGGCGGTGCCATGATGCGCCCGGCCGGGGCCGCCGTTGCCGGTGCGCAGCTTCAGAGCGGTTCAGAAATCATTCAGTCCCAGGACATCGAACATGGTGTACAGGCCGTTCGGCTTGTCCGCGACCCAGGCGGCGGCCAGGGTTGCGCCCCGGGCGAAGTTGTCCCGGCTGTGAGCCCGGTGGGTGATTTCGATTCGTTCGCCGGCCCCGGCAAAGTAGACCGTATGCTCGCCGACGATATCCCCGGCCCTGATGGACTGGATGCCGATCTCCTTGTCCGTTCGCTCGCCGATTATGCCGTTGCGCTCAAACACCCCGACGTCCGCCAGTTTCCGGTTCAGGGCGGTTGCCGCCATCTCCCCGAGTTTCAGGGCCGTGCCCGAGGGCGCATCTTTTTTCATGCGGTGATGGGCCTCGACGATCTCCACGTCATAGGCATCGCCCAGGACTGCCGCCGTCTTGGCGACGAGCTTGAACAGGACATTGACGCCGACGGCCATGTTGGGCGCCTGGACGCAGGGGAAGTTTTTCCCGGCCAGTTCCGCCAGGGTGGCGAGATCCTCCGGGGTCAGGCCGGTGGTGCCGATGACCATGGCCCGTCCATGCTCGGCCGCGGTGCGGACAAAGTCCATGGTGGCCGTGTGGAAGGTGAAGTCAATGATGACATCGCCCTGATCGATAACCGGCTCCAGGCCGGCGGCAATGGTCACCCCGGTGGTGCCGAAACCGGCGTTTTCGCCGACATCCCGGCCCACTGCCGGATTATCCCGGTGCTCAAAAGCGGCGGTCAGCTGGAGATCGGGATTCTTCCGCACCATTGAGCTGATGCGCTGGCCCATGCGTCCGGCGGCGCCGGCAATGATTACTCTGGTCATTTTCGTATGGCTCCGTTTTCAGGAAAAAGTGAAATATTGTTAACAAGTTGTAATGTCGGGAACCTGGATCCGCTATCGGGCGCCCCGCAGGGCGGCGCGGTGATGACCGGAAAATACGTTTATTCGGCAATAATGCAATAAATTCCACATATGCATGAAATGTCACCTCAAGCCGTCACGGATTCAGGTTATAATAATCCGGCTCCATTCATGGCCTTTTTCAGGGTCTCCAGGCTCGCATCGTCCATTTCCGTCATGGGCAGCCGCAACTCGCCGGAACGGATCTTGCCCATCAGTTCCAGTCCCTTTTTGGCCGGGGCCGGACTGGGGTAGCAGAACATGGCGCCCATGAGGGGAAAGAGGCGGAAATGGAGCTCCCTGGCCTTTTGCAGATCACCGGCCAGGGCGGCCTTCATCATCTCGGCCATGCCCCGGGGCTCGACGTTGGAGGTCACCGAAATAACGCCCCGCCCGCCGATGAGTACCGTGGGCATGGCGGTGAAGTCGTCGCCGGAAAGTATGATAAAATCATCAGGGCAGACGCGAATGACCTCGCTGACCTGGTTCAGGCTGCCGCTGGCCTCCTTGATGCCGATGACGTTGTCGATCCCGGCGCAGCGGGCCACGGTGGCGGGCAGCATGTTGGTCACCGTCCGGCCGGGGACGTTGTAGAGGATCATCGGGATATCAACGGCCTCGGCGATGGCCTTGTAATGTTGATACAGCCCCTCCTGGCTCGGTTTGTTGTAGTAGGGCACAACCGAGAGTACGGCGTCCGCGCCGCTGGCCTTGGCGCTCTCGGTCAGTTCGATGGCCTCGAGGGTGTTGTTGGCCCCGGTCCCGGCAATAACCGGCACCCGGCCATTCACCGTTTTGACCGTCAGCTCGATCACCCGTTTGTGCTCGTCAAAATCAAGCGTAGCCGATTCACCGGTGGTGCCGCAGGGAACGATGCCGTCCGTGCCGTTGGCAATGTGAAATTCAACCAGGTCAATCAGCCCCTGTTCATCGACCTTGCCGTCGAGAAACGGAGTAACGACGGCGACGATGGCTCCCTGAATCCTGTTCATTTTTTTTCCTCCTGTCTTCTTTAAATCCGTACAGCCCTGGTCCGGGCGGAAATTTCAATTTTTATAACTACTCAGGTCCGGCATGACCTGGACCGTTACGAGTTTTCAATAAGGGCCTCGGCCTTTAACTCTCCCTTATAAATAACATGGGCCGGGCCTTTGAGGAAGACATTATGAGCGGTTTTGTCCGCTGCCAGGTCAAAGATGATGACCAGCCGGTCACCGCCGGCGGTAATGATTTCGACCGGTGAGCTGGCCCGGCCGACCAGGGCCGCGACCAGGGCCGTGGCCGTGGCCCCGGTGCCGCAGGCCAGGGTTTCGCCTTCCACGCCCCGCTCGTAGGTGCGCATTTTCAGGGTGCCGTCGGCCAGGTGCTGCACAAAATTCACATTGGTGCCCGCGGGCATGAAGTCGGGATGATGCCGGATCCGGCTGCCCAGGGCGCCGACATCCACCAGCTCGAGATCGTCGACGAAGATCACGACATGGGGGACGCCCGTATCCATGGAATGCAGCTCGATCGTCTCTGAATCGAGCCGGAGTTTGCCGTCCAGCTTCACCTGTTGCGGCGCGGTCATGCGAATGCTGACATTGACATCCGCGACACTGGCCTCGATGATACCGGCCAGGGTCTCGAATAGCATGTGGTGGGCCGGGGCGATTCCCTGCATATAGGCAAAACGGGCGGCGCAGCGGGCTCCGTTGCCGCACATCTCGGCCTCCGAGCCGTCGCCGTTGAAAAACAGCCACTTGAAGTCGGCCTGGTCGGAGTTTTCGATCAGGATCAAGCCGTCGGCGCCGACGGAGAAGCGGCGCCGGCAGACCAGGCGGGCAAATTCCGGCATGGCCTCCCTGGCAATAAAGGGCCGGCGGTGGTCAATCAGAATAAAATCGTTGCCGGTGCCGCTCATTTTGACAAAGGGCAGGGGCAGTCGCGCTATCTGCATGATCAGTCAAGCTCCATAAGGGATTCGCCCCGGATGAGGTCTTCATAACTTTCCCGGGAGCGGATGATCTCGAAGCGGTCGCCGCGAACCATGACCTCGGCCGCGCGCGGCCGGGAATTGTAATTGGATGACATGGTGAAGCCGTAGGCCCCGGCACTCATGACGGCCAGGAGATCACCCTGCCGCACCCGGGGCAGCAGCCGCTCTCTGGCCATGAAGTCACCGCTTTCGCAGATCGGGCCGACGACATCGACAATCTCGCCTTTATCATGGTCTTCTTTTTTAACTATCGTCTTGATTTCATGGTAGGCCTCGTACAGGCTGGGCCTGATCAGGTCGTTCATGCCCGCGTCGATAATGACAAAGCGCTTGTCCTCTTGCCCCCCGGTGTTGACCTTGGTGTATTGCACCTCGGTCACCATGATGCCGGCATTGCCGGTAATGACCCGGCCCGGCTCCAGGATCAGCGTGTAGTTCATGTCGCCCAGTTCGTCCATGACGGCCCTGGCGTAATCATGGGGATGGGGCGGCAGCTCTTCATCGTAGGTGATGCCGACGCCGCCGCCGAGATCGAGATAGTCGATGGTGATCCCCTCCCGCTCCAGGCGGCCGATAAAGTCCTTCAGCTTGCGCAGCGCCTCGATAAAGGGATCGATGCGGGTGAGCTGGGAGCCGATATGACAGCTCACGCCCCGGATTTCGATGCCGGGCATGGACTTTGCCCGGATATACTCCTGCAGCGCCTCCTCCACCGGGATGCCGAACTTGTTTTTGGCAAAGCCCGTGGAGATGTAGGGGTGGGTCAGCGGATCGACGTCCGGGTTGACCCGGAAGGCAACCGGCGCTGTCGTTTTGAGCTCTCCGGCCACCTGGTGCAGACGGTCGAGTTCCTGGGCTGATTCGACGTTGAACAGCAGGATTCCGGCTTGCAGGGCCGCGCGCATTTCCGCCGCGGTCTTGCCCACCCCCGAGTAGATGGTGCGGTCCGGGGGGATGCCCGCGGTCCGAGCCCGGAACAGTTCCCCGCCCGAGACAATATCCGCGCCGCCGCCCTGGCGGGCAAAGAGGTTTAAAATGGCGATATTCGAGCAGGCCTTGACCGCAAAGCAGGTGAGATGGGGCAGGCCGGCAAAACCCTGGTCGAAGATCCGGAAATGACGGCTCAGGGTCGCCTCGCTGTACAGGAAGAAGGGCGTGCCGACCTGCCGGGCGATTTCGGCGACCGGCAGGTCCTCGCAGTAGAGCTCATTGTTTTTATAGGTAAAATGATTCATAATCCAGTTTGGTTGAGTATCTCGCGGCGACGAAAGGCCACTGTGGATGCTGTTTGTTCCGGGCGAAAAGCGGATCAGTTTCTCACTTTTACCTCGGGTGAACGCGCACTTTCATTGGCCGGCGAGACCGTGTCGATACTCGACACGGAGTAGAACCACCGGGCGGCCTTGGGCGGGAGCCGGTCCTCGAACAGGGTGTAGGGGACGTTGACTTCGCCGATCAGGGCGGGCTCCTTTTCACCCGGCAGCCGCCGGTAAATTCGATAACCCTTCAGGTCATTTGCCGTTACGGGGCTCCAGAAGACCTTCACCCCCCGTGCCGTCCTGACCGCCTTCACCGCAAGCGGGGTCGCGGGAGCGGTCCGGTCGACAGGGACGGCGGTCACAATGTTCGTCGAACCGCCGCCGACCATCCCTTTCTTGTACACGATGACGGCCTGGACCTTGTAGCGGTAGCGGGTGCCGTTTCGCACCTGGCTGTCGATGAAATTCAGGCCGTTCTGCGGGGCGCCGAGTGGAGTAAAAGCGCCGCTGCGGCTGCGCCAGACCTGGTATCGGACCGGTTCTTTGATGGCCGTTTCGTCCAGGTGACGGGTCACCGGCTGCCAGCGGAGGGCAACCTTGCCGTCCTCCGCCCGGACAGTCAGATCTTCAGGGGCCTTGGGCGGGATGTCCCAGACGAACGAGACAATGTTTGAGTCGGCGCTTTCGGCCCACCAGTCGTTTTTGGACCGGACCTTGAAAAAATAGAGGTGCCTCGGCCTGAGCAGGGTGGACTCGTAGGTCGCGGTCCTCGGGCCGCCCCGGCCGCCGTCGCTCACGGCCCCGCCCGGCAGGCTGATGGGGGTGCCGTAGGGGACCGGACAGCTGCCGCAGTATGAATCAAGCGGCACCACGGCCCGGTACAGTTCAAAGGAGGCGATCTCGGTCAGTTTTTGACCTTGGACCGTTTCGCGGGGATAGGACCAGTAGAGCGTCACTCCTTTTTCATTGAGTTTATAATGCAGGTCCGTGATGGGCCGGGGCAGGACCTTCTGGGGCGGGACCGGCATATTTTTGTAGCCGCAGCCGCCGAGTCCGGCGGCCAGCAGAACAAGGACGGCCAGGAGGACGGGGGTAAATTGTTTTCCGTTCGTCTTCAGGTCTGGTCTGATCATCATGATATTCCCAATTGTTGTTCGGCGCGGTCAAGGGCTTCCGCCACCCTGACCCCGGCCGTGCCGCCGGCGGATACCCGGCTGTTCACCGAGCCGGCGACAGAGAGGACCTGGTATATATCCGCCTCGATAAGTTCGGAAAAGTCGCGGAATTCGTCCAGTTTCAGGTCGACAAGCTCCACCCCCCGCTGCTGGCAGAGGGCCACGATCCGGCCGACGACGCCGTGCGCCTGGCGAAAGGGCATATTTTTCCGCACCAGGTAGTCGGCCAGGTCCGTGGCCGTCATGAAGCCGCCGAGCGTGGCCGCCTGCATTTTTTCCGTATTAAAGGTGAGGTTGTCGAGCAGTTCGGCCATGATGGCCAGGCTGGCCTGCACCGTGTCCAGCGCGTCGAAAATCGGCTCCTTGTCTTCCTGCAGGTCGCGGTTATAGGTGAGCGGCAGCCCCTTGATCGTCATGAGGAGCGACATCAGCGAACCGGTAACCCGGCCGGCCTTGCCCCGGATCAGCTCGGGAATGTCCGGGTTTTTTTTCTGCGGCATGATGGAGGAGCCGGTGCAGTAGCGGTCGCCGATCCGGACAAACTCGAACTCCTTGCTCGACCAGAGGACCAGTTCCTCGGCCAGGCGGCTCAGGTGGAGCTGGATGACCGTGCAGCAGAAGAGAAACTCCAGGGCAAAGTCCCGGTCGCCCACCGTGTCCATGGAGTTGGCGGTGATGGTCGCAAACCCGAGCTCCCGGGCCACGAACTCGCGGTCGATGGGCAGGCCGGTCCCGGCCATGGCCGCCGCTCCCAGGGGCATGATACAGAGTCGCTTCAGGCAGTCGGCCAGCCGGCCCCGGTCCCGGTCCAGCATCTCGAAATAGGCCAGCAGATGATGGGACAACAGCACGGGCTGGGCCCGCTGCATATGGGTATAACCGGGCATGACCGTCCCGAGATACCGGCGGGCCAGGCGGACAAAACCTTTCTGGGCCGCGGGGTGTCGAGGGCCTGCCCCTCGTCGCGCAGGTAGAGCCGCAGATCAAGGGCCACCTGGTCGTTGCGGCTGCGGGCCGTATGCAGCTTTTCCCCGGCCGGGCCGATTTTTTCCGTCAGGGCCTTTTCGATGTTCATGTGAATGTCTTCCAGCTCCGGGCGAAAGACAAAGGTATTGGCGGCAATCTCCCGGCCGATCTCTTCCAGGCCGCCGATGATGGCGGCGCACTCCTCGTTCGAAATCAAGCCCTGGTGGGCCAGCATCCGGGCATGGGCCATGGAGCCGGCGATATCATGGCGGTAGAGCCGGGCATCATAGTGAATCGAGGCGGTGAATTTTTCGACCGAGGCGGCGGTTGCTTCGGAAAAACGGCCGCCCCAGAGCTTGGCGGATGATGTCGGTCGCGGCGTGTCGGTCATCGGTCACTTCTTCCGGCTCAGGGCCTGGATCTGCAGACGGAGGCTGTTCAGCTTGATAAAGCCGGTCGCATCGGCCTGGTTGTACACCTCGTCCTCTTCAAAGGTGGCAAAACTCTCGTGATAGAGCGAGTTGTCAGACTTGCGGCCCACGGGAATACAGTTGCCCTTGTACAGCTTGAGCCGCACCGTGCCGTTGACCGGGTGCTGGGTTTCGTCCATGGTCTTTTGCAGCAAGGCCATTTCCGGCGAAAACCAGAAACCGTTGTAGATCAGCTCGGAATAGCGCGGTACCAGGGAGTCGCGGATGCGCAGAACCTCGCGGTCCATGGTGATCGTTTCCAGGTCGCGATGCGCGGTCCGCAGGATGGTGCCGCCCGGCGTTTCATAGACGCCGCGGGATTTCATGCCGACGAAGCGGTTTTCCACCATGTCCAGCCGGCCGATGCCGTTGTCGCCGCCCAGCCGGTTGAGGCGGGTCAGCAGCGCCACCGGGCCCAGGCGCTCGCCGTCGATGGCCACCGGGGTTCCCTGTTCAAAGCTCAGCTCCATGTAGGTCGGCTTGTCCGGCGCTTTTTCCGGGGATACCGAGAGTTTGAACATATCCTCTTCCGGTTCGTTCCACGGATTTTCCAGGATGCCGCCTTCAAAACTGATATGCAGCAGGTTTTCGTCGGAGCTGTAGGGCTTTTCCTTGGTAACCGGCACCGGAATGTCGTGTTCCTTGGCAAAGGCCAGCAGTTTCCCGCGGGAATCCAGGTCCCATATCCGCCAGGGCGCGATGATTTCCAGGCCCGGATTCAGGGCCAGGTAGGCCAGTTCGAAACGTACCTGGTCATTGCCCTTGCCGGTAGCGCCATGGCTGACGGCGCCGGCGTTTTCCGCCCCGGCGATGCGGACCTGTTCCCTGGCGATGAGCGGCCGGGCCAGTGAAGTGCCGAGCAGGTAGGAGCCCTCGTAGATGGCGTTGGCCCGAAAGGCCGGAAAGATGAAGTCGCGGACAAACTCTTCCCGGAGATCCGAGATAATCACCTTCTCGGCCCCGGTGGCCATGCCCTTTTGCCGCACCGCCTCCCAGTCTTCATGCTGGCCGACGTCGGCGGCAAAGGCCACCACCGGGCAGCCATATTCCTCGATCAGCCATTTCAGAATGACCGAGGTATCAAGGCCGCCGGAATAGGCAAGAACAATTTTATTGACACTCATATTTTATATCCTGTCGGGATGATCATATTTTTTTGCGCGAACCGCGAACCCTCAAGGCGTGTTGGTCCCGCCGATAAAGGATTCAAGGATGGCCATGTGGATATGCATCTTGTTTTCCGCCTGGTCAAAGGCCACGCACTGCGGCCCTTCCAGGACCTCCTCGGTGATCTCTTCGCCCCGGTGCGCCGGCAGACAGTGGAGAACGGCCGCGTCCTTTTTGGCCCGGGCCAGCAGGTCCCGGTTCAGCTGAAAGGCCTGAAAGGCCTGCAGACGTTTTTGCTGTTCTTCTTCCTGACCCATGGAGGTCCAGACATCCACATTGATGACATCCGCGTCGGCAACCGCCTCCTCCGGGTCGTGCAGCAGGGTTATCGGCGCCGGCCCGCGCCGGCGTGAGGCTTCGAGGATGGCCGGGTCCGGTTCGTAGTCCGCCGGGCAGGCCAGGGTCAGCGGGAAGCCGAGCACCGATGCCGCCTCGATCCAGGAGTTGGCCATATTGTTGCCGTCGCCCAGCCAGACGATCTTCAGTTTTTCCGGCGCCCCCTTGTTCTCGATCACGGTCATGATATCGCTTAAGATCTGGCAGGGATGGTACAGGTCGGTGAGGGCATTGATGACCGGCACTGTCGAATAGCGGGCCAGTTCCTCCACGATCTGCTGACCATAGGTGCGGACCACGATGGCGTCGACATAGCGGGCCAGCACCCGGGCCGTATCCTTGAGCGGTTCGCCGCGGGAGAGCTGCGATTCTTTTGACGACATGAAGATGACCTGGCCGCCCAGGCCGTACATGGCGGCTTCAAAGGAAACCCTGGTCCGGGTGGACGGCTTGTTGAAGAGCAGGCTGACCCGGCGGCCGGCCAACTGCCGGTGGTGTATCTTCCGGGCCGTCTCCGCCTTGAGAACGATGGCCCGGTCTATGAGTGAGCTAAGCCGTTCTCTGCTCAAATCCTTGAGTGCTAACAGGTGGTTGTTCATAATCCATACTCTGAGTGCCAGGTACGGTCCGCCGGGCTCGGGCAGGGAGTTGTCTGAAGTATATACGCCTCCCCGGTTGCCGATGAACCAAAAAATTAATTAATACAGAAAACGGACGGATTTGCAAAGGAATTTCGCTGCGGCCAGTCATTTCCGGAGTCCGGCATGGCCGGGCGGCTTTATGCCGTCAACTCCTCGAGGACGGCACCGAGCCTGTGGGTCAGGATGTCAATCTCTTCATCGTTGACAATCAGGGGTGGCACGAAGCGGAGAACCCGGTTGCCGGCAAAGTTGATCAGGACCCCCTGTTTAAAAAGCCGGTCGACGATTTCCGGACCCAGGTCGATGCCCTTTTCCGTGAGAATCAGGCCCCGCAGCAGGCCCCGGCCCCGGACACCCGTGGCCAGGTCGGGAAAGCGGTCCGCCACCTCCTGCAGTCCGGCCGTCAAATAACGACCTTTTTCGCGCACCGCGGCGAGGAACCCGTCGGCCAGCATGATTTTCATGGTGGCCACGGCCGCGGCCGCGGTCACCGGGTTGCCGCCGAAGGTGGAGGCGTGGGTGCCGGCGGTGAACGAGGCGGCGATGGCATCGGTGGTCAGCATGGCCCCGATGGGCAGGCCGTTGCCGAGGGCCTTGGCCAGGGTCATGATATCCGGAGTGATGCCCAGCTGTTCATAGGCGAACAGGGTGCCGGTTCGGCCCATGCCGGTCTGGACCTCGTCAAAGATGAGCAGCAGGTCGTGCCGGTCGCAGAGCTCCCTGATCGCCTGCAGATAGCCGGGTTCCAGGGGCCGGACCCCGGACTCGCCCTGCAGCGGCTCAGAGGATGGCGCAGGTGCGCTCGTTGACCAGGCCGGCAAGGGCGGCCGGGTCGCCGAATTCGGCATGGATAAAGCCATGGGGCAGCGGTTCGAATCCCCGGTGGAACCTGGTCTGGCCGGTGGCGGCCACCGTGGCCAGCGTCCGGCCGTGGAAGGAACCGGTCAGGGAAATAATTTCATAGCGCCCGGCATTGCTGTGAATCCGGGCCAGTTTGATGGCGGCCTCGTTGGCCTCGGCCCCCGAGTTGGCCATAAAGACCCGGTCGGCAAAGGAATTGGCCGTCAGCAGCTCGGCCAGTTCGATCTGGGGGATGGTGTGAAAGAGGTTGGAGACATGGACCAGCTCGCCGGCCTGCCTGCAGATCGCCTCGGTTATATCAGGATGACAGTGGCCCAGGGAGCAGACCGCGATGCCCGCCAGAAAATCAAGATATTCCTTGCCGTCCGCATCCCGGAGCCAGCAGCCCTTGCCGCTGACCATGGCGGCCGGAAACCGGTTGTAGGTTCCGATAAACACCTGATCACCTCTCGCTGTCCAAGCCGTATTCGTTGACGTCATTTGACAATCTCCGTGCCGATCCCTTCGTGGGTAAAAATTTCCAGCAGAATGGCGTGTTCCCGGCGGCCGTCCACGATATGCGTCTTGGTGACGCCGTTTTCCAGCGCCGACCGGCAGCAGCGCACCTTGGGGATCATGCCGCCGGAGATGACGCCGGACCGGATGAGATCGTCAACCTGGCCCGTATGGATCGTGGACAACAGGCCGCCGTTTTTGTTTTTGACGCCTTCGACATCGGTTAGCAGGATCAACTTGATCGCCTTCAGTTGCGCGGCAATGGCCCCGGCCACCAGGTCGGCGTTGATATTGTAGGCCCGGCCGTCCTCGCCCACGCCCACCGGGGCGATGACCGGGATGAAATCCTGTTCGTCGAGAGTATGCAGGATCTCGGGGTTGACGCGGGTTACCTCGCCCACCCGGCCGAGATCGATGAGTTCCGTCGGCCGGTTGTCGTCGTCGGGCTTGCTGTGGAGGGTCATTTTGCGGGCCTGCACCAGGTCGCCGTCGCGGCCCGACAGGCCGACCGCCTTGCCGCCGCAATGGTTGATCAGGCCGACGATCTCCTTGTTGACCTTGCCCACCAGCACCATCTCCACCACGTCCATGGTCTCGCCGTCCGTGACCCGCATCCCCTGGACATAGTTGGGCGTAATCCGCATTTTTTCCAGGAAGCGGTTGATCTGCGGGCCGCCGCCATGGACAATGACCGGATTGATGCCGATGTACTTCATCAGGATCATATCCAGGGCAAAGTTTTTTTTCAGCTCCTCGTCCACCATGGCATGGCCGCCATACTTGATGACCACGGTTTTCTGGCTGAACTCCCGGATATAGGGCAAAGACTCAATAAGAACCTTGGCCTTGGCAACACCTTCGATCATCTTTTTTTCTCCGGACTGGTTGTTCTGCAGGCAAGATAATTTTTTTTAGTGTTACACTAATGTGGGCGATGCCCACAACCCAAATCAACTTTCAGCGTATCTATTTCCAGGCTGTTAGGCTGTCGGCTGTTAGGGTAGGGCTAATAGCCTTCAGCCTAAACAACCTGCTGATTTACATAAATAAAACATGATCAATTTTCTTGTTTTATATGATAGGAATTCAGGAGTAAGACACTAACTACAGCCGACAGGAATCGACACCTGCGATTTCCGGCCGGGCCGGATTTTCGACCGCAGCCGCAATTTTATTCATTTTATACTCCCGGCGGCATAGACTGTAAACAGTTCTCTGGCCTATCAATTTTTCCCGGACGACGGGCGTGCTAAGGTCTTTACTTTTCTCGGGTGAGCAGGTATAATTATCAATTCTTGCAAAAAACAAACCTGAAATTAAGATTTTTCAATTTTATTGGAGAGGAATATGGCAATTCGATCTCGAATCTTTCGCTATAGCCTGAATATGCTCCTGGTTGCGGGAATAATGTTTTTCGCCGGCGGCGCCGGCGCCGCCGGAAAATCATCCACCCCGATCCGCATTGAAGCCGATCGCATGGTCTCCCAGGAACAGACGAATTCGGTTCTTTTTACCGGCCATGTCGATGCCCGCCAGGGCGACCTCGTTATCAGGACCGACGAGATGACGGTCCTGTACGCCAAGAATAAGAACAAGACCGGCAAGGTCCGAAGCGGCTCCGGCAAGGTCCGGAAGCTGCTCTGCAAGGGCAATGTCGAGATCACCAAGGGCGACTGGCTGGGAACCGGTAAGCGCATGGAATATCTTGCCGCGGACCGCAAGATCATTCTGTCCGGCGGCGCCAAGGCCTGGCAGGGAAAGAATATGGTTGCCGGAAAGACGATTACCTATTATCTCGACGAGGGGCGTTCCGTTGTTGAACAGAACAAGCGGGCCGGGGGCAGGGTGGAAGCGGTTATCCATCCCGAGTCGGATGCCAGGTAGCGGCGGTCCGGAAACGGAGGTTCCTGTTCGAGACCGGGTCGGCGCCGCCGGGGCAACGATGGAAGAGGCGGCTTCCTCACTCCTGGAAACCAGGGGCATTATCAAAGAATACCGCCGCCGGCGGGTCGTTGACCAGGTCAGCCTGCAGGTTCGGAGCGGCAAGGTTGTCGGCCTGCTGGGACCAAACGGCGCCGGCAAGACCACGACCTTCTATTCCATTGTCGGTTTTGTTCGGCCCGACGGCGGCAGTATCTATCTCGATGGTGAGGATATAACCGGCCTGCCTATTCATAAACGGGCCAGAAAGGGGATTACCTACCTGGCCCAGGAGCCTTCCATTTTCAAGAAACTGACAGTCGAGGAAAACATCCGCATCGTCCTTGAGCCCCTGGGGCTGACCAAAAATGAAATTAGCAATCGTATCGAAGAGTTGATGGTTGAGTTGAAGATCGAACATCTGGCCGACAACAAGGGCCACGCCCTTTCCGGCGGTGAACGCCGGCGGGTGGAAATAATGCGGGCCCTGGCCACCCGGCCGCGTTTTATTTTGCTGGATGAGCCGTTTGCCGGGGTCGATCCCCTTTCGCTTGCCGATCTGCAGCAGATTATCCGTGACCTGAAGAAAAAGGGACTCGGCATTCTTATCTCCGACCATAACGTACGGGAAACGTTGCAGGTCTGCGATTTCGCCTACATCATGAGCAACGGCCAGATTCTCACCAGCGGGGTGGCCGAGGATATTATTGAAAGTGAAGTGGCCCGCAAGATGTACCTGGGCGCCAATTTCACCATGTGAGCCGGAGCACAGGGAACCGATGCCGAAAAGACCTCTTTCATCTTCTCCCCGCAGGCGCCGCGGAACCGGTTGCGTGGCGGCCCGGGGCCGCGTTTCCTGCCGCCGGTCTTCGGCTCTTCCTCTTCTTCCGGCAGCTGTTCTCTGATATGGGCCTGGAACTCCGACAGCAGGTCAAGCTGGTACAAAAGCTGGTCATGACCCCGCAGTTGCGGCAGGCGATCAAGCTGCTGCAGCTCAACCGCCTTGAACTCACCGATGCCCTGCGGGCCGAGATTGAGCAGAATCCTCTGCTTGAGGAGGTGCAGCCGGAGGCGGACCTGCAATCGAACCCTGATGCCCTGTCGGCGACCGAGGCCGCGGACCCCCTGGAAGCCCCGGTCACCGGGCAGGTGGCGGGCGATGGTCCCGCCAGCCTGGCCGAGGTCGACTGGAATGATTATTCCAACAATTTTGACAACGATCTCTCCTTTGCCCGGGAAACCCCGCCCGCCGATGCTCCCTCCCAGTTTGATTTTATCTCCAAGAAGCCGGGGATCGAGAGCCACCTGCAATGGCAGCTGGCCCATCTTGACCTGGACAAGCAGGAACTCGCCATTGCCTATTTTATCATCGGCAACCTGGACGGGCACGGTTTCATGGATGCCGACATTGATGATATCTGCGCCTATGCCGACTGCACCACGGAGGTCGCGGAGCAGATGCTCTCCCTGGTCCAGGGCCTTGATCCGCCGGGTATCGCCGCCCGCGATATCCGGGAATCCCTGCTCCTGCAACTTGAGCGCAAGGGCCTGACGGATTCCCTGGCCTACGAGATTGTCCGGGACCATATGAACTTGCTGGAAATGAGGAATTTCGGCCTCCTGGCCAGGAAGACCGGCGCTCCGGTCCGGCATGTGGTGACGGCCGTGGGGGTGATCGCCGATCTGACCCCCTATCCGGCCAATGAATTCACGAACGAGCAGACCTGCTACATCGTGCCGGACGTCTATGTTTTTAAGCTGGACAACGAGTTTATTATTCGGCTCAATGACGAGGGGCTGCCCAATCTGCGGCTTTCGGAAGAGTACCTGGCCCTGCTCAAGACCAAGAAGCTTAATTCCGAATCCCGCGGCTATATCCGGGAAAAGCGCCGGAGCGCCCAATGGTTTATCAATTCCATTCAACAGAGACAGCGTACTATCTATAAGGTAATGGAGAGCCTGCTCAAGTTTCAGCGGGATTTTTTCGAGTACGGCCCGGGGCATCTCAAGCCGTTGATCCTGCGCGAAGTGGCCGAAGATATCAGTATGCACGAATCCACGATCAGCCGCGTGACCTCAAACAAGTACGCCCATACGCCCCAGGGGATTTACGAGCTGAAATATTTTTTCAGCACCGCCCTGACCACCATTGACGGTGACGTGGTGTCCGCCGAGAACATCAAAAACCGAATTCGCCAGCTGGTCGAGCATGAAAACCCGGCAAAACCGCTCAGCGACAATACGATTTCCGAGCTGCTGGTCAAGGAAAATATCAAGGTGGCGCGGCGTACTGTTGCCAAGTATCGTGAACAGATAGGGATTCTGCCCGTGAAATTCCGGCGTAAGAAATAATAATATGCTTAATTTAAGTAAAGAATGCGTGATCCTTGATCTGGCGGCAACGACCAAGGAGGCTGTGTTGAGGGAACTGGCGGAGGCCGTGCGCCATCAATGTCCGGCAATCGGCATTGACGAGATCTGCCGGGTGCTGACGGAGCGCGAACAGGTCGGCTCGACCGGCGTGGGGAACGGTGTCGCCATTCCCCACGGCAAGGTCGCGGGGCTGGACCGGATTATGCTTTGCTTCGGCCGCAGCCGGCGAGGCATCGCTTTTGACGTCTTCGACAACCAGCCGGTTCACCTTTTTGTCGTGATTCTTTCTTCGGTCGGCCTGGCTGATGAATACCTGAAAACCCTGGCCCGGGTGAGCCGCCTGTTGAAACAGGCGGACAAGAGACAGCTTCTGCTGCGGGCGGAAAACCGGCAGGACATTGTCGACGTTTTTGCGGCCTCGGCTTGAGGCCGTTGTTGTGCCAAAAATTCCGGCCGCCGATTTTCCTCTCCGAACTTGTTTTTTTGCGCGAATCCTTTTATTTACGGATCATTTCGGCCAGCTGAAAGGCCATCTCC
>JAADIK010000007.1 GCA_013151365.1 Deltaproteobacteria bacterium
ACAGCGCCCCTGGTTGTCCATAGCCCATTCGATATCCTGGGGCCCCTTATAAAAGGCCTCGATGGCCATGGCCCGGCGGGCCAGTTCGAGCACTTGCGACTCGGTAAGGCAGCTCTTGCTTCGCAACTCCACCGGGGTGGCGACCGTTGCCGTACCTTCGTCTTCGCTGCGAACCACCATCAACTCCTTGCGGCCGACCCGGACGGAGAGCAACTGCGGGTTCTCGCCCTTGCGCACCGTGTAGAGATCCGCATCGGTGAGGCCGTCAACCACCCCCGGACCAAGTCCCCAGGCGGCGCTGATCAACAGGGTGTCCCGGTCGTTGGCCGCGGCCGCCGTGTAGACGACCCCGCTGATCTCGGCCTCGACCATGGCCACACAGGCAACCGCCATCTTTACCCGGCCGAGGCCATAGCCCAAATGACGCTGATAGGCCACGGCATCGGGCTGAAAAAGACTGGCCACCACCCGGCGGTAAGCCGAGGCCACCGCGGATTCCGTGCAGTCCACATTCAAAATGCTCTCAAACTGACCGGCAAAAGAAAAAAAACCGTCTTCTTCGTCGGCACTGCTGCGTACCGCCAGCCGGCAGTGCCGGCCACAGCGGCTGCGCATCTTCCGGACCGCGGCGGCCAGGGCCTTGGAGAAGTCCGGGGGCAGGCTGCCGGCCAGCACGGCCCGGCGCATCGCTTCCAGCGCCTCCTCCCCGCCTGCCATCTCGTCCCCCATGCCGGCAAGCTGCCCGGTCAGGCCGTTATGCTGCAGATATTCGTCAAAGGCGGCCGTGGAAATCGCAAAGGCATGGGGCACCCGCAATTTGAGTTCGTTATGGAGGACGGCCAGCTGGTAATTCTTGCCCCCCACCTCGCCGGCCAGGTCCCAGGTGATATCGCCGTGAAAAAGCACCAGCTTGTCCGAACCCGGCCCTTCGCTGGTCAGCATCCGCCGGACCAGGCCGTCGATCCGCGCCAGGACTTCGGCAAGCTCGGGATAGCGGTTGTCGGTCAGCTTGGCGAAGGCGCGGATTGCATCTTCCATGGCCTCGACCAATGAGGCATAGGCGCCCTGGGTATAATTGATATCAAAGAGATAATCCCCCCCAAGCTTTTCGCCCATGTCGGTGATGATCTCAAGGGCCCGGTTCTTGCTGGCCAGGACGGCCTGGAATTGGGCGAACAGGGTCGGCAGGTCTACGGCGCCGCCGCCCGTTGCCGAACGCCACAGGGAACGCAGACGCCGAAAAAATCTTTGCAACAGGGTCGGAGAGGCGGGAGGAGTCATCCGGTCGTTTCCTCTCCCGCCGCTCAGCTCTCTTGGAACTTTTTCAGCGCCCGCTCGACGGAGGCCTTCAGCTCCTTGATCTTCACCGGCTTGGGAAAGAAATCGTGGACATCGTCGCGAAGCGCTTCTATGGCCACGTCAAGATTGGCAAAGGCGGTAATCATGATGACCGCCGTTTCCGGATGAAGACGCTTGACGGTGCGCAATACCTCGAGCCCGTCAACCCCCTTCATTTTAAAATCGGTGATGACCACATGAAAGAACTTCTCTTTAATCCGTTCCAGGGCGCTTTCCCCGTTGAGAAATGTCTCAACATCGTAGCCCTCCTTTTCCAACGAGAGTCGCGCCATGCGGCCGACAATCTTCTCGTCGTCAATTACCATTATGCTAAACTGAGACATGTGCACACCTCTTACTCTTCTTGCAACTCGGCAAGGTAATGAAAAAAGCGGTACCGGCGCCGATGGAGCTTTCGACGCGGATCATCCCGCCATGATTTTTGATAATTCCGTAACTCACCCACAGGCCGAGACCGGTACCGCTGTCGCCCTTGGTGGTGAAAAAGGGGTCGAAGATATGATCCAGAAACTCGGGGGCAATGCCCTTGCCGTTGTCACTGATCTCGATTTCAATGTCGTCGCTGTCAGCCAGGTAACGGCTGCTGAGACGCAGTTCGCCGCCGCGGTCCATGTCCGTCATGACCTGAATGGCGTTGGTGGTGATGTTGATGAGGACCTGCAGGATCTGATGTTTGTCAACATAGACGGTCGGCAGATCTTCGGCGAGCTCCAATACCAGTTTGATATTGGAAATCTCAAGCATATTCTGGACCAGCTCGATCGTCTTCTGGATGATCCCGTTAACCTCGGTCTCGGCGAGTTGCAGTTCCTTGGGCCGTGAAAAATCAAGCAGATTCTTGATGATGACCCGGAGCCGCTCGCCCTGCTCCTCCACCTGGGCCATGAATTCCAGGCGTTCCTCTTCGCTGAGCTGGTCATAGACTTCGGCGTAAGTCTGGGCGATCATGGCAATATTGTTCAAAGGATTGCTGAGTTCATGAGTCACCCCGGCCACCAGGATGCCGATGGAGGCCAGCCGGCGGGACTGGATGAGTTCCTGTTCCCGTTTTTTCAACTCCATGGCCATGGCGTTGATCGCCTCGATAACCGCCCCCATCTCGTCCTTGGCATGTTTCTGCTCAATCAGCTGGAAATTTCCCTTGGAAATCAAACGGGTCATGGCAACGATCCGGCGCAGCGAGGTGGTGATGTTGCGGACAATGAACTGGCTGAGAATAAAGGCAACAAGGATTACGGTCCAGAAAGCGTAATGGAGAACCCTTTTAGACCGGTTGACGATCGAGGTCACCTGCCGGCGCTCGGAAACCGTGGTCTTGTTCGAAAAAAGCTCGAGTTTATGGCCGGCCGCTCGTAATTGCTGCAGGCTTCGCTGGTCTTTGAGTCGTTCCCGGTGAATCTTTTCAACCAGGGTGGCGTAAACGTACATATATTTCCGCAGCAGGTCAAACTTCTCCCGGCCAAGCGCCCGGACGATATCCTGCTTGTTCTGAATCAGGGTACCGGTGGTGGCGGCGATTTTGTTGCGAATATCCCGCAAGGCATTATCGTCGCCGTAGATGACGTAATTTTTCTCTGCCAGGCGCATCTCCAGAAAGGACATATTCAGGTCATCGGCAATTACCGTAAAGCGAAACTTGGTCAGCAGCTGGTCAAGATCATTCATGGCATAGCTGCCGACCACGATGATCAGGACGATGTAGACCAGGTTCGAGAGATAGATCTTGTGCTCGGTCTTCATATTATAATTTCTCAGCTCCCCAGCACGGCGCTCCGGGTCCGGGGCAGTTCCGCCTGTTCCTTGCGGACAGGCATATACCATAGCAGACCGTCAATGATCATCAGCAGGCCGGACAAAATCAGGATGACATCAAAAACACTATAGAAACTCAGGCCGAAATAACTGGTCAGACCGATGCCGACACCCAGACAGGCAATACCGGTACGGATAAAGGCGAGCCCGGTCCGGGCCCGGGCATAGATCGTCCGGTAACAGGCGGCAATGGTTCGCTGCGCGGCCAGCACGTTGCGCTCCCGGGCCAGGTGGGTTCGTTCCAGGCTGGCAGGGACCGGGTAGAGAATGGTGCAGTAATTGGCGAGAAAATCGCCGAGCCGGGCCAGCATGGTCGCCTTGAGAGACGGCTTCTTGGCCCCGGTATGCTTGAGATCATGAAAATCTTCGAGAAAGAGCAGCGTGGCGGCGGTCACCTCGACCAGCGTCTGATGCCGCGGCGGCGTCAGGCGCGAGCCGCGCACCCGCCTGTAGACCGGCAGCGCCAAGAATATAATGATCAAACCGGTCACCAGCACGGCATAGGACAAAACGGGCGGAACATGAAAACGCTCGCTGTTCAACAAAGCACGGGAGATGGCACTGAAGGAAAGGCCCATCCGGACAAAGGCCAGGGCTGTCCGGGCCTTGGCCATGTCGGTGCGGTAACAGGCAAGCCTGGTCCGCCACTGGGCCATGTTGTTACGCCAGAAGGCAAGACCGGTCCTCTCGGTGCCGATCAGCTTACCCACCTTGGCGTGGAGGAAATCCTGGATAAACCACTGGACGTCGTCGGGCAGCGCCACCAGGAAGGTGTACTTGCCGGGTCCGAGAATTTCCTGAACCTCGGCCAGGACGGCAGGATCAGACGGGTCGGCGGCGGCAATCTGCACCGTGCCGTCAGCGCCCTTGATCACCGGGAACCAGCCGCTTGCGGCCAGCCGGTCGCCCGGCAGGTCGGCGAGCAGTTCCGGCGGAATCGGCAGCCGTTCGTCATACTCGATGGCCGGACAGCCATAATAATCGGAAAGGGCCTGCAGGAGAAGTTCGCGGGGAACTTTAAATTCGGTGTGCAGAATACGGGCCAGGGGCACGCCGCGCAGGGCCGCCGCTTGCGCCGCCTCTTCCAGGACCGAGGGCGGTACCCCGTCAACGGTTGAAAAAAACGGCCGGGCCAGAGTTTGGGTTTCAGGCTTATTCATTGCTGAACACCGCCTTTTTCCAGAATCTACCCGGGGTGCCGTAATCGGGAAAAGTAATCTCCATATCGCAGTAACAATAGGGGAACTGGCTTTTTGTCCTTTCGGCCGGCAGCGCCCAGTAAAAGCCGTCCGCCATCAGGATCAGACCAAAGACTATCATGCTGTAGGTAAAGATGGACCAGCCGACGTCGTTGGAGCCGTAAAAATACATGAGGAAGGCCACGCCGATCATAAAAATACTGCGGCCGGTGCGGATAAAAGCAAAACCGGTCCGAGCCCGGGCCATGACGGTCCGCAGCCGGGCCATGACGTTCCGGCGTTCGGCCAGCACCGTCCGCTCCAGGGCCACGCCGGTGGTTGCCCACACCCCCGGGGCATAGTAACTTTTTACCGGCAGCGGCCTTGTATGTTCTTCGATACCGGCGAGCAGAGGGTGCTTGTGCGGAAAGAAAGAGTCCCAGATACTGGACATGGAAAATTTTTTCTTTACCGAGGACAGCCCTTCAACCCCGGCCTGGCGGCCGCCGTTGAAATACCAGAAAAAACCCTCGATAGCCATCAGGCCGCCGATCACGATCAGCCCCAGGTCAAAGGGCAGCCAGCGGCTGGCGTGAAAATGCCGGATGAGGCCGAAACCGAGACTGAGAAAAGCAAGGCCGGAGCGGGTGAAGGCGAGGCCGGTCCGGGCCATGGCCATCCTGGTCCGGAAGCAGGCGAGCAGAGTTCTTTCCTCGGCGAAATCAGTCCGGTCACTGGCCAGGTAGCGGCGGCGCATGACCGGTGACAGGCTGGGCCAGCCGGCCCGCAACTCGGCCGCGCCGGGCACAACGCCGGTGCGCTTGAAAAAAGGCGTTTCGGTCTCGTTGTACACTTCGAGGACGCTGGTGCCGCCGGTCGGCTCGGTAGTCGCGCATATCGGCAGGCCGGCATAAATCTTCCGGACCGGGAAATACCACTTGAGTCCGTCAAGCAACATGATTGTGCCGGTCACCAGCAGGGGAACTTCCAGGATAAGGAAGTAACCGGTGCCCAGAATCCGGACAAACAGCAGGGAGATGGTTATAAAGGCGAAGCCGGTGCGGACAAAGGCGAGTCCGGTCCGGGCCTTGGCCAGCAGGGTTCGGTAGTGGGCGAACAGCGACCGGCGGCCGGCCAGATAGGTGCGCACCCTGGCCAGCGGCGTGCGGCCGGCGCTGGGGGAAAATCCCGGATTGATATCCTGATTGTTCTCGATGATTCGGTAGAGATCGGCGGGAAGCGTTACCTGGAAGTCGACGGACTCGCACCCGAGCAGGGTTTTGATCCGTTGGGCCAGCTCGGGACCGGGGGCCGAGGCAATGACGTCGGCCCGGCCGTTTTCGATCCGGCGTGGGAACCAGCCCTCTTTTTTCAGCTCCTCCAGGTCAAGTCGAAGGAGAAGAAGCAGCGGAGCAGTGATCTGCTCATCATACTCGATCCATGGGCAACCGTAGCGCTCGGACAACGCCGTCAGCGCCTCATGTTTGTTTAACCCTTGCAATTCCATGGTAGATGACCTGTCTTTGGGGTCTTGACACTCAACCTTTCACTACCGATCTGAAGTGGAATCACCCGAAAAAACTATTCCAAGCAGATGGCAGTTAGGGTATCAAACAAAACACAGCAGAGGCAGCTCTTTGAACATTTGGCACAATTTGAGTATTCTTAAGACGTTCATTCTATTTCGTCAATCGTTTTCTGTCTTTGCATGCACGATAAGGGATCTCGGCTCAACCAAAACATGGCCTTGCCGGCAGGGACTGGAGGGGGTTGACTTTTTTATGGAATAACCGGGGAAGGAGTCTTCCTGGATCCGTGAGCGTTCGAGAACGGTGCAGATGCAAGGCGGCAACGAGGTTGATTATCCTGGTGTGATATCAAGGAGTTGCCAACGCAGCAGCTGCGCCGTTATCGGGCGCTCCGCAGGGCGGCGTGGTGAAGACCAGGAAATACGTTTATTTATCAATAATGCAATAAATCCCACATGTTGAATGGAATATAACCTCAAGCCGTCACGGATTCAGGGTCTTGGCAAACATCATAAGACCACCAGCGTAACGCCGGGATTTGCCTGTTTGAGATAGGCGGCCATAAAAGGAAAACGTCGCAGAAACTGGCGGCCCCGGCCGGTTCGCCGGTCAATCTCTTCTCCCGGCAGGACGTCATTCAACTGCTGACGATCAAGCATATACATGAGTTGCCGGCGGACCTCT
>JAADIK010000053.1 GCA_013151365.1 Deltaproteobacteria bacterium
CTTACAGGTTGGATGAAAGAAATAGCGTAGAGTTTCACACCCTGTGACCAGTTACCGCTGACCCGGTCCGGCTGAGGTTGAACCTGTCGCTTCCTCTTTTGCGGTAGATTTTCGCTCTGCCGCGTGACAACAAGAACAAATATCGTATAAAATTCTTTGGCTTGGACGGTCCATTATTTTATGGTAGGGTTTGCCGGGTGACATGGCGGGATTCATCGTTCCCGCCGGTTTTTTACACGGGGCGGTCGGATTCGTTGGTGCGGGATTCAAGCAGGCCCCGGTGTCGTGATGTCGAATTGCCCGGCGGTTCGAACATCTCAGGGTGATTGCCGATTTTGGTTTTGCAGGCAAGGAGGGGAAATGTCCACTGGCAGAAGTAGCTGGGGTTCAAATGGCGGGTTCCTGTTGGCGGCCATCGGTTCGGCCATTGGTCTGGGTAATGTCTGGCGTTTCAGCTACATGGCCTATCAGTACGGCGGCGGGGCCTTCCTGGTGCCCTATGTGGTGGCGCTGTTCGTAGCCGGTATCCCGATTATCATTATCGAATATGGCCTCGGGCACAAGGAAAAGGGATCATCGCCTTTGAGCTTTGCCCGGATTAATCGCCGTTTTGAATGGCTTGGCTGGTGGATGCCGGTGGTGGCCATGTTCGGCATCATGCTCTATTATTCCGTGGTGATCGGCTGGTGCGTCAATTACCTGGTGTTTTCCTTTCATCTTGACTGGGGAGGCGATCCCCAGGGGTTCTTTTTCAAGCAGTTCCTGCAGATCTCACCCTCTGCCGCCGTTATCGGCGGTATTCGGCTCCCCATCGCCCTGTCCACTTTTTTGGTCTGGGTCTCATGCTGGCTTATCTGCTCCCGCGATATCAGGCACGGCATTGAACGGGCCAGTGTGGTGTTCATGCCGGTTCTCTTCCTGCTGACCATCATTCTGGTCCTGTGGAGCCTCTCCCTGGACGGCGCCCGGGACGCCATCATGAATCATTACCTACATGCCGACTGGAGCAAGATCAATATTTTCGCCGCCGACCCGGCCGTGCGGGGAGAAGCGGGCAGGGTCTGGGCCGCGGCCTTCGGCCAGATTTTTTTCACCCTGTCCCTCGGTTTCGGGATCATGATCACCTATGCCAGTTACCTTCCCGCTAAGAGTGACATCGGCAAGAACGCCCTCGTTACCGCTCTCGTCAACTGCCTTTATTCCTTTGTCGCCGGCTTCGCCGTGTTCGGGGTCGTGGGATTCATGGCCAAACATCAGGGCGTGGCGTTTGGCCAGGCCATCAAGGGCGGGCCGCAGCTTGCCTTCGTGGTCTATCCCAAGGCCATCAGCCTGCTGCCGAGCATGAATGTCCTGTTCGGCGTCATTTTTTTTCTGATGCTGATTATCGCCGGCCTGACCTCCGGGGTTTCCCTGGTGGAGGCCTTTGTCTGCGCCGTTACCGATAAGTTTGACTGGCCCCGCGGCAGGGTGGTGTTCCTGGTCTGCCTGGCCGGTTTCCTGGGCAGCCTGATTTTTACCTCCCGGGGCGGCCTCTATTTTCTGGACATTGCCGACCATTTTATCACCAACTACGGGTTGGTCATCGGCGGCCTGCTGGAGTGCCTCATTGTCGGCTGGGTCCTGAAGGCCTCCATACTGCGCGCCCATATCAACCTCCTGGGGACCAGGATTCCGGCCCTGTGGGATTTCTTTATCCGTTATTCCACGCCGGCCGTCCTGGCCTACCTGCTCTACCTTTCCCTGGCCGCCGATCTTGGCCGGAATTACGGCGGTTATCCTGCCGGCCAGCTTATTATTTACGGAGTGGGCTGGATGTTGGTCTGCCTGGTCCTGGCCCTGGCTCTGACCCTTTATCCCTGGAAGGCCGGAAAACTTAAACGCCGACACCGTCCGGAAGAGGACAAACTGCTGGTTTGATGCCGGTAATCCCGGCTTCCCGCCTTTGTGGGACCTGGACCCGTGACGGATTCAGGTGGGGAGGCCGAGTTTTTTTGGAGCCACGAGAGAAAATGGTCCCGTTTATTTTTGAGTTGTATGTTGTCGGGTCGGCAGCATGAAAAAGCGAAAGGTCCTGTTTGCCATCGGCAGATTCTTCTCGCCGCTTTACAGCCTGCTCATGCTGTTGCGGGAGATCATGTATCGTCATCGCCTGTTTTCGGTGACCCGTCCCGGCGTGCCGGTGATCAGTGTCGGCAACCTGACCCTCGGCGGTACCGGCAAGACGCCCATGGTTCAGTATATTGCCAGGATTCTGCAGGCGCAGGGGCGCAAGCCGGCGATTATCAGCAGGGGCTATGGCGGCTCAACCAGGGAAAAGGTCAACGTGGTGTCGGCAGGGGAGGGACCGCTGCTCGATGCCGGGTTCATCGGCGACGAGCCGCGGCTGCTGGCCGAAACCCTGCCGGGAGTGTTGGTGCTGACCGGGGTGCGCAGGAAATTTCCGGCGGCGCGGGCCGTTGAGCTTGGCGCCGACGTCTTGATCCTTGACGATGGTTTTCAGCACCTGGCCCTCGGACGGGATCTTGACCTGGTTCTGTTTAATGCCGATACTCTTGCCGGTAACAGCCGGGTCTTCCCGGGCGGGGATCTCCGTGAACCGGTAAGGGCGTTAAAAAGATGTCACGGCTTTGTGCTGACCGGCATCTGCGAGGCGAACCGGGACCGGGCTCAACGCTTTGCCGGGCTGCTGCGGCATCGGTTCCCGGGCCGGCCTGTTTTTTTCGCTCAATATCAAGTCGACTGCCTGGTGCAACTAATGGCTGACGGCCAGGTGCAGGCGACGGCCGGGCTGCTGCCCGGGGAGGTGCCATGTTTCGGGTTCAGCGGTATAGCCCGGCCGGAAGGTTTTCAGCAGACCCTGGCGGCGCTGGGGATCGAGACGGCCGGTTTTTGCAGTCTGCCCGATCATTTCCGTTATCTCGGGACCGGGATCATGGACTTGGTGCGCCAGGCTGAACGGTGCGGGGCCCGGGCCTTGATCACCACGGAAAAGGATCTGGTAAAACTGCGGGGGCATGCCGTTTCCCTGCCTCTTTATGCCGTCCGCATGAAGGTCGTGCCTGACCGGGATTTTGACCGGTTTGTCCTGGATGGGTTGGCAGCCGTATCCGGTCGGCGTTAAGTGTGAGCCGGGGGTTAGGATTGTGTTAAAAACACAACATTACGGAACGTATAATAAGAAGTGTGTCTTTTTTGCAACATGTTGAGACTGGCAGTGTTTTTATTGCCGCAGGTTCGGTTTGTTATAACTTGTTGTTTTTAGAGTATTTTTGTGGTTGTTGGTAGGTATAGTAAATTTGTTTGTTTCTGGTTTGTTTTTTGCATAAAGAGACAAACGATTATTGTAACTATTTATATGGATTATACAGGATAACATAAATATAATGGCTTCCATCGAACCACATCAATATACCTTGAAACGCCCCGTGAGTTGTTGCGGGGTCGGTCTGCATGCGGGCCGGACTGTTAACATGACCATCAAGCCGGCTTCGGCCAACAGCGGTATTCGTTTTTTCCGGCTGGATCTCGATTCCGAGCAGATGGTGCCCGCCCTTCTGGAGCAGGTGGTCGATACCCGGCTGGCCACGACAATCGGCAACGGCGCGAATCGCATTTCCACAATCGAGCATCTGCTTGCCGCTTTGCGCGGTTACGGCATTGATAATGTCGAGATAGAGCTTGACTCCTACGAAGTCCCGATCATGGACGGCAGTGCCGGACCCTTTCTCCATCTTCTGGCCAAGGGCGGCCGCCAGAAGCAGCGAGCCCTGCGCAGGGTATTGCGTATCACCAAGCCGGTCTCCTTCTCGGATGGTGAGAGATACATCCGTATTGACCCGTATGACGGATTCAAGGTGACCGGCCGCATTGTGTTCGATGACGATTTGATCAACGAACAGGTCTACAGTATCGAGGTAACCGGGGATCGCTTTCGCAAGGAGATTGCCAACGCCAGGACCTTCGGTTTTGTCGAGCAGGTGGAAAACCTCTGGGCCAACGGCCTGGCGCTCGGCGGCACCATGGACAGTGTCATTGCCATTCACTGGGACCGGCGTTCGATTCTCAATGAAAACGGCTTGCGCTTCGAGGACGAGTTTATCCGCCAAGGTGCTTGATTTGATCGGCGACCTGGTGTTGCTGGGCGGACCGGTTCTCGGCCACGTAATCGCCGACCGTTCCGGGCACAGTCTGCACCTTGGTCTGATGCAGGCCATTGCCGATAATCCCGACTGCTGGGAATATGTGAAGTTCAGAAAAAACGGTGATTCCGTCTTGCGCCAAGTCGTGGATGGTACCCGCTCCGCCGGCGGTATGCTCAAGCCGTTGCTCGTTCCGCCCCTGGAAGCGCCGGCCACGGTTCAGTCAAGCTATGCGGCCTGAGTCGGACCTGAATCCGTGACGGCTTGAGGTCCGCCCGAGAACGGCGCATCTGTTGCGTTGGCAACTCTTTGATATCACACCAGGATAATCAACCTCGTTGCCGCCTTGCATCTGCACCGTTCTCGAACGCTCACGGATTCAGGTCGGATTTATTGTAACGACTCAGGTACCAGCGAAAAACGCCATAATCTTTCCCTCTGGCTTGCCCGGCCAGGGGGATTTTTTTTGCCTTTTTTTCGTTCGGCTTGGTAAAGTAGCTGGTAACAATTCGGGTACCGGCGAAGAGCTGCCATGGGCTCTGCCTGTAACTATTTGGAATAGAAAGATATAACTTTAATCTCATACTTTAATTCTGTGGTGTACATATGGAACATATTAATACGGTTGGTCTTATCGGCGGCGGGCAGATGGGCGAGGCGCTTGTTCGGGGCATGCTTGAAGCCCGGCTTTTCCCGCCGGCAGAAATTATGGTTGCCGAGCCGGATTCCGCCCGGCGGGATTATCTGCGGGCCACCTACTCCGTGGCGGTTACCGCCGACGCCCTTGAACTTGCCAAGGCCTGTTCGGTCATTATAGTGGCCGTCAAACCGCAGATTATCGGGAGCGTGCTGAGCCGGTACCGTCCCGGTATCACCAGGCAGCATCTGGTGATCTCCATTGCCGCCGGCATTACGATCAAAAGGCTTGAGGAAGAGCTGGGGGAAGAGGTCCGGATAATTCGCGTGATGCCCAATACGCCCGCTCTTGTTCTGGCCGGTGCCTCGGCGCTCAGTCCAAATGCCAAGGCGGGGCCGGAGGACCTGGAGACGGCCAAACGGATCTTTTCCGCGGTCGGGACCTGTGTCGAGCTGGGTGAAAATCTTCTTGATGCGGTGACGGGCCTCAGCGGCAGCGGTCCGGGTTATGTCTTTGCCTTTATCGAGGCCATGGTTGACGGTGGGGTCCTGGCCGGATTGCCGCGGCCGGTGGCCGAGCAGCTTGTCCTGCAGACGGTGTACGGATCTGCCAAACTGGCACTGGAAACCGGTGAACCTGCCGCCGTTCTCAAGGGCAGGGTCACCTCGCCGGGCGGCACCACGATAACCGGCCTGGAGGTTCTTGAAAATTCAGGATTCCGGGGGGCGGTTATGACCGCTGTCAAGGCGGCAACCGAACGTTCCCGGAATATGGGTCAATGAACATCCGGTTTGTCGGTATTATAACCAAGCGCAATACCCCGAAGGTACAGCAGCAGGGCAATGAGCTGGCCGCCTGGTTCTCCCGGCAGGGGGTCCGGGCCGAATTGGACCGGGTCGATCCGGAGATGGATATGCTGGTTATCCTGGGCGGGGACGGGACCCTGCTGCATGTGGCTGATCAGGCAAGCCGGTATGATCTGCCGGTGGTGGGCATCAACATGGGTTATCTCGGGTTTCTGACCGAGGTGGCGGTTGATGAGATGTACCATGTCCTGCGGGCTATTATGGCGAGCCGGGTCAATATCGAGCGGCGGATGATGCTCAATATCCGGCTGGTGTCCGCCGCCCCGCCTCGGGACGCTCCGCCCGTCTTTGCCCTGAACGAGGTGGCGATCGTCAAGGGCAATGCGGAAAAGGTCATCAGCCTCTGTTCCTGGGCGGACGAGGAGTATATTACGACCTATAAGGCGGATGGCCTGATTATTTCCACTCCCACCGGCTCCACGGCCTACAACCTGTCTGCCGGCGGCCCTATCGTTCATCCGGAACTGGAGGTCCTGCTGGTGACGCCGATCTGTCCGTTCATGCTGGAGAGCCGGCCGCTTCTGCTTTCACCGCAAACGAGGATCTCGACCCGGCTTGCCGCTCCGGCCGGTGATGTCAAGGTGATGGTCGACGGGCGGTTCTCCGGAGATATGCGGGAGAATGACTACCTGGTTGTTGAGGCGGCGGCCAAACCGCTGCGGCTGATCAGTTCGCCCCATAAGGGCTATTTTTCCATTCTGCGCAACAAGCTGAACTGGGGCGGCCGGGACCCGGCTGAGCATTCGCGGCCGAAACTGGCTGCGCTGCGACAAGAGCCGTGAAACCGTCTTGTTATTTTTTCTTCCGTTGCAGCTTGTATTTTTTCATCTTGTACTGGAGCAGACTTTTGGTAATGCCCAGTTTTTCCGCGGCCCTTGCCTGAACGTTGGCCGAATTCTCCAGCGCCTGGCGGACCAGTTTCTCCTCTATGCCGTTCAAGACCTCGGATAAACTGAGCCCATCGGGAACAAACTGTTTGAGGTCAAGGCCGACGCTCCATTCCAGGTTGCCGCTTGATTCCGTGGAGTCAGGCTGCACGTCTTCCGCTTCGATACGGTTATTGTCGCAGAGGATGGTGGCCCGCTCAATCGTGTTCTCCAACTCGCGGACGTTGCCCTCCCAGGGGAGGGTCATGAGGAGTCGTAAGGCCTCGGGCGAGATATCCAGGTTATCCTTGCCCAGCTTCTTTTTGTTTTTTTCGAGAAAGTTGACAACCAGCAGTGGAATATCCTCGACCCGCTCCCTGAGCGGCGGCAGGTGAATGTGGATCACGTTGAGGCGGTAATAAAGGTCGTCACGGAAATTTCCCTTATCCACTTCATCCTTCAGGTCCTTGTTGGTCGCGGCAAGGATGCGGACATCAACCTTGAGGGTATGTTCGCCGCCGACCCGTTCAAAGCGGCGTTCCTGCAAGACCCGTAGCAGCTTGGCCTGCAGGGATGGCGGCATTTCTCCTATTTCGTCAAGAAACAGGGTCCCGGAGTCCGCGAGTTCAAAGCGGCCTTTTCGCATGGCAATGGCATCGGTAAAGGCGCCTTTTTCATGGCCGAAGAGTTCGCTTTCCAGCAGATTGCCGGCCAGGGCGGCGCAGTTGATAGAGATAAAGGGTGCATTCTTGCGGGGGCTGAGGTTATGAATGGCCCGGGCAACCAGTTCCTTGCCGGTGCCGGATTCACCGGTAATCAGGACCGACGACGGCACCGGGGCGACCTTCTCGACGCGCTGGTACATGGCGCGCATGTGTTCACTTTTGCCGATCATGCCGCTGAAGCCCGACCGGGGCATGGCTTCAGCCCGCAAGCGTTTGATTTCCCGGACCAGGCCATAGTGTTCAATGGCCTTGTCAACACTGGCCAGCAGGGCATCGTTGGGAAAAGGTTTGGCCAGGTAATTGAAGGCGCCCAGCCGCATGGCTTCAACCGCTTTTTCCACCTCGGCGTAAGCCGTGATCAGGATTACCGGCAGTTCGCGGTTTAAGTTTTTGATATTCTCAAGCAGCTCGATGCCGTCCATGCCCGGCATCTTGATGTCGGAAATCACGACATCAAGGTCGGCTCCCTGTACGATGGGCAAGGCCTCTTTGCCGCTTTGGGCGGTAAAAACTTCGAAGCCGGCGTCACGCAGAAGCTCCGAAAGAACAACCAGGTAATTAGGTTCGTCGTCAACGACTAAGACTGTATGCATCGAATTTCCGTATGTAATATTTTTGGTCAAGGTCGCAGTTTAACATGGCGATTTTCAGCTATTTTTTCGTTTATATTAAAAATAATGTCGTCCGGAGGACAGAAACCGTTTTTACCGCCGGCCAGTCCGTTGGCTGCGCGGTTGGCTCCATGGAAATCACTGCCGCCGGTGACGATCAAGCGATATTTTCGGGCCAGTTCAAGCAACTGCTTTTGTATTGCGCGGGAATGACCCGGGTAATAAACCTCGAGTCCGTCCAGGCCGTATTCCGTCAGTTCGCCGATGAGACGCGGTTGCACTTTCATGCCGGGGTCGATTTGTCCCGGATGGGCAAGCACGGCCAGACCGCCGGCCCGGTGAATTACGGCGATTGTCTCGGCGGCGCTGTAGGTGAAACGTTTGGCCCAGGCCGGAGCGCCGCGGCGCAGATAGAGGCGAAAGGCCTGGTTCATGTCTTTGGCCACGCCTTTTTGCATCAACAGGCGGGCAATATGGGGCCTGCCGGTCTGGCCGCAACTGGAAAACCGGCGCAGTTCCTCTATCTCGACATCAAGGCCGAGTTTCCGGAGTTTTTTGAATATGTCGAGGTTTCGTGTATTGCGCCCCTGTTGGAGCCGTAAGAGCCACTTGCCGAGTTCCGCATGTTCGGGATCGACCCCGTAACCGAGAAGATGAAGGGAAATGTCCCGGTGCACGGCGCTGACCTCCAGGCCGGAAAGAACAGTCATTCCTGTTTTGCCGCCGTAATGCATGGCCTCTCTTGTTCCGGCAACGGTATCATGATCGGTTACCGAGATGGCGCGTAGTTTTAATCTATGCGCCTCATTAATCAGTTCCTCGGGAGTGGAGGTGCCATCGGAATAGATAGAGTGGGTGTGGAGGTCAACGCACATAAATAAGCCTGGTCGAAATTTCCAAATAAATTTAACCATGATCGCTAAAATGTGCAATCAGCAAATATCTGCCAGGCCGGTGTCCTGTCAAATGACAAATAGCGCTTGGCCGGACACCTTGGTTACCTGGGACCTCTTTTTTTTGTAACTGTTCGGTGGAAAATCAAAGTTGTCGACTCCTCCCTCAATGGTTACTATTTTTTGTAATGATTCAGGTGCCAGCGAAAAACCGCCATAAGAGGAGTACCGACTACCCCAATTATTCGACTGTTTGCAATCGAGGAGAACCATTATGAACGACATCATCGTCACCTGTCCGTCCTGCGGTGTGAAAAACAGGATACCAGCCGATAAACAAGATCGGGTCCCCAAATGCGGCCGTTGCGGTCAAGTGCTCCCGTCAGGCTCTATCCCAACTGTCGTGGAACTTGATGACCGAAAATTTGACCAGGTGGTGGGGCATTCGTCCCTGCCGGTACTGGTTGACTTTTATTCTCCGACCTGTGGCCCTTGTCGTATGATGGCCCCGGTTATCGAGAATCTGGCCCGTGCCTATGCCGGCCGGGCTGTTATTGCCAAGCTGGACACCAGTCGTAATCAGGTGATTGCCGCCAAGTTTCAGATTCGCGGTGTGCCTACCCTGCTTTTTTTCAAAAGCAACAAGCTTGTGGACCAGATTGTCGGGGCAGTCCCGCAGCCGGAGATTGAACAGAGGCTGAATGCCCTTTTATCATGAAAAAAAGGTGAAGAATAAGCAATCAGCAGGCATGGTAGAGGGTTGTCTCTGGTGTTTTCCCGGGCGAAATCGTTTCCGGATGGTATTATCTGAGATTGTCTGGAACTGAATACCTTGCAGCTAAAAGGTTTTTCTGATTAATTAGTTTAAAGCCTAATGCGGGCGATGCCCACAACCCAAATCAACTTCCAGCGTATCTGTTTCCAGGCTGTTAGGATAGGGCTAATAGCCTTCAGCCTAAACGACCTACTGATTTACATAAATAAAACATGACCAATTTTCTTGTTCTTATGGCAGGAATTCAGGAGAAAGGCACTAATATTGGTCTTTTTTTTTGTGAAAGCGAAATATTTTTTGGATATTGAAATAATGCAAGAAAATCAGTATTTGATGGAGAGCAATGGGGAGTCCCATCGATTAGATATTAAAATTAATAGTGCCCTGATAGAAAAGCAGGCATTGTGGGCTGGAATACAACCCGGAATGCGGGTTGCCGACATGGGGTGCGGTCCGGGGAAGATAACATCTATCCTCTCCCGTCTTGTAGAGCCCCGGGGTTCAGTGGTTGGCGTGGACGGATCGCGGCAACGACTTGATTATGCCGCTAGCCATTACGGACGGGAAGGAATTAAATTTGTGCAAAGAGATATCACTAAACCTCTGCATGACTTGGGCGGTTTTGATTTCATCTGGGTCCGTTTTGTCCTCGAATATTATTTGTCAAAAAGTTTCGAAATCGTAAAAAATATAAGCGAATGCCTGAATCCAGGTGGGATATTATGTCTTATGGATTTAGATCATAACCCCTTGAATTATTATGGAACCTCGGACCGGCTCGACAGGACGTTCCGGAAAATAATAAGTGAACTGCAAAGGAAGATTGATTTCGATCCGTATGCGGGAAGAAAACTGTATTCTTTCCTTTATGATCTTGGCTATGAAGACATAGATGTTGATGTATCAATCCATAAAGTCATTTTCGGTCAGATTGATAATGAGGACTCCTTTAATATGATGAAGAAGATCGAGGTTGCCCCCCAGAAGATCAGTTTTCAATATGATGAGTATGAAGGCGGATATGAGGAGTTCTATAAGGATGCCCAATCTTTTTTCTCTGATCAAAGAAGGTTTACCTATACACCGCTTATTTCATGTAAAGG
>JAADIK010000014.1 GCA_013151365.1 Deltaproteobacteria bacterium
AACCTCGTTCCCGGACGGATACAACCTAACCATGAACAACGCCTCATGACTCCTGCCGCAACCGAGCCCCCCGTCATCAGCCTGGAACATGTGACTTTTTCCTACCATTCCGAGCCGGTCCTGGAAGACGTGAACCTGACCATTCATAACCGGGAGATGATCGGCATTATCGGTCCCAACGGCGGCGGCAAAACCACCCTGCTACGTCTCATCCTCGGACTCCTGGAACCTGACCGGGGCCGGGTCCGCGTTTTCGGCAAACCGCCCCGGCAGGTATCGAACCGGCTGGGCTATGTCCCCCAGCACATGCAGTTCGATCCCCAGTTCCCAATCTCGGTCCTTGATGTCGTGCTCATGGGGCTGGCGGGACGGGCGGGCTTCGGCCCCTTTCCCAGGAAACTGATCCGGTCGGCGGAAAGCGTCCTGGCCGGGGTCGACCTGGCTGACTTCAGAAACAAGAGTTTTGCGGAGTTATCCGGGGGCCAACGCCAGAGAGTGCTCATCGCCCGCGCCCTGGCTACCTCTCCGGACATGCTTCTCTTTGATGAACCGACCGCCAATGTCGACAGCTCGGCCGGTGAAAAGCTTTACGAAATTCTCGACCAGCTCAATAAAAAAATGACCATTCTCGTTGCCTCCCACGATATCGGCTTTGTCAATCGCCACATCACCAGCGTGGTCTGCGTCAACCACCAGGTCAACGTTCATCCGACAAGCGCCCTTGACGGACGGAACATTACAGACTTATACGGCAACAACATGGCGCTCATCCGTCACGATCATCGCTGCTCCCAGGAGGGTCATTCGTGTTCGAATTCCTGACCGATCTTCAGCAGTTCAGTTTTCTGCAATATGCCTTGCTGGCCGGCATCATGGCTTCCATTGCCTGCGGCATCATCGGCAGCTATGTCACGGTCCGCCGGACCACCTATATTGCCGGGGCCATCGCCCATTGCACCCTGGGCGGCATGGGCCTGGCTGATTACCTGAACAAGGAACAGGGGCTGACCTTCCTGACGCCGCTCATGGGGGCGGTCGTCGCCGCCCTCCTGGCCGCCCTGTTCATCGCCTATATGCAGCACCGCTCCACCATGCGCCAGGATACCGTCCTAAGCGCGGTCTGGGCGACCGGCATGGCGATCGGCATCATCTTCATCAGTAAAACGCCCGGCTACAGCGAAGACCTGATGAGTTATCTCTTTGGCGATATCCTGATGGTCTCACCGGTGGATATTATGCTGATGGGCCTGCTTGACCTTGTCCTGCTCATATCATTATTTCTCTTTTATCATCGGCTGGTCGCCATCAGTTTTGACGAAGAATTCGCCAGGATTTCAGGCATTCATGTCGGACTTTTCAACACCATTTTCCTGTGCCTGGTCGCCCTGACCGTCGTTTTGCTGGTCCAGGTTGTCGGCATTATTCTGGTTGTCGCCCTGCTGGCCCTGCCCGCCGCCGCCGCCGGACGACTGACCACCCGACTGCCGGCCATGATGGTGGTGGCCACCCTGCTCTGCATGGCCAGTACCGCCGGCGGCCTGGCCCTCAGCTACAAGCCCAATCTGCCGACCGGTGCCACGATTATTATCGTTGCCGGCGCCATCTATCTCACCAGCGGCTTATGCGCAAAAATTCTGCACAGACTATCGACTTCCCAGACGCCATCTTCCTTGAATCCGTGACGGCTTGAGATGGCATTCCATACAATACTGGGAATTTATTGAGCTATTTCCCAACAAACGCATTTTCCGCTCTGCACCGTTCTCGAACGCTCACTGATTCAGGTTCTTTCCCTTGACGAACCAGGCTATTTTAAATAATGTGCCCTTAAAGGGTCTGTGCAAAAAAATACCGGGTCCCGCCTGCGCCGGGAGCGAGGCGGCAAAGACGGCTCACAGCGAGAAAACCATCTCACTTTTTCAGCCCTATCCGGATTCCTTGTTGAGAGAGGTATATTATGGAAAACACAAGCTGGTACATGAATATTCTGTCAAGCCCCTTTGTCCGGGGCCTGGTGGTCGGATTGGCGATCTGTCTCTTTTTCTGGATGCGGTCGCTGTTCAGAATCCGGGAGCTGTCGAACAATGTGAAAAAACTGCGGGAACATCTGCACACCAAGCTTGAAATCGACTCGGCGGAAAACGAGCGGCGCAAGCAGGAACTGGAAAAAATCAAACAGGAGCGTGACAACCTGCGCAACATGGTACAGGTTCTTAACCAGAAACCGGGCCGGCAGGAAATCCGGCAGTCGAATATTTACCAGGCCGCCCTCGACATTATGTTTGAAAAAGTGCCAGGTTTCGCCCCGGCCTGGCAGATAACGTTAAAGGAAGCGGAAGAAGAGATGAAAAACGCCGAGCGGGGAATTATCCCGTTTTTCAAACGCCTGAAGACCTCCTCTAGCGTGAGCAGCGGAGAATTCGAAAAGGGCCGGCAAAAAGCTCTTGAAATGCAGGAATCGGCTGCCAACTAACCGATCCTTTTACACTTTCATAGATTGGAATCATGGTTGCTGATAACGGGCAACCCGGACGGCTGGACCTCTCGGCAATCATCCTGGTCGGCCCCCGCTACCCGGAGAATATAGGTGCGGCGGCGCGGATCGCCCTCAACTTCGGGATCGCCAAGCTCATAGTTGTTGCAGAGGAAAAGCCGGACCAGGAACGGATGCTGAAGATGGCAACCCACCAGGCGGCCCGTCTCATCCACGAAATGGAACTGCACCGGCACACGGGTGACGCCGTCGCGCCCTTTCATTTTGTAGTGGGCACGACCGCCCGCCGGGGTCGGCGCCGTACTCTCGAGCAGACCCCCAGGGAGGTCATGGGCAAAGTTGCCGCCCTGCCCGCCGGCCAGCGCATCGCCCTCATGTTCGGCCCGGAGAACACCGGCCTGACCAACCAGGACCTGGATTACTGCCAGCTCTCCTCCACCATTCCAACCGCGGACTTCTCATCGCTCAACCTGGCCCAGGCCGTGGCTATCCACTGTTACGAGCTGGCCATGGCGGTCAACTCTACCCGGACCGCTCCCCTGCCGAAGGCCGACTATGCCAACTCCTATGAACTCGAAGGCATGTACGCACATATCGAGCAGATCCTGACCACGACTACCTATCTCGGCGATTATAACCGGACACTCTGGATGCGTAACATCCGGCAGTTTCTGAGCAGAGTGAGGATCAAGAAAAAAGAGGCATGCATGATCCGCGGCATCTGCCGAAAATTACTCTGGCATGCCCAGGAGTCTGAAAAACGGAGGGCGGGGCCGGAGGGTTGAACAGCGGACAACGATCAAAGCCTGTCGAGCGGACACTGCTCGCAGCGGGGTTTTGATTTTTTACAGTATTCCTTGCCGGCCCGCACCAGCAGGGCGTGATACTCGTTAAACAGGGCCGCGTCTTCCGCGAGATTATCCATGAAGAGTTCCTGAATCTCATAATAGCCGTACTCTTCATCAATGATATTATGACGGCTGAGGATGCGGTGCGTGTAGGCGTCTACCACAAATACCGGCTGACCGGCGGCATAGAGAACGATGGAGTCGGCCGTTTCCGGGCCGATGCCTTTCACCGACAGCAGCTCTTCCCGCAGGGTCGGCGGGGATTGAGCAAAAAAATAATCCAGGTCGCCGTCATAGTTATGATTGATAAACTGCAACAGATTGCGTAACCGGCCGGCCTTGATATTGTAATAACCGGCCGGCCGGATGTATTCGGCCAATAAACCGGCGGGCAGAGCGGACATTGCCTCCAGGGACAACACCCCGGCGCCTTTAAGATTATCGATGGCCTTTTCGACATTCTGCCAGTTGGTATTCTGGGTCAGCACCGCCCCGACCATCACCTCGAAAGGTGTGTCCCCGGGCCACCAGTGCTGCGGCCCGAAATGGTCATGGAGACGCTGATAAACTTCAAGTAACTGTTCGGTAATCACATAACACCTGTCTGCATAGTTTAGCCGGTCAGGGAGTGCCACACCCGGTGACCAGTTACATAGAGATTCCTATCGTTTCCGGACGAACACAAGATAGAGAGCTTACAGGTTCCAGGCAACATTTTTTTCAATAAAACCGGTTAATCTTTCGACAACGGTACCGGCGGGACGCCGTTGCCACGGTTTTAAAAAAAATCTTTACGGATGCTCAAGAACGACAGAATATTATTTCCGGCATTGACTTCTTGGTCAAACTACCTTAATTTTACGCTATTAGGATTGAATATCATTTATTTGAATTTATGAATTTAACGTATTCACTTTTTTTATTTTTTTTCGGAGGAGGTTTACATGTTTGAAGTAACGGATTCGGCAATAACTAACCTGAAGTCATACCTGTCGCAGAATAATATCAATTCTGCGGTGCGTATTGCTCTGATGCAAGGCGGATGATCAGGCCCCTCTCTGGGTCTGGCTCTGGATGAGTCAAAGGAAAACGACAAGGTATTTGAAGAAAACGATTTGACCTTTCTGATCGAGCAAGGACTGCTTTCCACCTGCGGCAGCATCAAGCTCGACTTTATCGAATCCGGATATCGTTCCGGTTTCTCAATCACCGCCGCCAATCCGGTCAGCGGCGGCGGCTGCAGTTCAGGGTCCTGCAGCACAGGTTCCTGCGGCGGCTGAGATTATTTGTAAGCCGTTACAGTATCCCCATCTTCACGCGGTCACTTCCGGCCGCAGAGGGAGACACGAGTATTTTTCAAAAATCCCGGAAGAACGTCAAAAGCCCCTGTCGCGAGACAGGGGCTTTTTTTGTTGCCGTCAGCTCCCATGCGGATGCGGCAATATCCAAATCGTAATCTTGACACCTCTCTGAAACATCCTTACTTTCTCTCGTGAACAAACGCACTTAACAAAATAGATTTGGTTTCGGCCAAACCTTTCAAACAGGAAGGGAGGAAATAAAACATGCAACTTGATAAATTCACCTTGAAATCCCAGGAGGCAATCCAGGCGGCCCATACCCTGGCCCAGGACAAAGGCAACCAGGAATTGCAGCCCGAGCACCTGCTCAAAGCCATTCTTGAGCAACCGGAAGGCGTTGTCGTCCCGGTTCTGCAGAAAATGGGCATTGAGCCGAGTGCGGTCCTCAGCGCCACCAACCAGCTCATCGACAAGCTGCCCAAGGTGTCGGGAGGGGGAGCGGGTCAGGTCTACTCTTCGCAACAGTTCGGCAAGCTGTTGGATCAATCGTTTAAAACGGCATCGTCAATGCAGGACGAATATGTGAGCCAGGAACATCTGTTTATGGCCATGCTCGCCGACCAGACACTGGCCGTCGGCTCGATGCTCAAACAGCTTGGCGTGAGCAGTGACGGCTTCCTCCAGGCCCTGGCCACGGTGCGCGGCAACCAGCGGGTCACGGACCCCTACCCGGAAGACAAATACCAGGCCCTGGAAAAATATGCCCGCAATCTGACCGATGCGGCCAGGAACGGCAAACTCGACCCGGTTATCGGCCGGGATGAAGAGATTCGCCGGATCATCCAGGTGCTCTCCCGGCGGACCAAGAACAATCCCGTTCTGATCGGCGAACCCGGGGTCGGCAAAACCGCCATCGTCGAAGGCCTGGCTCAGCGTATTGTCAACGGCGACATTCCGGCCACCCTGGAAAACAAGCAGGTCATCGCTCTGGACCTGGGCTCGCTCATTGCCGGGGCCAAGTACCGCGGCGAGTTTGAAGACCGGCTCAAGGCCGTACTCAAGGAAGTGGAGAAAAAGGCCGGCGAGATCATCCTGTTCATCGACGAAATCCATACCCTGGTGGGGGCCGGTGCCTCCGAGGGTTCCATGGATGCCTCCAACATGCTCAAACCCGCCCTGGCCAGGGGCGAACTGCACTGCGTCGGCGCCACAACCCTTGACGAATACCGCAAGTATATTGAAAAAGATGCGGCCCTTGAACGGCGATTTCAACCGGTCCTGGTCCAGGAACCAAGCGAAGAGGACACCATTGCCATCCTGCGCGGCATCAAGGAAAAGTATGAGGTCCATCATGGCGTACGCATCCAGGACTCGGCCACCGTGGCGGCGGTTACGCTCTCCAGCCGCTATATCACCGACCGCTTTCTGCCGGACAAGGCCATCGACCTGATCGATGAATCCGCTTCAAAACTGCGGATTGAAATCGACTCCATGCCGACCGAGATCGATACGCTTGAACGTAAGAAAATCAAAATGGAGATCGAGCATGAAGCCCTGAAAAAAGAAAAGGATAAGGCCTCAAAGGAGCGGCTTGACAAGCTGAAAAAAGAGCTGGCCGACTTAAACGACGAACTCAATTCCATGAAAGGCCAGTGGCAGCTCGAACGTGACGTCATCCAGCGTATCCGCCAGATCAAAAGCGCTATTGACGAGGCGCACATGGAAGAACAACGCGCCGAGCGGGCCGGAGACCTGAGCCGGGTGGCGGAAATCCGCTACTCCAAGATCATCAACCTGGAAAAAGAACTGGAGGAACAGAACCGGCAATTGGAAAAAATCCAGGAAAAACACAAGATGCTCAAGGA
>JAADIK010000047.1 GCA_013151365.1 Deltaproteobacteria bacterium
TCAGGCGGTAGTAGTCCAGGCCGATTCCCGTGATCTCCCGCACCTCGCGCAGATTGTCCCGGCCGTAGAGGGAAAAGGCCAGACGGCTGCCCGGCGCCATCCGGTCCTTGAGCCTGTTGAGGAGGGCGGGCAGGTCCTCCAGCCAGTGAAAGGTGGATGACGAGATGACCAGGTCAAGGGCCGGGGGGAGGTCCAGGGTTTCGATGTCGCCGGCGAGAAAGACGAGGTTGACAGCCGCCGGGATGGCGGCGGCAACCCGGGGTTCGAACCGGGAGACCAGGTCGTTGACATACAGCGTTTCGATATTCCCGTACCGGCGGACGAGCCGGGACGTGAGCAGGCCAGTGCAACAGCCGATTTCAAGCACCCGGCGCGGCGGCGGGCCGCCAAACTCCGCCAGGAGAGCGAGCAGCCGGTCCGCCACCCGCTGCTGGATAACCGCCTGCCGGTCATAGGTCGCACCGGCCCGGGCAAAACGCTGCCTGATCGTTTGTTTATCGGGGCGCATAGGTTCGGGCTCCGGTCGGCAGGTGATCCCAGCTCTGCCAGCCATAGAAGGGAAAATGGGGCGCCTTGATCACGGTGCAGTTCTCCTTGCCCCAGCTCCTGATCTGGTTGCGGGCCGGGAAGATGCGGTCCCGGCTGCCGACAATCTTCCGAGCAAAGATATCCTTGGCCGGTCCGTGTTGCCGGTACGCCTGCCGCAGGTGGACCAGCTCGGCCAGGACATTTTCCGGCCGCCGCCGGGGCCGGTGGGCCAGGAATTGTTCGGCGGCGGTCCGGTCATTCAGCATGGCGCTGTAAAATTGTTCCTGAGAATCCTCGGAAAAGGTGTCGATCATCCCGGTGAAAGTCCGGTCGCTGATACCGCACCGATCGTCAATGGGCGTCAGTGTGCCGTTGACGGCCATTGTCGTGGTAAAGATTTCCCGTTTTTCGGCCAGGAGCAGCCCGGCTGCCCAGACCCCCATGGACCAGGCCACCAGGTGCAGGTGCCGGTAGGCGGCCTGCAGGGCATCGAGGTCCGGTAGCTGCAAATCCCGGTAATCGTAGATCATGAACAGGTCGTGATCCTGACTCGGGACAATTCGGAACGGCTCGGGATCCATGCCCCAGCCGGCAAAAAAGAGCAGGCATGAAGAGGCGTGCCGTTTGGTCAGCCAACAGGTCCGCATGGGGCTAGCGCAGGGCTGCGGCAATGAGGGGAGGCAGCGGGGCCAGGTCGTCTCCGCTCATGGCCGCGGTGACCGACAGTCGCAGCCGGGCCGTGCCGGCGGGCACGGTGGGCGGCCTGACCGCGGTGACCCAGTAGCCCCGGTCCCGGAGTTCTCCGGCCACGGCCACGGCCCGGGCACTGTCACCGATCATGACCGGCACGATCTGCGAACTGCCGCCGGTGGTCAAGCCTTGCTTTTCCAGGTCCCGGCGCAACTGCCCGGCCAGCCGCTGCAGGCGGTCTCGTTCATCCGCCATCTCCGGGATGCGGTCGAGGACAAAGAGGAGCCAGCTCAGGCAGACCGGCGGCAGGGCCGTGGTGAAGATGAGCGACCTGGCCGTGTTGACGAGATAATCGGCAACTATATGCGAACAGACGACAAACCCGCCCAGTCCGGCCAGGGCCTTGCCGAAGGTCCCGAAGAGCAGGTCAATGTCGTTGACCACGTCCTCCTCCTGTGCCAGCCCCAGGCCCCGGCTGCCGAGCACGCCCAGGGCGTGCGCCTCGTCCAGGTACAGGCTGCACCGGTACTTTTTTTTCAGGGCGATGAGTTGGCGCAGATCGGCCCGGTCGCCGTCCATGCTGAAGATCGATTCGCTGACCACGAAGACCCGCCGGTAGGCGTCCCGTTTGGCCTGCAGGATAGACGCCAGCTGGGTATAATCCAGGTGGCGGTAACGGATTGTCCGAGCCCTGGACAGCCGCATGCCGTCAATGAGACTGGCATGGCAGAGCTTGTCGGCCAGGATCAGGTCCCCCTTGCCGGCCAGGGCCGGGAGGATGCCGGCATTGCCGTGAAATCCGGAGTTGAAGACCAGGCAGCTTTCGCGGCCGTAGAGAGCGGCGAGCTTTTTCTCCAGCAGGTCATAGATCCGGGAGTTGCCGGTCATCAGCCGGGAGCCGGCAGCGCCGGGGCCGAATGTTGCCAGCATGGTGGCCGGGTTCAGCTGTTGGTAAAATTGTCCGACCATCTCCCGGTTGGCGGCGAGGCCGAGGTAATCGTTTCCCGAAAGGTTGAGATAGTCCCGGCCGGCGTCCGCAATCCGCCCATGCTCCAGTTGCCGGAGCGGCGTAAGCGATCGCAGCCGGTGGTCTTGTTGGATTTGCCGGATTTGGTGTTCCAGGTCCCGGTTCAGGTTTGTCAGGGGCATATCGTCGCAACCGGCCGGAGACCAGCCGAGGGTAGGGGTTGTGCCTCTGTGAGAGACAGGAAATATTAGCTGAGTTTTGTTAAGTGCCACCAAAAAATAATAATCCAGTTTACTCTATCCCGCGGGCCGATGCCACGATTTCCGGTGTCCCCGGTCGACCTGCCCTGGCCCTGACAAGTTCACCCGTGCCTTAGATTCGTTCGTTTGGGACTCTGAATCTATCCTTGGCGGATGTGAGGAGGCCAAAACGGGCGAAGATGAGGTGCGGGTGAACTTGTCAGAATTGACACCGATCCGGGCGGCAGGTAAGGTATGGCGGGAAAATATTCAGGAGGAACACTATGGAATCATTTGCGGAACTGCTTGAGGCCTCGACCAAGATTCACGGCCATATTTGCGCCGGCCAGGTGATCGGGGTGCGCATGTCCATACTGGGACTGGAGAAGATAGGCATTGCCGATCCGCGGGGGAAAGATCGGAAAAAGCTCTACGTCATAGTCGAGATTGACCGTTGCGCCACGGATGCCATCCAGTCGGTTACCGGCTGCAGCCTGGGCAAACGCTCCATGCGTTGGATGGATTTCGGGATCATGGCCGCCACCTATGTCAACCTTGAAACCGGCGCGGCGGTTCGTATTACGGCCCGGGAAGAGTCCCGCGAGCTGGCCGGAAAATACTGTCCCGAGATCGTCGACAAGTATCAGCGGCAGCTGGAGGCCTACCGGATCATGCCGGAGAACGAGCTGTTCCGGATTGAGAAGGTGCGGGCCATCATTCCCGAGTGGGATCTGCCGGGCCGGCCCCTGCGCCGCGTGCAGTGCGAAGAGTGCGGCGACTGGGTGCAGGACTGCCGCGAGGTGGAGAAAGACGGCCGGACCCTGTGCCGGGCCTGCGCCGGTTCCCGCTACTATGAGCGCCTGTGACGTAACCGGGGAAAACCGCGGTCACGAAATTGGCATCCCGGCAGAATTTTTTCGTTCCTGCTGGACAAAGAAATCGCAACAACATAGAATAATACAATCGGCATCGGTTCCGGTGTCATGTCAAGTGTTAAAATAAACGTGTACGCTGTATTTTGGCCTCGAAGCGGGAGGGTCATGATTGAAATGAAGCGGAAAATAAGGCTCTGGCAGTCCGGCCTTCTGTACACGGCTATAGTTTTTTTCCTTGTTTTCTGTCCGGCATCGGCCTGGGCGGTCCAACATCATGGCGGGGCCGAGGGCCTTGCCGCGCACGAGATCGGTCACTTTCTCTTTATCGTCGGCATGTTTTTTCTGCTGTACCGGCTGTACCGCGGTCACGTCTCCGGCCCCGGCTGGTTCGAGTTCCGGGCTTTTTTATGGTTGATTATCCTGTGGAATATCCTGACCTTTTGCGGCCACTTGCAGTGGGAGTTCATGTCCGCGGACAAATTTATCCACACCGACGGGCGGATCACGGCGTTTACCATCAGTACACCGGGCGATGTCTTTTTTTATTTCAGCAGACTTGATCATCTGCTGAGTCTGCCCGCCTTTGTTTTCCTGGCCGCCGCTTTGCATAAATGGAGAAAAACTGCATGATCGTTTCATGGAGCCCGGTCGTCTGGATGGACATGATCGGCTCGAGCCTGTCCCTGCTGCTCGGCTTCTGGTGTACCAGGTCGGCCTGGTTGTGGCGCCGGCAAAAACCGGATGACATTTTCCGGGACTATATTTTTTTATTGACCCTTGCCTTTGCCTTTTTTGTCGTTTCCCGCTCCTTCAGCCATTTGATCAAACAGATCCTGCTCTTGAACGGCCTGCCGGCGGTATGGGCCGATATCGCACCTTTCAGCGGCGCAACCAATACCGCCTCCTTTATTGTTATTTTCGCCTTTGGCGTCTATTTTCAACGCTTTCAAAGAGTTCACCTGGAGCTTGAGGACTATAAAAATAACCTTGAGGAATTGGTTGCCGAGCGCACCTGTGAGCTGAAAGATGCCAACCGGTCACTGGAAAAGGAAAATCGGCAGCGCCGGCAGGCCGAAGAGGGATTGCGCCAGGCCTCCGCAACCCTGGAAAACGTCTTCATGAGCGCCAGTCCGCTCTGTATTACCGCCGTTGATTATGAGCTTGTCGAGGCCAACAATGCCTACCTGGAGATCTGGCCCAACCCGCGGCAGGACCATGAGTCGGTGAAGTGTTACGAATCGCGTCCCGGCGATCTTTGTCACACGGCCGAATGCCCGCTGGAGCAGGTCATCCACGGTCGCGAGGAGGTGACCTGCGAGGCCGCGAAATTGGCCAGGGACGGCAGTGAAAAGATATTTTTGCAGACCACGCGGCCGTTCAGGGATGCGGACGGCAATCTCATCGGTACGGTTACCTCTTTCCAGGATATTACGGCGCGAAAAAGGGCCATGAAAGAGCTGGCCGCGGAACGGGAGCGGTTGTCCGTCACCCTGCGCAGTATCGGCGACGGGGTGATTACCACCGACCTCGAGGGCCGGGTGTTGATGCTCAACAAGGTGGCCGAGAAGCTCTGCGGCTGGAGCCAGCAGGAAGCCATGGGGCGGCCGCTGATCGAAGTGTTCCGGATCAGCAACGAGAGGACCGGGGAGTCGTGTGAAAATCCGGTGGAACAGGTGCTGGCCACCGGACATGCCAAACAGCTTGCCAACCATACGGTGCTGCTTGCCCGGGACGGCAGGTCCTACTGTATTGCCGACAGTGCCGCCCCTATCCGCGATGCCGAGAGCAAGGTCATCGGGGTGGTCCTGGTGTTCAGGGATGTGACCGAAAAGAAACGCATGGAGGAAGAACTGCTCAAAACCGAGAAACTGAAGTCGGTCGGCCTGCTGGCCGGGGGGATTGCCCATGACTTTAACAATATCCTGGCCGCCATCCTCGGCAATATCGATCTGGCCATCCATCGTCTCGGCTCGGACCGGGTTGCGGTTCCCCTGCTGGCGGAGGCGGAAAAGGCGTCACTGCGGGCAAAGGACCTGACCCAGCAGCTTCTGACCTTTGCCAAGGGCGGCAGTCCGGTGCTGCGAACGGTCTCCATTGCCGGGATTATCAGGGATTCCGCCCTTTTTATCTTGCGGGGCAGCAATGTGGACTGCAAAATGGATATTCCGGACGACCTGTGGCTGGTGGATATCGATCCGGGCCAGATGAGCCAGGTGATCCAGAATATGACTTTGAACGCCAGGCAGGTCATGCCGGATGGCGGCACGGTCGTGATTGCCTGCCGCAATCACCGGGAGCGGTCGGCCCGTTCGCACAGGTTATGCAACTGGGTGGAAATAACCATCGCCGACCAGGGACCGGGGGTTGATCCGGGCGTGGTCGACCGGATTTTTGATCCTTATTTCTCCACCAAACAGGGGGGCTGCGGACTGGGGCTCTCCATCTGTCACTCCATCATCACCCAGCATAAGGGCCGCATCAAGGTCTCTTCGGCACCCGAAGGCGGCGCGGTCTTTGTCATCCAGTTACCGGCGAGCACCAGTGTCGTCACTTCGGAACAACAGGTCAAACTTGAGGCCCAGGGCCCGCGGCAGGAGGGGGGGCGGATTCTGGTTATGGACGACGACGTCTTGGTTGCCAATATCGCCCGGGAGATATTGGTGACCCTGGGGTATGAGCCTGTCGTGGTCAAAGACGGCCGGGAGGCGATTCGCGCTTACAAACAGGCCATGGCCGATGGCGAAAAATTCGATGCGGTCATTATGGATCTGACCATTCCGGGCGGCATGGGCGGCAAGAAGGCGGTCGGCGAAGTCCTGGCCCTTGATCCGGCAGCCAAGGTCATTGTCTCAAGCGGTTATTCAAACGACCCGGTGATGGCCTTTTTTCAGGAGCATGGTTTCTGCGCCGCCATTGCCAAGCCGTTTCTGGTCGACGAGCTGCAGGCGGTAATCGGCAGGGTATTGAATAGTTAGTGCCTTACTCCTGAATTTCTGTCATAAAAAAACAAGAAAATTGATCATGTTTTATTTATGTAAATCAGTAGGTTGTTTAGGCTGAAGGCTATTAGCCCTACCCTAACAGCCTACAGCCTAACAGCCTGGAAATAGATACGCTGGAAGTTGATT
>JAADIK010000196.1 GCA_013151365.1 Deltaproteobacteria bacterium
GACAAGGCTCTCATAGAGTCCACGGAGTCCACGGAGTCCACGGAGTCCACGGAGTCCACAAAGTCCAAAAAAGACAAGACAAGAAATATCAGCTGAGTTTTGTTAAGAATGTCCACCGCGACGAGTTTTTGTATATGCTGACAGTTCTGAATTTTATTGCCGAAAGAAAAATACGGCAGGCGATAGAGGAAGGCACGATGGTCGACCTCAGTCACTGGAAAAACAAGCCGCTGCCGGAGGATGACATGGGACATGTGCCATCTGACCTGCGGATGGCCTACCGGATATTGAAAAATGCCGGGTATATTCCGGAAGAAGTGGCCCTGCAGAGGGAAATCGTGCGCACGGAAGATTTGCTTGCCCACTGTGTGGACGAGAAAGAGAAATATAAGCAATTGAAAAAATTAAATTACTTGCGGTTCAAGCTCGAGTGCCGCATGGGGAAAAATCTCCAGGTGGATGTGGATTCACCTTACTATGACAAGGTGGTCAACAAGATGACGGTCAAGGGAAAATGAACGGTTTTTTTGTTTTTCAACATGACCGGCCGGCAAGGATGGCGATCTATGGCTGATCTCGGTAAAAGCCTTATATTTTTGGGGATTATCCTGGTCATCGTCGGCGTTTTGTTTGTTTTCGGCGGCAAAATTCCCTGGCTCGGCCACCTTCCCGGCGATATCTCTATCCATCGACAACGGTTTTCATTTTATTTCCCCCTGACCACCTGCATTTTGATCAGCATCATCCTCTCTGTCATCCTTTATTTTTTTAAAAAGTAGAACCGGCTGCTCTGCCGTCATCCGGCCCCGCGCCTTTTTTTGTCCAGGACGGCCGGCTTGAGCGCGAGTGCGGCATTCAGTGATGATGGCCGCACTCGCACTCGTGGTCTGCTACCGCAGCGCCCTGGAGTTCGCGAGCGCGCTTCCGGAACATGTCCTGCAGTTCCGGCGGCGCGTTTTCCAGGCAGTAGAGTATGGCGGCCATTTGGGTTTCTCCGCCGTTTTCCGCAGTTATACAGGTCTTTAGTGCTTCTTCAAAGGAAGCGAATTCTTCGTTCATGGCCCCTCCTCGGCTCGGTTTGCCGGGTTGCGGCGAATAAGCGGTAACGGGGAACCGTTCCGATTTTCAGCCGTTAGCAGTCAATAACTATAGACTTTTTTTATTGTACTGGCTACATCTGAATATTGGTATGTTTCGGTTTGCCGTTACCCTTGTATTTGTGAGCGTTCGAGAACGGTGCCGGCCGGAAAATGCGTTTGTTCGGTAATAATGCAATAAAGTCCACATGTTGCATGAAATAATACCTCGAGCCGTCACGGGTCAAGGGGCCACGGGCTGAGTCTGTTCCGAGGTTGTCGCCCCTGGTAAACGATATGGTTTTTTTGAGCAGATCCTGAGAAAAGACAGTAACGATTCCCCATGTTTCCAACCGTTTATATTCAGCACCGGCTCTTTCTGCACCAGTTCGAGTTTTTAAAAGAGCCTGATTTCAATGAGGTGGTGCCGCTCGATTACAACTACCAGAACATGATCATCGTTACCACCGGCCGGCTGTCTTTCGCGGGCCGGGAGGTTGTCTTTCAGACCAGCGGCTGTGGCTGCGGCCCGCAGCCGGCCATCAAGGGGGCGCTGCTGGTGGCGGAGGTCCCCTGGCCGCTCTCCAATTTCCGGCGGCAGCTGGCCGGAATGGCCAATGCCAAGGATGTGGCCCTGGCCGACCAGGACATTATTCCCGTCGTCTTCAGGATCAAGAAGGCGGTCTCCGCCGAGGAACGGAACCTGGTATGCGACGCCCTGCACCATCATTTCGGCGCTGGTCTGATCATCGACCTTTTCTGACCCCGGACGCCTTCGTTCCAGGCCTTTCCGGTGGTTTTTATCCCTTGTATCCGTGAGCGTTCGAGAACGGTGCAGATGCAAGGCGGTAACGAGGTTGATTATCCTGGTGTGATATCAACGAGTTGCCAACGCAGCAGATGCGCCGTTATCGGGCGCCCCGCAGGGCGGCGCGGTGCAACCGAAAAATGCATTTGTTCGGCAATAATGTAATAAATTCCACATGTTGCACAGAATGTCACCGCGAGCCGTCACGGATCAAGGTTATTGTCAACGCCCACTGAATTCCGGCAAAGGAGGAACCCATGCGACACCAGAGAAGGAACCGACTGACCGTTGTTATCGCTATCAGTTTTCTGTTGCTCGGAGGCGGATTCATTGCCGGCCTTCCCGGCGGACCGACCTTGCCGGCCGCCCTGGCGGCCCCAGCCCCGACCCCGGGAAAAAGGCTGGCGCCGGAGACGAACCGGCCGGTACCGGCCGGAGTAGAAACCATCGATCCGCGGCAGCTTTATGTCCGGCCGGTGCCGCCACTCTGGCGTGGCGGGCTGGCGCTCAGCAGTTTCGTCACCCGCAATTTCGTCGGCTCCGGCCGTTGCGCCAACTGCCATACCCTGCTCACCGACCGGGACGGCAATGACATGTCCATCAGCAACCATTGGCGCTCGACGATGATGGCCAACGCCGCCCGCGACCCCCTCTGGCTGGCCAAGGTCAGCTCGGAAGTGGCCAGGAACCCGGCCCTGCGCAAGGTCATCGAGGGAAAATGCGTCATCTGCCACATGCCGGCCGCCGCGACCGAGGTCCATGCCGACGGCGGGCAGGGCGCCCTTTTCGGTCCCGGCTTTCTGAACGGCAACAATCCCCTGCACGATGCGGCCATGGACGGTGTGACCTGTAGCTTCTGTCACCAGATCCAGGACAAGGGCCTGGGAACCGAGGCCAGCTTCAGCGGCAAATACACGGTGGATACGGCGGCCGTCGCTCCGGGGCGGGCGATCTTCGGCCCCTATCGCGACCCGGTGACCAGGACCATGCGCGCCGCCGAGGGATTCACCCCTACCTATGGGCCGCAGACCAACGATTCCGCCCTCTGCGCCACCTGTCATACCCTTTACACGCCGTACTTGAACGCCAAGGGGCAGGTGGCCGGCACCTTTCCGGAACAGACCCCCTACCTGGAGTGGCGGCACAGTACCTTTGGCCGGGACTCGGCCAAGCGGCATGAAATCGGCGAAGCGGATCAGCACGGCGTGCTCTGCCAGGAATGTCACATGCCCCATTCCCGGGAGGGCGGGGTGATTATCTCCAGGTGGGCGCCGCCGGAGATCAAGGCCAAGGACCATTTTTCCCGCCACTTTTTCGTCGGCGGCAATGTCATGATGCTGGAGGTGCTGGAGGACAACAACGCCCTGCTCGGCCTGACCACCCCCGATTCCAAGCTGGAGGACACCCGGATACGGACCCTCCACCAGCTGCAGACCGAGAGTGCCAGGCTTTCCCTGGTCGACAGCCGCCGCCGCGGCAACACCTTGTCGGCCACCGTCAAGGTGAAGAATCTCGTCGGCCATAAATTTCCGACCGGTTTCCCGTCCCGCCGTCTGTGGCTGCACTTCCGGGTCACCGACGACAGCGGCGGCGTGGTTTTCGAATCAGGCCGGCCGTTGGCGGACGGCGCCATTGCCGGCAACGACAACGATGCCGATCCCGCCACCTTTGAGCCGCATTACGACCGCATCACCCGCGCCGACCAGGTGCAGATCTACGAGACGATCATGGCCAATACCGACGGCCGGGTGACCTACACCCTGCTGCGGGCAGCCGGGTTTGTGAAGGACAACCGTCTCCTGCCCGCCGGTTTCGACAAGACGACGGCCCCGGAGGATATTGGCGTTCATGGCCGCGCCCGGCAGGACGATAACTTTCGCGGCGGCTCCGACCAGGTGACCTACGTGGTCGATCTCGGCAACCGGCCGGGACCGTTCACCGTTACCGCCGAATTGTTGTATGATTCCATTTCCCCGGCCTTTGCCGCCGACCTGAACCGGGACGCGGAACTGCCGCTGGTGGGACAGTTTTCGAGGATGCTCGCCCGGGCGGACCGGCGGCCGGTGGCGGTGGCCGCCATCCGCTGGAAGGTGCCGGGCGCCGGGCATCGGACGGCTCCGGTTTTATAGCGCGCCGCCCCCGCCTTTCTTGACAAGCCGGGGAATCATATTTATATATATGTGCATATGCTCCTTTCCGGCGCCTCTTCCCTACTGCCTGGGTCTGCCGGAAAGACGGTAAGGAAAACGTCATGAAAGAGTTGATTGATTATCGCGGCGACTGTTGAAAGGCTTTTATGGACGTAAGGTTACGTCTCGGTGACAGCCCGGCCGGCAAGCGGCTGCATTTCATTTGCGATCGCGGCCAGGCCGACCGGGTCGAACGGGTCGTGAACTACGCCGAAGGTAAGGTGTTGGCCAGAGATGACGGTGCCGACGGTACTGTCTTTACGGTCGAGAAAACCTGAACGCCACCGCGCAACGGATCAAGGAGGTTGCGATGAGCGTCTATAAAATTCATCCCATCGTGGTGGGTACCAAGATTTTCGACAAGGGCATGATGACCTATCAGCACGGTTACGGCCAGCCCTATACCATTCCCATTTACAGCTGGTATCTCGAAGGCGGCGACCGCAAGGTGCTGGTCGATACCGGTGAGCTGAAACCGATCCAGTCCGAGAGCCGGGAAGAGGCCATCGGCGGCAAGATCCATACCTTCGAGGAGGGTCTAGACAGATGGGGCCTGAAACCCGAGGACATCGATGTGGTCATCCACACCCATCTGCACTCCGATCACTGTGAAAATGATTACAAGTGCACCAATGCGCAAATCCATGTCCACGAAAAGGAGCTGGAGACGATCCACGCCCCGCATCCCCTTGATTTCCGTTATGTAGAGGATTTTATCTTCGATGTGGAGGACAACGGCCAGATCCGGAAAGTGACCGGCGACGGAGAGATCCTGCCGGGTATCTCGGTTGTTCATTCCCCGGCGCACACTCCGGGGGGAATAAGCGTACTTATCGACACGCCCGAGGGCCGGGCGGTGATCACCGGTTTCTGCATCATTCTTGAAAATCTTTATCCGCCCAGGGAAATCAGGGCCATGGAGATGGAGGTCATCCCGCCGGGCACCCACGTCAATGCCTACGAGGCGTACGACATCCTGCTGAAGACCAAGAAGCTGGCCAAGATCGTTATCCCCCTGCACGAACCGAAGTTCGCGGCCATGGAGACGATCACCGGCCCGGTCACGAGCTAGGTGCCTTGTTGCGTTATTTGCAGGTCCCGACCCGGTATCCGGCGGACGTTTGCCCGGCTGCCGGCTTACTTTTTGGCAGGTTTCGCCTTGGTGTTTTTGTCCTTGTCCGGGCCGCCGAAGAGGTGCCAGTCCGGCAGGGACAGATCGGGCAGCCATCTGGATAATCCCATCTTGGGGGGATTGCCTGCTTCTATACGGGCCAGCAGAGCCCGGGCTTTGGGGGCGATGGTGGAGTCGGGGTAGGTGGCCAGCAGGTACTTGAGCCGGTGGGCCGCCTCCTGGTATTGCTTCGTTCTGACGTAGAAGATGGCCACAAAGTATTCGTGGTTGACCAGGAATTCCCGGGCGGCCTTGATCCTGGCCTTGGCCTCATCAGTGTATGGCGAGTCGGGGTAGGCCCGCAACAGCCGGGAAAATGACTGAATGGCGTCCCTGGCGCCGCTGGTGTCGCGGTCGATCCGGTCGATCCGGTTAAAATCGCACATTCCGATCTGGAACATGACGTAGGGAATCGCCTCGTTGGTCGGGTGACGGTTCTCAAACTCCTGATAGAGCGTCTTGGCCTCGAGAAATTCATCCTGGTAGTAATGGCAGTCGGCCGCCTTTAGTTCCGCCAGCATGGCTTGCGGGCTGAAGGGGTAGCGGTCCAGGATCTCCTGAAAGTCCTTGAGGGCGTTATAGTATTTTCCCACGTTGAATTCGTCCATGGCCTCGACGGCCAAGCTGGCGGCGGATTTCTGGATAGTTGTGTTGCCGGAGCCGAACAGCTCCTTCATCGATGCGCACCCGGCAAGAGAAAGAATCAGGACCAGCATGAGGGAAAAAAGGACCGGGCGGTAACCTTTGGTGTCTTGGTCGAATATGTGTAACATGAGATTGCTCCTGCTTCAGATGACTGCTAATGAGGGCGATGCCCACAACCCAAATCAACTTCCAGCGTATCTATTTCCAGGCTGTTAGGGTAGGGCTAATCGCCTTCAGCCTAAACAACCTGCTGATTTGTATGAATAAAACATGATCAGTTTTCTTGTTTTTTTATGATAGGAATTCAGGAGTAAGGCCCTAATGGGGTGTCAATAAATCCTGCATCCGTGACGGCTTGAGGTTATATCCCATACAATATGTGGAGTTATGAACTTACCGCCCCTGACCTTGCGAGTTCCGACTTCCGGCTGGAAAGCAGTGCTCGCGGTTATGCCAGTCTGGCCAGGTAATGTTCTGCCGACAGCTCGGCGGTTGCGCCTTCTCCTGCCGCATTAACGATCTGCCGCGA
>JAADIK010000172.1 GCA_013151365.1 Deltaproteobacteria bacterium
ATCAAACCATCTGCTGTTAAACCGCCATATCAAAGAATCTTTGGCCGGCAGAGTGGCTCTTTTTACCCTGTTGCCGCTGTCTTTTGGAGAATTACTTGAGAGAGAAAGGCGCACTTTGCTTGAGCAGCTTCTCGATGCGGACGACAGCCGGGAGTGCGCCTCAATCCTGGAGGAATTTTACCTCCCTGTTCGGGAGAGCGGCCATTGTAAGGATATTTTTCGAGAATTCAATTTATTCGGGGGGTATCCAGAATTTATCAGCCGAAAAGATCCGCAGGATAGAAAAGACTGGCTGAGCAGCTATCATCAGACCTATCTTGAAACTGACCTGCGCCAGCTGGTTGAGTTACGAAATCCTGAATCGTTTGAGATGTTTGAAAAAATGTTTGTGCAGCGTGTCGGGAGTTTAATGAATATCAGTGAACTTGCCAGGGATTGCGGATTGTCTGCCGACACCATTCGTCGTTTTATAGGATATTACCGCCAGCTCTTTATTGCCTGGCAGGCAAAACCGTATCACACGAATCCCGGCAAACGAATGATGAAGATGTCAAAATATTATTTTTACGATACGGGATTGCTGCGCTCTGTGCTTGGTGATTTTTCCACCATGTCCGGTAGTTTTTTTGAAAATACGGTGCTGACCGAGGTGAATAAAATTTTATGCTTCAATGGCGGCCGCCGGAAATTGTATTTTTCGAGAACAGCCACCGGAGTGGAGGCGGATGGATTCCTCACCTCGGACAACGGGAAGATTCCATTATTTCTCGAGGTCAAACAGGCAGAGAAAATGCGGAGCCAGGATATCAGACACCTGAAAAAATACGTGACGGAAGCAGAGTCCGGTATTGGACTGCTGATCAACAATGGATCCGTTCTTGAGCAGGTTGATGACCGTATATGGGCGGTCCCGGCATCGTGGCTGTTTTACTGAGATATTGGTGGCCGAGGATATTTGCAACGCCTCGGCCATTGTGTCGGAAAATTATATTCAGACCGGATTATACCGGCTGAATCTCACCTTGCGTTTTTCAACGTCCGCCGAGCCTCGTTTCCAAACGGCCTCGCCCTGCCGGGCCGCGCTGATGTTGAAGTTTTCACCGTTTATCTGTACCTTATCAGTTGCGGCAGGGAGGGCTTGGGATTTTTGATGAATCCTCACCAGGGCATGGTCGGTGCAATCAGCGATTATTGAAGAGAAGATCAGGGGTGTGGTCGACCACATCACCTTTCATAACCAGGAAAACGGCTGGTCGGTGCTCCGGGTCACGCCGTTTCAGGGTTACGGCGAAAAGATCACCGTGACCGTGCACCAGATGAAGGTCTTTGCCGGGGCCACCATGGAATTCACCGGCTCCTGGACCGAACATCCGCGATTCGGCCGCCAGTTCAAGGCTCGGCTGGCCACGGAGATCAAACCCGCCACGGCCGGGGCTCTGGAAAAGTATCTCGGCTCCGGCCTGATCAAGGGGGTGGGGCCCAAAACGGCTGGGAAAATCGTCCGGCATTTCGGCGACCAGACCCTGGAGGTCTTTGAAAACGAGATCGAAAGGCTGACCGAGGTCCCGGGTATCGCCCAAAAAAAGCTCTCCTTGATCAAAAAGGCCTGGCAGGAACACCGGGCCATCCGGGAGGTCATGATCTTCCTGCAATCGCATGGCATTTCGACCCTCTTTGCCGTGCGGATCTATAAAAAGTACGGCGACCGGGCCATTGCCCTGGTCACGGAGAATCCGTATCGCCTGGCGGTTGATTTTTTCGGCATTGGTTTTTTTTCAGCCGACCGGGTGGCCCTGTCCATCGGTTTTGCCAGGGACAGCGGGCTGCGCATCGCGGCCGCCATCCGGCATGTGCTGTCGGCCAGCCGCGAACAGGGCCACTGCTACCTCACCCTGGAGCAGATCAGTTCTCAGGTCGGCGAACTGCTGGATCTTGACCTGACGGCAACCATTTCGTCCCACCTGGCAACAATGGAACAGGAGCAGCAGCTCCGGGTCCGGAGGCTGCCGCATCCGGAGCGGGCAGGGGAGACGGTCAGGTGCTATTATTCAAAATCACTTTTTTATGATGAAGAGTACGTGGCGGACCGGTTGTCGCGCATGGTTGGTCCCCTCGTTGTCGATGCAAACCGGGTTCCGGCCTGGCTGGAGCGCTATGGGAAAAAAACCGGGATTGTCCTGAGCCCGGAGCAGGCGGCGGCGGTCCGGGCCATTGCCGGACAACGGTGCGCCATCCTGACCGGGGGGCCGGGCTGCGGCAAGACCACGACGACCAGGGTGCTGGTGGCCCTGTTGCAGGCCCTGGGCCGGAGCGTGACCCTGGCCGCGCCGACCGGCCGGGCCGCCCAGCGCATGAGCGAGGTGATCGGCCTTGAGGCCAAGACCATTCACCGGCTGCTGGAATTCCAGGGGACCCGTTTCAAACGGGACGAAGAATCACCCCTGGAGACCGATGTCCTGATCGTCGATGAATGTTCCATGCTGGACATCAGCCTGACCGCCTCCCTCCTGCGGGCCGTTGCCGCCGAGACGGCCCTGCTCTTTATCGGCGACGCCGACCAGCTGCCCTCGGTGGGGGCGGGCAATGTCCTGCGCGACATGATCGCCTCGGGCGTTGTCCCCTGTTACCGCCTGACGCAGATCTTCAGGCAGGCCCGGGAGTCCCTGATTATCCGCTACGCCCATGAAATCAACCGCGGTAAGTTGCCGGCAATCGATTCCCCCTTCAAGCGGCCCGGGGTCTGGCGGGACTCGGACTGTTTCTTCATCGACGCCGAAGAGGCCTCGGTCCGGCAGTTACGGTTTATCGGCCAGGTCAAGCGTCATTTCAACTCCATTGACGAGCGGGAACGCCGGGCCGGGGCCAAGCCCTATGAATTCGACACCGCGGGAGCGGCGGAATACGGCCGCACCGCTGCTCTGCAGGTCCCGGAGCCGTTCCGGCATGTCTCGCTCGACGCCCTGGGCACGGCGGATTCGGCGGCCGAAGAGCTGCTGGCCGTACTCAAAAAAGTACATCCCTGGTCGTCTCTCTATTATGGCCTGACCGCATCCGCGGTGGTCCGCAAGTTATATACCGAGTGGATCCCGAAATACCTGGGCACGGCCTGCGAGATCCAGGTGCTGACGCCCATGATCCGGGGCAGCCTGGGGTCGGCCGGCCTCAACCGCATGATCCAGCAGGCCGTGAATCCGCCGGGCCGGGGCAAGGCGGAGCTGATCAGCGGCGAGCGGACCTACCGGGCGGGGGACCGGGTCATTCATCGCCGCAACAACTATGAGCTGGGCGTATTCAACGGCGATATCGGGGTTATCAAGGAGGTGGACAACGAAAACCTTACCTGTGTCGTCTCCTTTTTCCCCGACAACCGGGAGGTCGAATACCACCGCGAGGAAATATCCGAGCTTGACATGGCCTATGCCATTACGGTTCACAAGGCCCAGGGCAGCGAGTTCGACGTAGTGATCCTGCCGGTGCTGACCCAGCATTACCGCATGCTCTTTCGCAACCTGATCTATACCGGCCTGACCAGGGCCCGGAAACTGGCGGTTTTTGTCGGCGCCCGGCGGGCCCTGGCCATGGCGGTCAGGAACCGGGACACCAGTCTCCGCCAGACCGCGCTGCTGCATCTGCTGCGGACCAGGCGGCCGGAAAACGAAGAAAAAGGACCACTAATCTGAACCGGCCGTTCGCGTGCGCATTGCGTGGTTTTGGCCATCTTGATCGAGTTGCGGCTGGATCATTTTGCCGATTATCCCTTGAAAAAAATAAATTTATCCACTATAAATTTACTTTTTTGACTTTTCCCCCGGAAAAGAATCTAATAATAGCTCCCCTTTGCAAAAGTCTATTATTATTTTATGGTACAAGCTGTCAACGCTTGAAGAGTGAACTGCGAATCCAAGGAGAACCACCAATGAGCGCAAAGATAATAAGTGGAACCGAGACCGCCAAGGCGATCCGTGAAGAGCTCAAAACCGAGGTGACCGAGCTCAAGGAAAAATATAATGTTGTTCCCGGCCTGGTCACCATCCTGGTCGGCGACAATCCCGCATCACAGTCCTACGTTGCCGCAAAAAACAAGACCGCTCACGCCTTGGGCATCCATTCGGAGCAGGTGACCGTACCCGGTGATATCAGCGAAGATGATCTGCTCGCCTTGGTTGATAAATATAATAACGATGACAAGATTCACGGCATTCTGGTTCAACTGCCCCTGCCCGGGCACATCAACGAGGCCAAGGTCCTCTTTGCCATTGATCCCGACAAGGATGTCGACGGCTTCCATCCGGTGAATATCGGCAAGATGATGCTCGGCGAACAGTGTTTCCTGCCCTGTACCCCGCATGGAATTCTTGAGCTGCTGCAGCGTTCCGGTGTCGAGACCAGCGGGGCGGAGGTCGTGGTTGTCGGCCGCTCCAATATCGTCGGCAAGCCGATCGCCAACCTGATGCTCCAGAAACGCGCCGGCGGCAATGCCACCGTGACGCTGTGCCATACGCGGACCAGGGATATGGACTTCCACACCAGGCGTGCCGATATCCTGATCGTGGCCGCCGGGGTGCCCAAGATGATCAAGGGCGACCAGGTTAAGGAGGGCGTGGTGGTGATCGACGTCGGCGTTAACCGCATCGGCAAGTCCGAGTCCGGCAAGGCCATCCTGGCCGGCGACGTTGATTTTGATTCGGTCAAGGAAAAGGCGGCCGCCATTACCCCGGTTCCCGGCGGCGTCGGTCCCATGACCATTACCATGCTCATGAAAAATACCGTCCAGGCGGCCAGGCAGTCCCTGGATAACAAAGAATAAGAGGGCCGGAACAACTACGGACCAAGGTTATGGCAGTTGATGGCAGTTGTTCGTTTGTGCCTGAAGAGTTACGATAAAGAAAAGTAAAAAAAGTAAAAAAAAGCAAAAAGCCGGGATTCGCTGTTCCTGTCTTTTGTTGACTTACCTCAGATAAGGAGCCCCTCAATTATGGCTAAAGCAAGAGGATGCGATAAGTGTAACGAGATAACCACCGCGTCAACCCTCGATCTTCTCAGTCAGGATCTGGCCAAGCAGGTGCATACCGCCTATGACCGGATCGAAGATCGCGGCATGGCCACCTGTCTGTTCGGAGCCGGCGGCACCTGTTGCCGGAACTGTAACATGGGGCCCTGCCAGATTATCGACGGCGTCGAGTCCATGATCGGTGTCTGTGGCGCCACCGCCGATACCGTGGCGGCCAGGAACTTCTGCCGTTTCATCGCCGGCGGTACGGCGGCGCATGTCGATCATGCCCGCGAGATGGTGCGCGGCCTGATCGCCACGGCCAAGGGTGAGACTCCGCACGAAATCAAGGATGAGGACAAGCTGCACAAGATGGCCGAGATTTTCGACATTGAAATCGAGGGCCGGGATAAAAACGAGATCGCGCTTGAGCTGGGGGAAAAGGCCCTGGCCGAATTCGGCCAGCAGGACGGGACCCTGACCATGGTTAAAAGGGCGCCGAAAAAACAGCAGGAGATATGGGCCAAGCAGGGGGTCACTCCCCGCGGCATAGATCGTGAAGTCGTCGAGATGATGCACCGTACCCATATGGGCGTTGACCAGGATTACCGGAACCTCCTCAAGCAGGGCGCCCGTACCGCCCTGGCCGACGGCTGGGGCGCCTCGATGCTTTCCACCGAGTTGACGGACATCATGTTCGGCACCCCGGTCCCCAAGCGCGCCATCGTTGATCTCGGCGTCCTCAATCCCGATATGGTCAACGTCACGGTTCATGGTCATGAGCCGCTGCTGGCCGAGGCGCTCTGCCTGGCCGCCGAGGACGAGGAAATCCTGGCCCTGGCCAAAAAAGTCGGGGCCAAGGGCATCAACCTGGCCGGTGTCTGCTGTACGGGCAATGAAATTCTCATGCGCCGGGGTATCCCGGTGGCCGGTTCATTTATTCAGCAGGAGATGGTCCTGGCCACCGGTGCCGTCGAGGCCATGGTGGTGGATGTTCAGTGTCTCATGCAGTCCCTGGCCCAGGTGGTCAAGGAGATGCACACGGACATCATTACCACCAATTACCGGGCCAAGATGCCGGATGCCGTCCACATTCAGTTTGAAGAGCATGACGCCTACAATTCGGCCAAGAAAATTCTCACGCGCGCGGTTAATAATTTTAAAAAACGCGGCAACTACTATATTCCCAAGGATAAAAAGCAGGACGTTGTCGCCGGTTTCAGTCATGAGGCGATCAACTATATGCTTGGCGGGCGTTTTCGTCAGAGCTACCGGCCCTTGAACGACAACATCATCAACGGCCGTATCCGCGGTATTGCCGCCCTGGTCGGCTGCGAGCATTACAAGCATCCCGATGACGTCCATTTCAAGATCGCCG
>JAADIK010000072.1 GCA_013151365.1 Deltaproteobacteria bacterium
GAAAGATTTTTCCTTGGACCGACTGGTCCTGGTCTGGGCGGCCATGGCGGACAAGGACCTGAGTTCGACCCTGCTCGAAATCGCTCCCTTGGCCGACACGATTATCTTTACCCGGCCGGAGTCCGAACGGTCGGCACCACCGGATCGGCTCCGCAGACTCCTGCCGCCCGAGCTAGCGAAACAGTCCGTCTGCGCGGCCACGGTCGACGAAGCCCTTGAACAAGCCGAAAAAAAGGCGGCAGACCGGGACCTGATCTGCGTGGCCGGTTCACTCTACCTGGTGGGCCGGGCACGGCAAATGCTCTGCGGGGAGCTTGTAAACGGCTCATGAAAAACGATTTTTTCGGCTTTGACGGGATGGACGAAGCCTTCATCCGGGCGGAACGCGACAAGGCCCGCAACCTGCGGAAGACCCGCTGGTGGCAGCAGAAAACGGCCGCTGGCACCTGTTATTACTGCGGCCGGCCGGTCGGCTTTAAAAACCTGACCATGGACCATATCATCCCCCTTTCCCGGGGCGGCCGCTCAACCAAGGATAACCTGGCCCCCTGCTGCAAGGCATGCAATATCAGGAAAAAAAATTCCCTGCCGGTGGAATGGCAGGAGTACCTCGACTCGCTGACAGACTCGGGATAGCGGGGCGGAAAAGAGCCGGTTGAAAATGAATGGTATAGTCTGCAATATTGTGGTATAGAAAGTCTCTTTACAAAATCTGCTCACTGCACATCATACTGCACAGGCAAACCACACAAAGTGCAAACCCCGTGTGGGCGAGTAGCTCAGCTGGATAGAGTGTCGGCCTCCGAAGCCGAAGGTCGCGGGTTCGAATCCCGCCTCGCCCACCATCAAGGTGATTCAGGACTGTTTCGGTCCGCTTGAGGAGTCGCGCCGCGCGACGAAAATCCTCTGCTGTTTTTCCCGTCCGTCCGAAACCCTTACGGAATATCTCTCATGTCCCCATCTTCATCCCCCCAGGCTGAACTCCGATCCGCCCGCCGGCGGGCCGCGGTCTCCATCGGCCTGAACCTGTGCCTGGCCGTGGGCAAGGGAGTGGCGGGCGTTGCCGGTAACAGCACCGCCCTGCTCGGGGACGCCATCCATTCCGCCGCCGACGTGTTTGCCTCGACCGCTACCTATGTCGGCCTCTGGGTCGCGGGCCGGGAGCATCCCTCTTTTCCGTATGGCCTCTACAAGGCCGAGACCGTCGCCACCCTGGTGACCTCGGTGGCGGTCCTGGTGGCGGCCTGCGAGATCGGCCGCCAGGCCCTGTTCGGACCGGAGCGGCTGCCGATTGTCGGCATTGCCCTGCCGGTGGCCCTGCTTTCCCTTGTCGTGACCCTGGGTTTCGGAATCATGCAGCTCAGTGCCGGACGCCGGCTCAACTCCACGGCCCTGCAGGCCGATGCCCGTGATTACCTCGCCGACAGCCTTTCCACTGCCGTGGTACTGCTGGGGCTGGTGGCCGGCTATTTCGGCTTTGCCGTGGACCGCTGGGCCGCCGGCGCGGTTTCTCTGTTCGTCTTCCGGGCCGGCGGCCATCTCATGGTGACCGCGCTCAAGGACCTGCTCGACGGGGCCATGGACCGGGATACGGAACGGGAGATCATCCGGATGGTCGAGGAGTATCCCCGGGTGACCAGGGTGAAACGCTGCCTGAGCCGGACTGCGGGCGGCCGGTTTATCATTGACATGGACGTGGTGTTGAAGACCCGGTCTCATCAGATCGCCGACCAAGTGGCGGACCGCCTGGAAGTAGAGATTCCGGAACAGTTCCCGCGGGTGGTCATGGCCCGGATCCGGCCCCATTACGGCCGGGAGGATATCATCAGGCGCCTGACTCCGGTGACAAGACCGGAGGGCGAGGTGGAGGAACACCTGGCCCGGGCTCCCTGGTTCCTGCTAGAGCTGGTCGATGAGACCGCCGGCAACAAGGTGGTGAGTAGAGAATATGTGGAAAACCCCCACTGGCGGGAGGAACGGAAGAAAGGTTTCCTGACCGGCCGCTGGCTCCTGAGCCTCAAACCCGACCAGGTATTCGCCCCCGGCCCCCACGAGGGAACCGCCGAGGCCCTGCTGCGGGAGGCCGGAGTCGAGGTGAAAAAGTCTTGACAAGGGGATTTTTTGCCTGCATTATGAACATAGTTTCATAATAATACGAGAGAGACATGCCCAGACCAAAAAGGAAACGCTGTGTTCAAGCCATGCCAACGGCAGTTTTTTTCAAGCCCCGGGGGGTTCCTTTGCGTGAACTCAAGGGGGTTGTTTTGCCGCTGGAAGGTTTTGAAGCCTTCCGCCTTGTGGATGGGGAAGGGCTGTCCCGGGAGGAGGCGGCCGTCCTCATGGATGTTTCCAGGCCGACCTTGTGTCGCATCCTGATGGAAGCGCGCAGAACCGTGGCAAGAGCCCTGGCCGGCGGCATGGCCATCCGTATTGACGGTGGTTCATACCGCCTGGGAAAGGATGCGCGACCGGATACCGGCAACGGGAGGTGACATTGCGGCAGCCAGCGGAACCGACGTACAGGTGTATAATTTTCCGCCCGGGGAAAATTCCGCGTTTCCCGGGATTTGTCTCTCAACAAATATAACCTTTATAACTTTTTTCAGGAGGATTACACCATGGCACTTGTAGGTATTCCATCCACCAACCCCGGCGGACTTGACGCTCCTTTCGGAACCCATTTCGGCCACTGCGACCTGTACACTGTTATTAATGTGGAAAATGGAGATATCAAGGACATTCGGACACTACCCAATATCTCCCACCAAGAGGGAGGATGTTTGGCGCCGGTTCAGCATCTTGCAGATAACGGCGTAAAAATCTTGATTGCCGGCGGCATGGGAATGCGGCCGTTGATGGGATTTAACCAGATGGGAATCGATGTATACTATTCCGGCGGGGTGCCGACCGTGGGCGAAGCCGTCCAGGCCTTCCTTGACGGGAAGCTACGGACATTCAACACGAACCAGACCTGCGGCGATTGCGGGAACTGACTGGACCATTGTGTTGCTGCGGGAAAACAAAGCACACTCTCATGCACCAAATAAAACCAATAGGAATAATACATTCTCCTTATTGCACAATTGGAGATATGCCCATTCAACCCAGAGGAGCACCCGGGGTCGAGGGGTACGTACTGGTGGATGAAAAATACATCGGTGGGCTGCGGGACCTTGAAGGTTTCAGCCATATTTATCTTTTGTACAGTTTTCATGAGGCGACACGAACAGAGTTGCTTGTAACACCTTTCATGGACAAACAAACAAGGGGTGTATTTGCTACACGCTCTCCTCTACGGCCAAATCATATCGGGATATCCATTGTTCGATTGAAAAGCGTCGAACGGAACAAAATTGCCATACAAGGTATTGATATACTTGACGGAACACCATTGTTGGATATCAAGCCATACGTGGAAAAATTTGATGCCGTGCACGAAAGTATTTCCGGTTGGCTACAGGCCAGTGATGAAGAAATCAGTAAAAAACGTTCAGATAATAGATTCGGGTAATAAATAAGGAGACTTCTTATCATCCTTGTTTGTTCCCCGGCCCAGACTCAACTATGCCCTCCCCATATGGGGCATTTGCATCCTGCAGGCCAGCGAAACAGATCAGATCCTCCTGAACTCCGGGGGAACAAGGACCTCTCAGCCTTCATCCTCCCGGGACCTTTGCCCCTGATACCGTGTTGCGGCCCGGATCAGGCCCGGGGCCCACTCCCTAGTTCCCGTAGCCAGAACGTGGGTATAGAGGGCCATGACATTATTTTTCACCAGGCCGTCGCGGCCGCCCATAAAGCCGGTACCCCGCTCGATGTTCAGGACCAGGTCATCCGGCTTGCCGTCCCATTCAAGGACCGTGGAATAGCGGAATTCATGGCCCCGGACCCGGGTGTGTTGCGGATAAAAGGGATTGGCCAGATCGGCGCTGAAGATGGAATAGCCGTGCGCCTGTGGTTTCCGGGAAATGCCGAAGGTGACCGGAAAAACCCCGGCCAGGGGATATTCGGTCCCGTCGATGACAATGGCGCGGCCGAGAAAAATCAGGCCGCCGCATTCGGCGTAGATGGGCAGCCCCTTGTCCGCCTCCCGGCGAACCGAGGCCCGGAAACCGGTATTGTCGGCCAGCCGCCGGGCGCTGGTTTCCGGAAAACCGCCGCCGATATAGAGGCCGTCAAGACCGGCAGGCAACGCCGGCGCGCTCAGGGCGTCGATCATGACCAGCCTGGCGCCCGCACCCCGCAGGGCCTCGAGATTTTCTTCGTAGTAGAACTGAAAGGCCCGGTCACGAAGAACGCCGATGGTCACGGGCTCTTCACCCGCCGGAGCCTGCCGCGCGGCCGCAGCCGTTGGCACCGAAGCTACGGGACGCATCAGGTTGTCAATGGCCGCAAGGTCGAAATACTTGCCGGCGATTTCCGCCAGCTCCGACACCGCGGTATCCGCAGTCCCGTACTCCTGGTGCGGGGTAACGCCGAGACGACGCATGGGAAAGATATCCTTTTTCATCCGCGGCACAATCCCCATGACCGGAATGGCGGTGATGCGCTCGACCGCCTGCCTGATGATCGATTCATGCCGGGGGGTGGCGATCTGGTTCAGGATCACGCCGCCGATCTGCAGACGGCGGTCCAGTTCCCGGCAGCCCAGGACCATGGCCGCCACCGTTCTCGTGGTCTTGCTGCAGTTGACCACCAGCAGGACCGGCAGGTCAAGCTTAATGGCCAGCTCGGCCGTGGAAAAACCGCCCTCGGCGTTCACCCCGTCGTAGAGCCCCCTGTTCCCCTCGATGATTGCAAAATCGGCGCCCGCGCAATGCCGCTGAAACGAGTCCGTAATAGCCGCCGGGCTCATGAGATAAGGATCAAGATTAAAACAGGGCCGGCCGGCGGCTCTGGTCAGCCAGCCCGCGTCGATATAATCGGGTCCCTTCTTGAAGGGTACCACCTGCCGGTCCGACCCGCGCAGGGCGGCCACCAGGCCCACCGCCACCACCGACTTGCCGGAACCGCCGCTCAGGCCGGCGACCACGAGGCTTTTCACACCAGCACTCATCTGTCCTCCTTTGCTTCGTAAGCCGTCACAGGCACCCCATCTTCACGCGGTCACTTCCGCCCGCATAGAGGGACTATAGCGAACGGAAGCGACTACGTAAATCTGTGGCGCCTGTGGCGGCTTACAGGTTGAATGTAAGGAATAGCGTAGAGTTTCACACCCTGTGACCAGTTACTTTGCTTCTCGTCCCTTATCGTGGCGGACCCTGCCGCATTCGGCCCACACCTGGTGATAGAGATCGTTCATCCGCCGTTCAAGCCGGAGCCGGAACTCCTCAATGCCTTCGGCCTGCAGTTGCGGCGGTACATTCATCGGCTCACCGTAGCGCATGATAATCCGGCAGAAGGGCATGGGCAGAACCGTCCGGTCCCAACTGCGGAAGGCCTTGTAGCGATCGGCAGCCCAGACCATGGGCATGATAGGCGCTCCGGTTTTCGAGGCCAGGAAAATGGCGCCCGGCTGGACCCGGCGGGCCGGACCCTGGGAACCGTCGGCCACAATGCCGACATTACGACCGTCACGGATGAACCGGAGCAACCTCTTCAAGGCCGGGACGCCCCGGCGGTTGGACGAACCGCGAACAGTTTCAACAGCAAGAAGGCCGGCGATACGGGCGATATACTCCCCGTCCCGGCTGGCGCTCACCAGGACCACCGCCGGATAGCGCCGTACACGCACGTGGTGAAAAATGTAGAGAATCGAATAATGCCAGAACGGCACGATTACCGCCCCCTGTTTCCGGGCAGCTTCGAAATGCCGCTCGCCGCGCAGGGTACAGCGGCAGGTGGCGAACCACAGCCGGGTCACCCCCACGTAGAGGCGCGGCAGGATGGCCAGGGAGACCCGGTAAAGAAAATTCCCCACGACCGGACCTCAGATCGGCGGAGCAATGGTCACGACGATCCGCATATCGGTTGCGGCCTTGACCCCGTGCGGTTCGCGGATGTCGGAGACCAGCATGTCGCCGGTCCGGGCCGGCATCGAGGCGTCGTTATCGCCGAGAAAAAAACCCTCGCCTTCGATAACCAGGATGCTCAGCTGGCCTTCTATGTCATGGGAATGAACAGGGAACAGCACGCCGGCCTGCAGGTTGAAGTTGATGATCTTGAAAAATTCCGACTCATGAACAACAAAACTTTTCATGCCCAGGGGATTGAACTCCCTTGTCTTGTCTAATTCAATTTTTTTCATACCCGATCTCCACTTTCTTGTTTTGTGCCGTTAAAAAAAGTCGGCGTCATTCCCCGGCCTGCTCGCGAAGCGCGGCCCGGGCCTCGTTATTCGAGCCGAGAAGCAGGGCCAGGCGGCGGGTGTTCTCGTTGCCGGCCAGGATAATTTTGAGAGTCATGGTCAGCGGTACGGATAACAGCATGCCGACCGGCCCCAGGACCCACCCCCAGAAGGCCATGGAAACAAAAATGACCAGGGGGGACAGGCCGATCCCGGAGCCCATGATTTTTGGTTCCACAACATTGCCGACGACCATGTTGATCACCAGGTAGCAGGCCGCGGTTGCGGCTGCCGCGCCGGTCCCGATCTGGACGAGAGCGAGCAGCACTGCCGGTACGGCCGCAATAATGGAGCCGATGGTGGGAATAAAATTAAGGAGGAAGGCCACCAGGCCCCACATCACGGCAAAGTCAACGCCGATAATTTTCAGGGCCACGGTGACCAGCACCCCGGTCATCAGGCTGGTCATGGTTTTAAGGACCATGTAGCGGTTGACGCCTTTGGTGATTTCGGCATACTCTTCCAGGTCCGCATCGCGCTTGCCGGCAATGGCCCGCAGTTTATCCGGGAAACCGGCCGCTTCAAACAGGATAAAGACAAAGGTCAGGGTAATCATGAAGGTATTGGTCAACAATCCGCCCATGGTATTGAGGGTATTGGCGACCATGTTCATGATCTTTCCCGGGTCGAACTGGTCAATGAGGGTCTGATCGGTCACCTTGATCCCATGAGTTCCCAGCCAGGCAATGACTCCGGCCAGCATGGTTTGCAGGCGTGACTGGTACAGCGGCAGGCTTTTTGAAAAATCGGTGATCGAGGAGCCGACCAGGGTGGCCACTCCGGTTTCGAGAACGATCAGGACCACGACCAGGATGATGATCGAGATAAACGGCGGGATCCCTTTCGTCCGCAGCCAGTATAGCGGCGGCGCGCAGATAACGGCCAGAAAGACGGCCAGGAGCAAGGGGATAATAAGCGATTTTGCCGACATGATCCCGGCGACAATCACCACCAGCGCGGCAAGATTGATGAGCATGGCTTGGATCCGTTCCTCTAGGTTATGCCCATCCGGCAATGGTCTTCTTGCCCGAGCCCGGTGTTATTCTCAAAAAATGATTCTCGAAATATCATGTATATACCTGCGGTTGTTTTTTTCGCCTGCCTCGGAGTCTGCGCTTACCTGATCTCGAACAAAAATCCTCGTTTCCGGACCGACACCAGTCGGGAAAATGTATCGACCGGCTATCGTTTTAGCATGCCGGCGGCCGGCGGTCAAATCCCATCCTGATCCGGTTGTCACGGAACGCCTTGTGCGCCTCTGATAACGGCTGTCCGGGAGCGGCGGCGGCCGGCGGCCGATTTTCCCCTTGCATTCTTTTGGTTGTCCTGTTTTTGTACTCTTTGCCGGAGACTATACGTAGGAACCGACAGCCTTGCCTTTCTACCGCACCGCTACTCTTGACGTTCAGGTATATACCTGTTCCCGGCAGACAACGCTGTCAAAAAAAACCGATAATCTGGAGACTGATATTATGCGGAATCATGGACGAACACTCGCCTTGCTGTTGCCGGCTTGTTTTCTGCTGGCCGCCTGCGGCAGTCACGATCAAACAATGTATAAAGGTGTGACCTATCCACCCACCAACCAGGTGCGGGCGGCCTTTCAGGCAAGCCAGGTCCCGGATTCATGCCGGGTCTTTGCCCAGGCGCTCATGATCACCCCCGCCGAATTCTCGGGCAAGGATATCGACCAGGCCGTTTCCAAAGAGGCGGAGGCCCGGGGCGCGAACATGGTGCTGATCGGCCGGAGCCGCCGTAGTAAAGAAGGCGACGCCCTGACGTTCCACTATTACGGGCCCAAGCAGGCCTATCCGATCAGCAGCTGGCTGGGCTGGCAGTATGGTGCCGAGGAGTGGGAACAGCAGGGCGAATGGGTCGACTTTGGCTACAATCAATGGAACAACAATACCGTACGGTACGATTATCCCATTGTCATGCATGTGGCCTTTCTTCGCTGCCAATAACCTCTGGCCTGTCAGACCGCCCCCGGCGCCGGACAAAACAACCACCGGGATCAAATATTCCGTGTAACGATTCAGGTACAAGCAAAAAACTGCCATAACCTCGGTAACTATTCAGATGTGCTCCATATTTGGGTAAGCAGGCCAACGAATCTATAGTATAACTATGTAAGGCGGCCTGATCGCCCGAAGATGGAGCGCAGCTGGATAGTTACCTTACCAGACCGCGCGCAGCCCCTTGACCTTGCGGACCCGGTCGATTTTCCGTTCCAGTTCCACCCGCCACCGGGCGTGAATCCGGGCGGCGGAAGGGGCAATCAGTTCGGGCAGTCCGTACACCAGGCGGTCGGCGGCCCGGCTGGCCTCGATGACCGCCTCGATGGAACGGGCGCCGAACTTGTACTTTGCCAGGAGAAGCCGGAGCAGCAAGCCCGATGTCTTGCGGGCCGCCGACTTCCAGTGAGTCTGCATCTGGTGGGCAATGATAAAGGCCCGCTTGAGCAGGATGCGGCGCAGTTCTTCAAGCTCAACCGGCGACACCGCATCCCGCAGCAGGGCATCGTCGATCTCGATCCCGTCAATATCCAGCACCACCCGGAGCCGGCTCATGAAGTCGGGAATCTTGAGCGTCTGGATCATCTGCGCTTCCCGGGGGTCGTCATAGCGCAACAAATCCTCCATGCCTTCATAGCTGGCCTTAACTCCGCCGGCAAAGACAAAAATGGCCCGGCCGATATGGTACGGAATGCCGTGAACATAGGTAACGCCGTCCTGCATGGCCGGAAGGAAATAACGCAGGTAGCCGAATTCATGCTGATCATAGCGGCAGTCGAACTCATCCCAGAAGGCGATGGGGATCTTGCCCTGGGCCACCGACGCCCGGATCGGATCGATGGCCGAGTTGATCTCGTCCGGTTCGGCAAACTGGGTCAGGTTGAATTCAAAAAAGCTAAAGGGATTGCCCTCGAATTTCCGGGAAATGACATTGGCCACCTGCTTGACCGCAAAGGATTTCCCGGAACCAGGCGGGCCGAACACTCCGATACACAGGGGCCGGAGAACGTTTTTCCGGGAAACGTACGAGTCCATGACATTATGCAGGGTAATGACCGGATCGATTTCCGCCGGATCAGTGGAGCGCAGGTGGCCGATCTGGAAGACGGGCAAGGGATCGAACCCCTTGCCCCGGTTGACTTCTTCCTTCAGATAATGCAGCACCGAGACGATGACGTCTGCGCAGCCGTGGTTGCCGGAGCCTGCTTTTCCCTCGTGCCCGGAACTGAAAAAGGTGCGCAGGGCTCTTTTCTTTTCACTGTTCCACACCTGGCTGGCCACCAGGGCCAGGGTCGCGTCGAAATCAGGAGACAAGGCGGGCAGCTCGATAAAAGCGGGGTCCGGCACGTTGTCGATAAAGGAACAGGGCGAACCTTCGGGATAGGTGGGGGAAAAATCAAGGCGGGGGAATTCCAGGCCGTCGCTGAAGTAATACCCGTGCTCGTAGAGTACCTGCCAGTTCAGAAGCACCCTTTTCGAAAAATCAAAAAAGAAGTTGCGGCAGAACTTGAACCCTCCCAGGCGCATGGTATTCATGGCCAGCATGGAGGTAACCAGGGTGTCGTAACAGGGCACCGATCCCTTGTGCCGGGCTGAACTTTTTTCCGGGAGACAGCCCTTGCGGTAGCGGAAAAAAGTGCCGCCCGGGCCGACGTAGAGCAGACCGTGGGGGAACATCTCCACGATGATATGACAGCGGAACCGGCGGCCGTGTTCGTCCCAGAGCCCGACCTCCGCCGTGCGCAGGGCTCGGAGGCACATGGCCACAATGGTTTCCCAGCTGACCGATGCATCCATCTCCATGCGGGTGGTTTCCAGGTCGGCGAGGCGGCAGAACAGGGCAAAATTTTCACCCAGCTTGTCGGCCCATTGCTGCCAGTGCGCCACGGAAATGCCCATGGCAATACACCAGAGGTCCGGATTCAGTTTAACAATGTCGTCACAGACCTGCGGCGGCACCCCGGAGTCGTCGATCAACAGCATGCCGTTGTTATTGCTGATGGTCCGGGGATCGTTGTCGGCAATGACAAAGGGCTCCGCCGTGCTGCCCCGGCCCTCGGCCGGCAGGATCTGTTTGACCATGAACCAGCCGTGCCTGGTTTTCTGCCTTGCCGAACCTTTGTACTTGCGGAAAATTTGATAGACCTGCTTTTCCTGGCCATAGGTCAGGGTGTGCAGCCGGGGCGTGAGTTCGGAGTCGGCAAGATAGGAGGCCAGCCAGGTCAGGCACTGTTCCAGCCGGCCGCCTTCAATGGATATCCGGCCGGCCAGCAGGTCGATGTCGTCACCGGGATTGTAGCCGTAGGCGGGCAGGCTGCCCTCGTCAAGGAGGCTGACCTCCTTGACGGGCATATTGTAAATGGTCACGTTGGAGCCGAGAAACAAAATTTTCGGGCTCTGCATATCCATGGCGCGCTCCTTGTTTTGTCACGGTTTCAGGTTATAAACCGATGCTGCGGCTCAGCTTACCTCCTCAAACAGCAAGGCCGCCCACTCATCCTCGTGTTCGCTGCAAACCAGTCGCATGCCCTGTTCCCCATACACCCGGCCGATATTTTTTTCCTGGGAGCCGCACAGGATACCGGCCAGGACAACCCGGCCGCCCGGCGCCAGCAGACGCTTCAATTCCGGCGCCATGCCGACCAGGACATCATGGACAATGTTGGCGCAGACCAGGTCGTATCTCCCCGGGACATCGGCCAGAGCGGTAGCGGCGACACCGATGTTCCAGTCAAGCCGGTTGGCCATCACGTTGTGCCGGGCCGCAGCCACCGCCTCCGGATCATTGTCAATGGCCATGATCCGGTCCGCCCCGAAGACCGCCGCCGCCATGGCGAGGATAGCGGTCCCGGTCCCCACATCGAGCACGGTTTCGGGCCGGCCCCGGTCACTTTCCTGAAAACAGGAGGCAATAAGCGACAGGGCCAGTTTTGTCGAAGCATGCTGCCCCGTGCCGAACGCCCGTCCCGGGTCCATTTCCAGGACCCGCTGCCCCCGGCCGGGGGTATATTTTTCCCATGACCCAGGACGGCTTGATCACCAGGCCCGGGACAATCTCGAAAGGGGTAAAAAACCGCTGCCAGCTTGTCGACCAGTCCTGGTCGTCGATAATTTCCGTTGTCGGCCGGGACGGGATGAGGGTGTAGAGGGCGAACAGTTTTTCCAGTTCGTCCATGAGATGATCCGGCACGGCCGCGGCCGGTTCGCCCGGTCCGTCGGCGTCAATGGCGAAGAAACCGCTGATTTCCCTGGTCTTTGTCGCCGAGACAGGTTTGATCTCCACGCCGACCCCGCTCAAGACCCCGACCAGGTCCGAGACCGGCTCGACAATTTGTTCCGGGCAGGCAACCGTTACTTTAAGCCATTGCCGCCCCGGTCTTATCTCCTTCAAAATAACCACCTCGTTGAATTTACAACGGTTATATGCTAATAATTGTCAGTGTCCATCCGAAAATGGTCTTTTTGCCCGATCTCCCGGACAGACACCTGTCATTGAAAACAAGCAATCATTCAGATCCGATCCATCTTCCGGAGTTTGATATTGATATGAAACATACGGTCCGGTTTCAGCCGGATAATATAACCGTTACCGTAGACAAGGGCGAGAATTTACTGAGCGTTGCCGCCGGGGCCGGTGTTTATATTCATGCCTTTTGCGGTGGTGACGGCGTTTGCGGCAAATGCAAGGTCCGCATTGACAAGGGCGAGGTCAGCTCGGGCAAGGCCAACCTGCGGCAGGAAGACTGGGATCAGGGCCTGAGGCTGGCTTGCCAGACCACGGTGGTCTCCGACCTGGTGGTGACCGTGCCGGAAAAAATCACGGCAGGCGGCAAGGCGCTGAAGCGCAAACCCAAGACCACCCGCACCATTTCCGCCCGTTCCCTGGAGACGTTGACCGGCCGCTGGAACGTGGACCCGCCGGTGACCAAGCTCTACCTGGAACTCGATCCCCCGACGCTGGAGGATAATATTTCCGACATGCAGCGGGTTATGCGCGGCCTGAAGGCGGCCATGCCGGACAGCCTGGAACCCTCTTACGATCACCCGGAACTGATCAAGGTTCTGCCCGCGGTCCTGCGCGAATCGGATTGGAAAATCACCTTGCTTCTCCTGCACGGACGGCGGCAGGATGAGCCGGACCGGATCATCGACGTGGAGGCCGGGGACACCACGGCCCGTCTTTACGGGCTGGCCGTGGATATCGGCACCACCACCTGCAGCGGCGTGCTCATTGACTTGAACAGCGGCAAGGTTATCGCCGAAGCCTCGGCCTATAACGCCCAGATCAGGTATGGCGAGGACGTTATTTCCCGGATCATTTATGCCGGCAGGCCCGGCGGCCTCAGAACGCTGCAGAACAAGGTGGTTGCCACAATCAACGCCATTATAGAGGACATCTGCCGAACCATGATTATCAGCCCGGCCGATATCAGCTACATCATGGCCTCCGGCAACACGGTCATGTCACACCTGCTGCTCGGCCTGGATCCGAAGTATATCCGCGAATCACCTTACGTGCCAAGTGTCAGCCAGTTCCCGCTGACCAAGGCGGCCGGACTCGGCATCCAGGCCCACCCCAGCGTCCGTCTCTTCCTCTATCCCTGTATTTCCTCCTATGTGGGCGGCGATATTGTTGCCGGTGTTCACGCCGCTCAGATAGCCAAATCCGAGCTGGTGACCCTGTTTATCGACATCGGTACCAACGGCGAGATTGTCGTGGGCAACAAGGACTGGATGGTGTCCGCGGCCTGTTCCGCCGGGCCGGCCTTTGAGGGGGGCGGCATCAAGTACGGCATGCGGGCCGCCAACGGCGCGATCGAGAACTTTTACATTCACCCGGAAACCTACGACCCCATGCTGATCACCATCGGCCGGATCAAGCCCAGCGGCATCTGCGGGTCGGGCCTGATCTCGGTTGTCGCCGAACTGCTGGACTCCGGAGTCATCGATCAGCAGGGCAAGTTCAATCGCAACCTTGATCAGCCCCGGATCCGCAATGGCCGCGACGGCTGGGAGTATGTCCTGGCCTGGAGCCAGGACTCCCTGATCGGCGAGGACATCGTGATCACCGAGGTGGACATCGACAACATGATGCGGGCCAAGGGGGCGATGTATGCCGGCTATCAGACCCTGCTGGAATCGGTCGGCCTCACCTTCGCCGACCTGGAGCGGGTGATCCTGGCCGGAAATTTCGGCGCTTTCATCGACCTGGAACAGGCCATTCGCATCGGCCTGCTCCCCGATATGGACCGGGAGCAGTTTTATTACCTCGGCAACGGCTCTTTGCTCGGCTGCCAGATCAGTCTCTCCGATGTCAGGCGCTTTCGTGAACGGGTTCAAGTACGGCAGCTCATTACCAACATGGAGCTTTCCGAAAATCCCGAGTTCATGAGCCACTACATGGCCGCCCTTTTTCTGCCGCACACCGATATGAGCCTGTTCCCCAGCGTCCGGGACCGGTTGTCGGAAAGGAGTTGAATCCTCCACTATCTGATGGATGACAGGAAAACCTGTTAAAATCTATGTGGAATTCCCGGACGGCCCCGGGGACGTTCGGCCGAACGTTGCGAATGGAGGAGAATGCATGACCGGAGCAACCGATATAAAAAACTACGATATCCAGCTGCTGGCCGCCCTGGCCCGCAAGTACATCTGGTGGAAGACGCCGCAGGAGGCAACACGGCAGCCCGAACGTATTATCGCCCAGGTCATGGATATCGGCGACTACGATGA